>JBAXEO010000001.1:0-44639 GCA_037140395.1 Coriobacteriia bacterium
GCTCCAGAGAGCGTGCTACACTCGCCCACGCCATGGACACCTACCTGATTCGCACCTTTGGGTGCCAGATGAACAAACACGATTCCGAGAGGGTCGCCGGGCTACTCAACGCTCAAGGGATGACGCCCGTCTCAGTAGCCGAAGATGCTGACGTTGTCGTCTTCATGACCTGCTGTGTGCGCGAAAACGCCGATGAGCGACTGCGCGGCCAAGCACGGTCGCTCAAGAGCACCAAGGCCGTCCGACCCGGACAGCTCATTGCGGTTGGGGGTTGTATCGGACAGCGGGACGGCCGGAGGCTCGTGGAGCAGGTTCCCCATCTCGACGTGGTCTTTGGCACCCACAACGTTGCCAGCTTGCCAGCCCTGCTCGAGACCGCCAGGAGTCAGCGTCTACCTCAGGTTGAGGTATGGCCTGAGGCGGACGGATTTGCGAGTGACCTGCCCACACAGCGCGAGCACCCGTGGCATGCGTGGGTGCCCATCACCATCGGCTGCGATAACTTCTGCACTTACTGCATCGTTCCTTACGTGAGGGGTCGCGAGAAGGCTCGACCGATCGAGCAGATCGAGGCCGAGGTTCGCCAACTGGTAGACGACGGAGTCAGGGAGGTGACCCTGCTCGGACAGAACGTCAACAGCTACGGTCGCGACCTGTACGGCGAGCCTCGTTTTGCGCAGGTTTTGCGCGTAGTTGCGGATACGGGCGTCGACCGGATTCGCTTTGCTACCTCACATCCCAAGGATCTTTCCGACGACACTATCGCCGCCATGGCAGAAGTACCCGCGGTCATGCCCTATCTCCATCTCCCCATTCAATCCGGTTCCGACAATGTCCTAGCTGCCATGAACCGCCGATACACCCGGGAGGACTACCTAGGGTTGGTCAGTCGTGTCCGAGATGCAGTGCCCGGATTGGCACTTTCTACAGATGTGATCGTCGGGTTCCCCGGAGAAACCGAATCCGATTTTGACGACACCATGGATGTGCTCCAGCAGGTTGGCTTCGATCAGGCGTTCACCTTCATCTACTCGCCACGAGAGGGCACTCCGGCGGCCGCACTCGGCGAGCAGGTTTCGCGCGAGGTCTCTCAACCTCGGTTCGATCGTCTTGTTGAGCTCGTCCACAGCTCAGCATTCGCCAACAATCGCGGGCTGCTCGGCAGCGTGCAGCCGGTGCTCTTTGAAGGAGTAAGTAAGCGTGATGAGCGCACGCTCGCCGGCAGAACGCCCACCAACAAAGTCGTGCATGTCGCGGTGCCTGAAGGTCGTCTAGGTGCCGAGTTTGCGGGCAGGATTCTCGATGCCGAGATCACAGAGGCGCAGACTTGGTTCCTTGGGGGTAAACTGTTGAGTGCAGAGTAAGCGCCGGCTGTGTGGTGCTACCTGTTCTCAACGCAAGGACGTGAACTGCCATGGCTCCGGGCACGTTCGGAATCATCGCGCCACATCCGCCCATTTTCGTTCCCTCCGTTGGCGGTCCGGCTCGACACCTCGCAAACGCCTCCTTGGATGCGCTCGCTCTTGCGGCACGCGCTCTTACTGGTTATCGGCCCGATAGCGTGGTCTTGATCTCACCCCACGCGCCGGTCGCCGCAGATGCGTTCTTGGTCGACACCAGCGATCAGGTCGCTGGTTCGCTGATTCAGTTTGGAGACGAGGCTGAGTACTCTTGGCCTGGCGATCCTGAGCTGGCGAGCCATATCATCGACCGTCTCGATGCCGATGACATCCCCTGTGCTTCTCGCGATGCGGGTTCTGAGCTTCGGCCGGGATGGGCAGATCACGCGACGATTGTTCCTCTGCACTTCTTGGCGCTTCTCCCAGAGGTGCGGCTCGTGGTTCTTTCACTGTCTTTTCTCTCCTACGACTATCACCGCCGACTCGGGGAGATCGTCGCGTCTTGTGCCGATGAGCTCGGGCGCAAGGTTGCTTTTGTCGCCAGCGGCGACCTTTCACATAGGCTGACCGTTGACGCATCAGCCGGCTACTCTGTTCGCGCGGCCGAGCTGGATGGTGCCATCGTGAGTGGAGTGCGCCGCGGTGCGCTTTCCGGACTGGCTAATCTGGATCCCACGCTCGTTGAGGCGGGCGGGGAGTGCGGTCTTCGCTCGATCATTACCCTCGGCGGTTTTGTCGGCAGCGACCCTGTGCCGACGCGCGTGCTCGCGTATGAAGGCCCCTGGGGGGTTGGCTACCTTACCGCGCTTGTGGGCGAAGACGCCCTGGGTACTGGTGCCCTATCGAGCGAGCCAGTGAGCGATTCTGGATGCAAGGGTGGCATGCCGGGTACGCCAGAAAGTGAGATCGTCTCACTCGCTCGCCGAAGCATCGAGCACTTCCTAGGTCTGGGCGATGCCCCAGATCCGATCCTTGCCGACGAGGCCTATCCGCAGACAGCGGGCGCTTTCGTCTCGCTGCACCGCGATGGCAGTCTTCGGGGCTGTATCGGTACGATCGCGCCTACGTGGCCAACTCTCGGACAAGAAGTTGCACACAACGCGATCCAAGCAGCCACGCAAGATCCTCGGTTTACGTCACTTGTTCAGGCCGAACTCGCTGATCTCGACATCAAGGTTGACGTGCTGCATCCCCCAGAGGACTGTGAGCTGTCCGATCTAGACCCGAGTCGCTACGGCGTGATCGTTACCCACCACGGCCGACGAGGTCTCCTCTTGCCCGATCTTGACGGCGTCGACGACGTTCCTACTCAGGTTTCAATCGCCTTGCAGAAAGCGGGCATTTCGCCGGATGCGCCCTATTCGCTCCAGCGGTTCCTTGTGGATCGCCATGTCTGAGACCACTACGGCTCATATGCCCCTCACCTCAGAGGCAGCACTCTCGGCTGTCGTTCCTCCGTCACGCATCCGGGTTCTCGCCATAGTGGGCCCCACGGGGGTTGGGAAGACCGCAGTTGCCGAGGAGGTTGCTGTGCGCCTCGGCTCGGAGATCGTCTCCGCGGACTCCATGCAGATCTACCGAGGGATGGACATCGGAACTGCGAAGCCTGCTCACGCTGATCGGCGCGTTCCGTACTGGTGCCTGGATGCCGTGAACTTGGGGACGCCCTACTCGGCCGCTCTATACCAGCAGGCTGCGCGCTCGGCAATTAGCGATATCTCGGCCCGTGGTTTGACTCCGATACTTGCCGGTGGCACAGGGCTCTACGTGCGCGCCGCGCTCGACGACTTTTCATTTCCCTCGGGGGAGCAGCAGGACAATGCGGTACGCAGGTACTACGAGGATTATGCTGCTGCGAACGGCGCGCTCGCGCTCTACGAACTCTTGCTTGAGCGTGACCCCGAATCGGCAGCCGTTGTCCACCAGAACAACACGCGCCGCGTTGTGCGGGCGCTGGAAATGCTCGACGGTGGACTGCCGTATGCCGAGCAGCGAGCAGGGTTCTCGACCCGTACAAGCATCTATGACACCGTCTTCGTCGGGGTTACGAGGAATCGAGAGGCCCTCTATACGCGCATCGATGAACGCGTTGACGCGATGATCGATGCGGGGCTTCTCGGCGAGATTCAGGGGCTCTTGGACGCCGGACTGCGCTCGACGCTTACCGCGTCGCAGGCGATTGGCTACAAAGAGTTCGTGGGAGTCGTCGAGGGCAAGACCGACCTTGAAGAGGCCGTTGATTTGGTCAAGCAGGCGTCTCGGCGCTACGCCAAGCGCCAGCTCACATGGTTTCGCGCAGACCCTCGCGTTGTGTGGATCGACCACGACACTTTGTCGGTTGCCGACGCTGCAGAAGCAATGCTTCGTACGCTAGACTGTCCCTCGACGTTTTAGGCGAAGGCTGTCTCGCAAGCCGCACGGTCACAAGAGAGTGAAACCATGGAACTCGCGTTTGTGAAGATGCACGGACTCGGCAACGACTTTGTCGTCATGGAGGATATGACCGAGGAACTCGAGCTCTCAGCTCAAGCCGTTGAGTGGTTCTGCGACCGCAACTTCGGAATCGGCGCCGACGGACTCATTCTCGTACGCCCCTCCACGCTTCCGGAGGCCGATTTCTTCATGCTGTACTACAACTCGGACGGTACGGTTGCGGAGATGTGCGGCAACGGCATCCGGTGCCTTGCCAAGTATGTCGTGGATCACGGCCTTGTTCCCCGGGACCAGACCGAGCTCACGATTGAGACTCTGGGTGGCATCAAACCCATCACGGTCACTCGCGCTGATGACAATACGATGCACCTGGCTACTGTCGATATGGGCGTGCCAGTACTGGAGCCGGCGGCGATACCGACCGGCATGCGCGGAACCACCGACGATGGCGTCGTGATCAGCTTCCCGCTAGAGACTGAGCTAGGGACCTACGATGTGACGCCTGTTTCCTTGGGCAATCCCCATTGCGTCCTCTGGGTCGATGACGTAGAGACCGCCCCCGTGTACGAGCTGGGCTCGCTGATCGAGAATCACCCTCTGTTTCCCAACAAGACCAACGTTGAGTTTGCTCAGATTGTTGACAGGGACACCATCCGCCTTCGGGTATGGGAGCGGGGGTGTGGTGAAACGCTCGCCTGCGGGACGGGGGCGTGTGCGGCCGCGGTCGTCGGATCCCTGACCGGGCGCATCGGTAGGAAGGCCACGATCGAACTGCCCGGAGGCGATCTGGACATCATGTGGGCCGAGAACGACCACGTACTCATGACCGGCCCCGCCGAGGAAGTCTTCTCGGGGGCGATGTTTGTAGGCGAGGACGAAGATGCCGAGTAAGTCGGCCTAAACTGAACACAATCTGCTCGCGCAGCGAGTGTTACCATGCAGCGACGGCCGCCGGCCGCGACACTCATTTTGCAGAGTCAGCCCCAACTAAGGAGAGATTGCCCGGTGAGGACCGCCAAGCGCATCGACCACCTGCCGCCGTACCTGTTCGCCGAGATCGACCGCAAGAAGGCCATCAAGACGGCGCAAGGCATCGACGTGATCTCCCTGGGAATCGGAGACCCCGATACCCCCACTCCAGACCACATCGTCGAGGCGATGATCGCCGCTACCAAGAACCCCGCCAACCATCAGTACCCTAGCTACGTCGGCGCACCGCGCTACCGTGCTGCTTGTGCGGAGTGGATGAGCCGCCGTTTTGACGTCGAAGTCGACCCCAACACCGAGGTGCTTGCGCTTATCGGCAGCAAAGAGGGGATTGCACACCTGTTCACGGCCTTCGTTGACCCCGGCGACTACACGCTCGTTCCTGGCGCCGGCTACCCTGTCTACTACACCGGTGGCGTCATGGTCGGAGGCGAGACCTGGTGGATGCCTATGACCGAGGAGAACGGCTTCCTCGCAGACTTTGAGTCCACTCCGGCCGATGTGCTCGCCAAGGCCAAGATGATGTTCCTGAGCTACCCCAACAACCCCACGTCGGCAATCGCCAATGACGAGTACTTTGACCGCGCGATCGCCTTCGCAAAGAAGCACGACTTGCTCATCGTCCACGACAACGCTTACTCCGAGATCGGCTTCGACGGCTACGTCGCGCCGAGCTTCCTCCAGCGCCCCGGCGCTAAGGACGTCGCCATCGAGCTCTTCAGCTCATCCAAGGCCTACAACATGACCGGCTGGCGTGTCGCGTTCGCATGCGGAAATGCCGCCGCGATCAAGGCACTCGGTACCGTCAAGTCCAACATTGACTCTGGCGTGTTCACCGCGATTCAGGATGCCGCCATCGAGGCGTTTCTTGGCCCGCAGGACTCGATTGTCGAGCTCAACGCGATGTATCAGCGTCGTCGTGACCTCGTTCTCTCGGCGCTGGACAAGATCGGAATTCAAGTTCCTTTCAAGCCCATCGCCACCATCTACGTGTGGGCCAAGGTGCCCGAGGGCTACACGTCTTCCAGTTTCGCTGAGAAGATCTTAGAGGAGGCCAACGTCATCGTCGCTTCGGGCTCTGCGTACGGACCCAGCGGTGAAGGCTATATCCGCATTTCGCTCACAACGCCTGATGACCGTCTGGAACTCGCCATCAAGCGCATCGAGGACTCTCTCTGAGGAGACGCCGCCTTACGTGGGACAGCGCCGCTACCCTGAAACTGAAGAAGGTCACCAGGATCGCCGCGAGAGAGCGATTCTGGTTGGTGTCGACCGTGGAAACACGCTCTGGCCACTAGAAGAGTCCCTTGCCGAGCTCGCTCGTCTGGCTGACACGGCCGGCGCCGAGGTTGTGGCCACAGCCACTCAGAAGCTTGATCGGCCCCACACCAAGACCTTCATCGGCACCGGTAAGGCCGAAGAGATCGCCCAGCTGGTCCGCGAACTCGACGCGTCGCTGGTCATTTTCGACGACGATCTGACCCCGTCGCAGCAGGCCAACCTGGAAAACACGATCGCCGACACGAAGATAGCCGACCGCACCGCTCTCATCCTCGACATCTTCGCCCTTCACGCTACCAGCCGAGAAGGCAAGCTTCAGGTCGAGCTCGCTCAGATGGAGTACCTGCTGCCTCGGCTCCGCGGTTTGTGGCGGCATCTGGATAAGTACGCGGGTGGCGGAGTGATGACGCGTGGTCCTGGTGAGTCGCAGCTTGAGACCGACCGCCGACTCGCCCGCAAGCGCATAAGCTTGCTCAATCGCCAGCTCACCGGTGTTTCCCACGAACGAGAGCTCCAGCGACGCTCACGCAGCGAGAGCGGTGTCTTTCGCGTGGCACTGGTCGGCTATACCAATGCAGGCAAATCCACACTCCTGAACGGTCTTACCGATGCTGATGTACTCCAAGCCAACATGCTGTTCGCCACGCTGGATTCCACCACGCGCCGACTTACGCTTCCCGAGGGCCGAGAGGCAACGCTCACTGACACTGTCGGCTTCATTCACAAGCTTCCGCATGGTCTGGTGGAGGCCTTCAAGTCGACGTTGGATGAGGTCGCCGAGGCTGATCTCCTCCTCCACATCGCCGATGCCGGCGCCGTTCAGCGCGAGGCGCAGATGCAAGCAGTCCGAGAAGTCCTGCAGGACATTGGGGCCTCGGATACGCCGAGCGTTGTTATCTACAACAAGATCGACACGCTACCCACTTCAGAGCTCGCCGGTCTGCGTGCGCGACACTCGGGTGCGGTCTTTGTCTCGGGACTGACGGGGGAGGGGCTCTCGGCGCTGCTCGCGCGAATCGCCGAAGAGGCGTCACGCGGAGGAGAGACGATGACTGTCATGATTCCGTACACCCGCGGCGACCTCATCGCACTAGCTCACGAGCGTGCGCAAATCGTGACTGAACGGCATCGCGAAGAGGGCACGCGGTTGATCATCAAGGTCCCCCGGGGTCTCGCAACGACCTTTGCTCCGTTCGAGACAGACGAGCTCGGAGATGACATCCCGTCGATTTGATCCCGCCGCCGGGACCGGCCGTGCGGCTCAGAGTCGTCTGAACAGGGCGACGACTTTGCCCAGGATCTCCACGTCGACTGCGTAAATGGGCTCCATAGTGGAGTTCTCGGGCTGCAAACGGATGCGGTCTGCCTCTCGAAAGTACGTCTTGACGGTGGCTTCCTCGCCAATCATCGCAACCACAATGTCGCCATTGGTCGCCGTGGGCTGCTGACGCACAACAACGAAGTCGCTATCCATGATGCCAACGTCAATCATTGACTCTCCGCGAACGCGCAAGATGAAGGTGGCGTCGGTGGCAAACTCCGCGGGTAACGACATCGTTTGTTCGATGTTCTCCGAGGCAAGAATTGGCTGTCCGGCCGCAACCTGCCCAACCACCGGAACGGCTCGGACGGAACCGTAGTCGATGCCTCTTTCGGTCTCGCGGAAGTCGAGAACCTCAAGCGCTCGTGGCTTTGATGGATCCCTCCGGATGAAACCCTTGGCCTCAAGAGCTGCCAGATGAGAGTGGACGGTCGATGACGAAGACAGGCCGACCGCGTGTCCTATCTCGCGAACACTCGGCGGATAGCCGCAGCGATGGACCTCCGCGCGCACGAAATCCAGAATCTCCTGCTGCCGCTTGGTGAGTTCGCGCTTGTAGGTCATCGAGGCCCCCTCGGTATCGAACATCTGTACGGGCACAGTGTAGCTGCGCATTGAGTTCAGCGCAAACGTGCGTTCGCTTTGGCTATTGCATATCGCACACGTGTTCGCTACTGTGTAGGCGAACACATGTTCGTATCACCGCAAGACGATGTCAGACCCTTGCGCGAGTATGCCGAGAACGTCACGACATCCAATTCAGGGGAGAGATACATGAGCAGGTCAGCGGTATTCGGAGAGTCAGTTGCTCGGTTGACGGAAGAGCGACGGCGTAGCGTGCCCCGCGGGCGAACGGCTCACGCCGTCGGACTGCCGTCAGGGCTGCTGGAGATTGCGATCCTTGCCCTCATAGCACTGCTGCTGGTCGTCGCCACGCTCTCCACCCGTGCTCCTCGGACTCAGCCGCCCATGGTGTCGCAGATCAAAGTGGAACGTGGTGATACCTTGTGGAACCTCGCAACGGCCCATCCTGTGAAGGGAATGACAACGGCGCAAGTAATCGATCTGGTCGCAGAAGTCAACCATCTCGATGGCGGCTTGATTAGGCCCGACGAGACCATTCTCGTTCCGACCGCGGCACTTGACGAGAGGCTTGCCTCCCGCTGACGCCCTACCTGTGGACGATTGGACCTGACCGGATTGCGCCATAATGGGCATGTTGTCCAAAAGTTTCATTGAATGTCATACGCCATGCGCATTGAAGCCCAACATCTTGTGTGCTACTTTTCTGAGTAGCCTACATATAGGGGTGTGCGGTGCGCTGTCCGTTTTGTGGCCATGATGAGACCAAGGTGGTTGACTCGCGCACCTCTGAATCTCAGGAAGCCATTCGGCGTAGGCGCGAGTGCCTGAGCTGCTCAGAGAGATTTACCACCTACGAGCGCCGCGAAGAGACCCCGCTCATGGTGGTAAAGAAGGACGGAACGGCCGAACCCTTCGACAGGGGCAAGCTCCTTCGCGGACTGATGGTTGCATGCGCCAAGCGCGATGTACATGTCACTCAGCTCGAGGCTTTGATTGACGACATTGAATCTGAGCTCCACAACTCTTTCCGCTCAGAGGTGGGAAGTCGCCAGGTCGGCGACATGGTTCTCTTGAGATTGCGTGATTTCGACCGTGTAGCCTACGTTCGATTCGCGTCAGTCTATAAAGAGTTTCAGGATCTCGACGAGTTCACTTCCGAACTCAAGAACCTCGGCCCACTGTGAGCGGAATCTCCTCGTTCTTATGCTCGAAGTTGCAGTGCGTTCGCCCTGCGTCGTCCGAGGGGTCTGAGTAGCTTGCAACTTGAGATTCGCCGACTAGACCCAAACCTTCCGCTTCCGGAATACGCGCACATTGGTGATGCAGGTCTTGATTTGTATGCTGCCAGCGCGATGACCCTTTCGCCTGGCCACCGTGCACTGATTCCGACCGGCATCGCTGTGGCGATCCCCGAAGGGTATGCGGGCTTCATCCAGCCCAGGAGCGGCAGAGCCCTTCGCGAAGGACTGTCCTTGGTCAACACACCCGGGCTCATTGATTCTCACTACCGTGGCGAGATACAGGTCATAGCGATCAATCTTGATCCCGAGGTTCCTTTGACGGTCAACTACGGTGACAAGGTTGCTCAACTCGTCATTCAGCGCGTAGAGCGATGTGAGCTCGTAGAGGTTGTGCAGCTCGACACCACCGCACGGGGGGAGGGTGGCTTTGGCAGCACGGGCACCTGAGGGTCCTCGCGTCAGAGTCGCTGCGCTCATGCTTCTCGATGACAAAGTCGTCGTCGTCAGGCACCGTGCCAGCTTCTCTGCCTACCATTTGCTGCCCGGAGGTGGAGTGAACTATCGCGAAACCCTCGAGGAGGCTGTTGTTCGGGAAGTTGTCGAGGAGACCGGTCTACACGTCGAAGTAGGACGACCGGTGCTCATCAACGACACCGTAGACCCCTGTGGTACCCGCCATGTCGTCAATATCACCTTTCTCGCGACCGTAGTCGGCGGTCAGGTTACTGAGACTCCCGAGGACCCGAGCGTTGAGGCAGTGGAGTTCTTTGACATCGCTTCACTCGCCCAACTCGACCTTCGTCCTCCGCTTGCTGAGGCAATCGCGACGATTTTGGGCGACGACATGGCTCCCGCCCGCTACTTAGGCTCGCTATTTACTGATCCGGCTTCTGAATGACGTTGGTCTACCCACGTCGCCTTAGGTCCACCCGAGACGAAGGCGCCCGCAGCCTGGTCTCATGCGACGGCCCCGGGCTGCGACAACGCGGTCCGGGGCCGCTTTCGGCTCACTGCAAGACACGCGCGTCTGTCAGAATTGGTCCGAGGGGGGCACGCTACCCCGTTGACGGCGTGGCATGCTCGTTGCAAACCACGTATCCGACTTTGCCCGGCCTTCTCTTGGAGAACAGATCCCTTGAACGTTCAGGAAGACCCTAGACAGCGTCGCAACCTTAGACGGCAGGCAGCACGTCGACGCCGTGCACGCGCTTGGATCATTCTGACTGTGTGCCTTGGGGTCTTGATTGTTGGCGGGGTCAGCGCTTTTGCTTGGACGCGAGCGCGACCTGCAGCTACAGACACTACAAGCTTGGCTGCCAGCTCCTCGCCGTCGACATCGGATCCGGTTTCCGCTGTATCGGCGACTCTGGCCCCTGCAGAGCCAGCAGCCACCGGTACGGCAAGTTCGCCCGACCCGCCCGCAGCGGTCCCCGCGAGCGCAACCGGCGCCCCCCGTGATGTGTCCAAAGCTGCCGTCCAGTTCCCTGACGCACCCGCAGTCAAGCCAAACAGTGTGAGTCAGCTCAAGCCCAAGCATAAGTACGTGGCTATTACACTGGACGACGGCTTCGGCTTTCAGCCAGAAATGCTTGCTCTTCTTCAGCAGTACAACGCTCACTGCACGACATTCGTGCTGGGTAGCTGGGCAGACGCCAACACGGCCACTCTCAAGAAGCTCGACGCTGCTGGCTTTGAGATCGCTAATCACACGTGGGACCACAAGACTCTGACCAAGCTTACCGATGCGCAGGTCGAATCGGAGTTGCTTCGGACGCAGAAGGTCATCTCGGCGGTCACTGGCAACCAGGCGCCGCTGATGCGTCCGCCTGGTGGAGCGACCAACGCCCGTGTCAAGGGCGTGTCAGCCAGCTTGGGCTACACGCAGGTGATGTGGAATCGGTCGTTCGGCGATTCTGGGCGTGGTGCTACTACCAAGAAGCTTTACGAGAACGTGGTGACGAGCAACGGCGGCATCAAGCCCGGCGACATTATTCTGTGCCATTGGAGCTCAAAGCCGACGTACGAGGCTATGAAGGTCATCCTGCCTGAGCTCAAGGCACAAGGCTACGAGTTTGTGACCGTGTCCGAACTCATCGCCGACTCTCAAAGGGGCGGCACGGCTTCAAAGAAGTAGGCGCTCGGAGGGCCATCCGGCGTCAACGCCGACTCTGCAGAGTAAACGTCTATGCGTGATAATACATCTTATGTCTAGTAACACATTTGGCTACGGAGTTCGATACTCGCAAGAGCGCCTCGCCCGCTCAAGCACTCTTCAGGGTCTGTGCCCTCATCGGGGCACGACAGCCTACTCGAGCCCGACATCTCCCGACTGCGGAATCTCAAAGTACGCAAGCTCGAAACGCGACTTTGTAAGGTCCCGCAAGTCCTCCTGGGCAACCTCAAGGAGTTCTCTCGCCTCCGCATCCGATGAAAACGTCGCGAGTCTCACCACCGCGTCCGCATCGTCGAGCCGGACGGCCTCTACGTGCCAGTACTCAACCTCGTCACCGTAGTCAATCTCAGGTTCGCGGTAGAGGATATCGTCGTGCCACTCAAAGTCGAGTCGCTGGGTCGTATCGACGCGAGTAATGCGTAGGCGCCAGAACTCGTCGGCGTTTCCGATGACTCGAACCAAGTGCGCCGCCTACTTCTTCTCAATCCGCAAATACTGCGGATTATTGTTGACCCAGCCACTTTGACCAGAGGCGTCCGAAACTTCGAGCCAGCTACCAGACTGACTGACCAGGATGAGCTTCTCGCCCTTCTTCAGTCCTCGTATGCTCGCTCCCGTCGCATCGGGCTTCTCGCGAAAGTTCAAACCGTCAGTGAGCACGGTTACCGTTGGGCCTGTTGCGGCTGGAGGCACCGGTTGCGACGCGTTAGCTGTTGAGGTTGTCTCGGCGACGGGGGGCTTTGGCGTGGCCTTCCGGTACTCGTTCCACCACCCGTTGACCGTCATGAGCAGTACAACGAGCACGATCAGCCCCGCGAGAGCGCGCATGACCTTACCTGTGGTCACAGGTACAGGCCTCCACCGTACACAGCTGCGTCCTCTTCGAGCCCACAGAGCTCGCAAGCATTCTGCACTCCTCGCGTCGCTGCCGCATACGTTCCGGCGATGGTAGTCAGGTTGATCGAGCCGAGTGCCGCAAACGCGGCATCGCCAACCTGCTCATCTGTGACTTTACCCGCTTCAAGCGCAATCGCATAAGCAGCATCGCCGAGAAGATCGGCCGCCGGTATGAGTTTCTTGGGCAACGGCATCCCATCGAGCTCATCAGCCAAGATTGCTGCTCGGCTTGTAACCTCATGAAGCGCACGACGCTCGAGAGCATCGGGATCCTCGGCAAAGTGGGTCAGCGTCTCATCGCTTCCCTCGGCAAGCCGCATGACGACGTCGTCGAGCGCTTGCCTGACGGCATCGATTGCTTCGCGCCTGCTCACTAGTCGCAGCAGGTAGCGACGTTCCACCGCGCGCCAGCCCAGAACCGAACCGATGGCGGCGGCGGCGACAAGCAAGACGCCCCCCGCCCCTATCGCGACCCAGCCCCATATCGGCACGAAGTACCCGGCCTTTCATTGTGGGGACAGTGGCCCCGGATTCATCCATCATTTCGTCTGTCGAGCACGTGGGTGCTCTTGCCAGCCGAACGCTCGAGCGATCCCGGTTCGACGAGAGTGATCTTGGCACGAAGCCCTAGGACGGACTGCAGCCGATCGGCGATGTCCTTTTGGAACGCAACCATGTCAGCCATGATATCTGAAAAGACCTCCTCGGCGACTTCGAGTCGTACCTCTAGGTCGTCGAGCCCCTTTTGACGATCCACCACCACGAGATAGTGCGGACGAACGCCTTCGATCTGGAAGATGACGTCTTCTATCTGGCTCGGGAACACGTTTACACCGCGGATGATGAGCATGTCGTCAGTTCTGGACCGGATCTTGGCCATGCGCGCTAGCGTGCGGCCACACTCACAGCGCTCTGTCGCAACGGTCGTTAGATCGTGAGTCCGATAGCGGAGTACCGGAAACGCTTCCTTACTCAGCGACGTAAAGACGATCTCGCCTGGCTGACCCTCCTCGACCGGCTCCCCGGTCTGGGGGTCCACTAACTCCCACAGCACGTGATCTTCTGCGATGTGCAGTCCACAACCACATTCGCATTCACCGCTGACGCCCGGGCCCATGACCTCGGAGAGTCCGTAGTTGTCGGTCGCGCGAATGCCGAGGCGCTCCTCGATCTCGCGCTTGGCCGCGTCAGTACACGGTTCGCCACCGAATAGACCCAGGCGCAGGGACAGCAGCTTGAAGTCGACCCCCATGGACTCTCCAACTTCAGCTAGGTAGAGAGCATAAGACGGGGTGGAAACCAGCACCGTAGTACCAAAGTCCTGCATCATCATGATGTGCCGCTCGGTGTTGCCACTACCTGCGGGAATGATCGTCGCACCAATCCGTTCGAGGCCGTAGTGCATCCCCCAACCGCCAGTGAACATGCCGTACAGGAAGGACATGTCGACAAGGTCTCCCCGGTGCACCCCTGCCGCGGTGGCAACACGGGCCGTGAGCTCGGTCCAGGTATTGATGTCGCCACGGGTGTATCCGACCACGACTGGCTTCCCTGTGGTTCCAGACGAAGAATGCAGCCTCACAACTTCATCGAGTGGCACTGCGAACATCCCAAAAGGATAGGTATCCCGAAGCGCGGACTTGTCGGTGAATGGAAGCCGCCTCACGTCGG
Organism: Coriobacteriia bacterium; assembly: GCA_037140395.1. Lineage (GTDB taxonomy): Bacteria > Actinomycetota > Coriobacteriia > Anaerosomatales > JAAXUF01 > JBAXEO01. Next base: position 13,990 of record JBAXEO010000001.1, read on the forward strand.
CAAGCGACTTGATATCTCGCGGCTTGACCCCAACCTCCATGAGCTGTTCGCGGTAGTAAGGCACGCGATCGTAGACCCAGGCGACGGTTGTCTGGAGACGTCTCAGTTGGAGCGCGTGTAGTTCCTCGCGATCCATGCACTCATACTCGGCATTCCAGATCATGTCGCGTCAGCCTCCGTCTTCCATGTACCCAGGTAGATCGTGCGAACCGATTCGTCCTCAACCAGCTCTGCGGCGCTTCCTTGCAGCACAATGCGACCGGTCTTCATCACGTATCCGCGATCGGAGTGCTTGAGGGCAAGCTTTGCGTCCTGCTCGACCAACAGAATCGTCACGCCATCGGCACGAAGCCTCTCAAGCGCCGAGAAGATCTCGGCGATCACCTTCGGCGCTAGCCCGAGGGACGGCTCGTCCAGAAGTAGCAGTCGCGGTCCCGACATGAGCGCGCGTCCGACAGCGAGCATCTGCTGTTCGCCTCCGGACAGCGTCTCGGCGGACTGGTTGGCCCTCTCGGCGAGGACGGGAAAGAGCTCGTGGACGCGGGCTAGCTGCTCGAGAGCTGCGGCCTTCTTGGTGGGGCCGCGAGTTCCGTAGGTCCCGAGTGCGAGGTTCTCGGCAACCGACAAGGGGCCGAAGAGCAGCCGGCCCTCTGGGACCAGTGCCATGCCCAGGGAAACGAGCCGCTCAGGGCGATTCCCCGTCACCGAGCGCCCGCCAAGGAGCACCCCGCCTGCAGACGGTGTCACCAAACCGACCAATGCCTTGAGCAGGGTTGATTTACCAGCACCATTCGAACCGATGAGCGAGACAATCTCGCCGGTATCGACATGGATGCTCACCTCGCGCAGCACGCTTATGCGTCCATATCCGGCGCAGAGGGCTTTGACTTCCAGGAGAGGCTGGTCAGTCATCCTCAACCGCCTCCTCGCCCAGGTACGCGGCGATAACTACGGGATCCTTCTGTATCAGCCGAGGAGGACCCTCAGCGATCTTGCGGCCGCGGTCCAAGACGACGATCTCGTCGGAAACCTCCATCACCAATCCCATGTCGTGCTCGACCACCAGCACGGTGATGCCGGAGTCACGGACTCGATACAGCGTGTCGACCAGCTCGTGCGTCTCGGTGTTGTTGAGGCCAGCCGCCGGCTCATCCAGAAGCAGAAGTTTTGGCTGCGTAGCCAAAGCGCGGGCGATTTCGACCAGCCGACGGATTCCTGCCGGTAGGTCGCTCGCGAGAGTATCGGCCCAGTCGTGGATACCGATCATCCGCAACAGTCGCCCTGCGTCATCTGAAGCCACGCGTTCCTCGGCTCGAGCCGAAGGCAGTCGAAAAGCCGATGCCGCAAAACCGGTCGCCTGACGTGCCTGTGAACCGACCATCACGTTTTCGCGCGCCGTCATCGAGTCGAAGAGTTGCGTGTTCTGAAACGTCCGCGCCATGCCGGATCTGACCACCTGGCGAGGCTTCGCCTGGGCGATTTCAGAACCCCCAAATACCACGGAGCCCGTGTCCATCCGCTCGAATCCCGTGATTACGTTGAAGAGCGTCGACTTTCCAGCTCCATTGGGTCCGATGAGCGCCTTAATCGTCCCGGTGTGAACCTCAAAGGAGACGTCATCCACGGCAGTCAGTCCACCAAAGCGCTTGGTAACGTTGCTAACCGAAAGGAGGCTCACGCGCGCTCCCCTTCCCTGGACTTCCTTCGCCACATGGCACCAATTCCGCCCGGGGCGAAGAGAACGACCAAGATGATAGCGAGCCCGTAGACGTCTGCCTGAAGTGACTGGACAGTCTGTGCGGCTTGCCGAGAGATACCGGGGATGAGCGCATCGAGATAGGTAAGCAGTGTCAGGAGCGCCGCTGCAAGCACGGGGCCGGCGAGAGAACCGGTTCCTCCGATGACCGCCATCGCCAGAAACGTGACCGAAGCCGACACCGTAAATACGCTCGGCGAGATGAAGCCGATCACGGAAGCGTACAGCGCACCTGCGAGGCCTGCGAGTACTGCAGATATCACAAACGCGCGTACCTTGACCCCAACAACGTCGACACCGCAGGCCTGTGCACCGAGTTCACTGCCATGGAGCGCCCTCATGGCGCGGCCAGGCCTCAGGGAAACCATGCTTGAGGCGATCAGCAGGGCTATTCCGGCAACCGCCCACACCAGCCAATACAACCCCGAGGCGCTACGAATGACCAGGGGTCCCAGCGATGGAAACGGTATGCCAGAGAATCCGTCGACGCCTCCAGTGATCGGCGTGGCCTCGCCGAAGGCGAGCGATGCGAGCTCTCCGAATGCCAGCGTCGCCATGGCAAGGTAGTGACCGCGCAGCCTAAGACTCGGAAGGGCCAGAACCATTCCACCAGCACCGGCGACAATTCCGGCAGCGGCAAAGGCGACCGGCCACGGTGCGTGCATGCGCACAGTAGCCAAAGCGCACGTGTACGCGCCAATGCCCACGAACGCCGAGTGCCCAAGGGAAACCTGTCCCGCGTACCCAAACAGCAACGCGAGGCCGACCACAACGACCACATTGATCCCAACGTAGGTAAACACCTTGAGCAGAAATGTGTCGCTCACAACGAACGGAAGTGCCGCAACGGCAACGGCAGCGACGAAGGGAACTGCGACTCTGAGCGTCCGCCAGCTCATCACACCTTCTCCCTCCCCGACCCGCCGAACAACCCCTGTGGTCGGACAAACAGCACAGCAAGCAACACAACCAGCGCGACCGCATCCTTATAGAGCGGGTTGATATAGCCTGCTGTCAGAGACTCCATCATCCCGAGGATGAGCCCCCCACCCACGGCCGCAACGGGATTGCCCAGTCCACCCAGAATCGCCGCCGAGAAGCCCTTGACGCCGATACCCGCGCCCACGTCAAAGGCGGTCTGAGTGAGCGGCGCCACGGCAAGCCCGGCAACCGCGCCCAGTCCGGCAGCCAATGCAAAGGAAGCTGTGACCATGAAGCGGGTGTCGATTCCGACGAGACGCGCAGCTTCGCGATTGATAGCAGTGGCCCGCATGGCCCGCCCAAACGCGGTGCGTCGGTACAGGAGGAACAATCCGACCATCGCGATTGCCGTGAGAACCCAGATCCAGACGGTCTGAAGCTCGATGGCCGCCCCCAGCACCTTGATGGAGGTTCCTTGCGTGAACGGCGGCAGCGGAACCTCGTCGGGGCCAAAGATGTGCAGTGCGATCTGCCGAAGCAGAACCGACCCACCGATCGTGACCATGATGATCCGCAGTGGGTCTCCGTCAGCGATTGGCCTAATCGCGAGTACCTCGAATAGGGCTCCGATCGCAGCAGTGCCTACCACGGCAAGCAGCAACGCAATCGGTAGAGGCAACCCCAGATTCACCAGCAGGACACCCAACATCCCACCGAGCATGAAGAACTCGCCCTGAGCGAAGTTGATCGCACCTGTTGCCGCATACACGATGGTGAAACCCAGCGCTACGAGCGAGTATATGGCGCCGTTCTTGAGGCCGGCGATGAGAAACTGCAGCAGCGCCGACACGTCAGACCACGTGTCGGCGCGACACTGCTGCCGAAGCTACTGGATCGGTACCCACGTGCCATTCACGATCTTGTAGAGCGAGAGATCCTTCTCGGCGAGTCCATTATGGTCCGACGATGAAAAGGTGAACTTGCCGCCAAAACCGACAAGTCCGCTGGTCTGCTCGATTGCATCCCGAAGCTTGGCGGCAGAGGTATCGCCGCCCGAACGCTTGACCGAGTCAGCAAAGATGTTCAGGGCATCAAACGCGTGACCCGCAAAGATGTCCGGAGCTGCGCCATAGGCCGCCTGATAGCGAGTCGCAAAATCGTCCACGACCTTGAACTCGTCGGTGCCTGCGCCCCAGTTTGCAGGTACGAGGCTCTTTCCGGTTCCGAAGACGAATCCTTCAGCTGCGGTGCCGGCGCCCTTGGGAAATTCGATCTTGGCCTGGCCGGATCCGCCGTACATCGGAAGCTTGAGTCCTAAGGACTCGGCCTGCTTCACAATGGCGGCACCCTCTTTGCCGGCGGTCCAAAGCAGAATCGCGTCAGCACCCGAATTCTTAACCTTGGTGAGCTGCGCCGAATAGTCGGTATCGCCGGGCTTGAATACCTCGTTGGCGACGATGGTCATGCCGTTCTTGGGTGCATCAGCGGTGATGATTGCAAGACCATCCTTGCCATACCCACTGCTGTCGCTGAGGACGGCAATCTTGGTGTGACCATCGGTGGCCATCTTCTTCAAAACGAATGGCACGATGATCGAGTTGGGCCACGGAGTTTGGAAGACGAGCGGGTCAAACGTCCCCGTGATGGCATTGCCTCCGGCCATCGAGATCTGCGGAACGCCCGCGCGGTTGATCACGGTCCGAACCGCCATGGATTGCCCGGTTCCCGTCGCACCAAGAATCGCCACGACTTTGTCCTGCTCGATCAGCTTGGTGGCTGCAGCTACCGCCTTGGCCTCATCAGTCGCGTCGTCTTCAATGATGACCTCGATCTGGCTGCCGCCAAGTCCGCCGGCATCGTTGATTCGCTTGACCTCAAGCTCGAGAGCGTTCTTCTCCGATGCGCCCAATGCCGCGTACGGCCCGGTTAGCGAGAGTATCGCGCCCACCTTGATAGGTGAACCGGAAGAACCACTACTGCCGGACCCTGTAGAGCTGCTCGATGCCGAGCTGCACCCAACGAGCGCAATCGACAGAACTAAGAGCAGCAGAACAGTCACGCACCACCTTGCGGTACCAAGCCGAGCCATCACTCACCATCCTTGCTGTGTAGTGGGTGGGAACGGCGTGAGCCGCCCCCACCCTTTGCTGTGCCGGCTATTGTGGAGCGAGCGTCCACGTACCGCCTTTGACTTCGTACATTGTCAGGTCATCGCTGGTCAAACCTGAGTGGTCTTTAGCAGTCATCGTAAAGACACCACCGATACCCGGGTATCCGTTCGTCTTCTCGACGGCTTCACGCAGTGCGGTGGGTGTGATCTCGCCGGTGATCGTCTTGGCCGCGTTGACAATTAGATAGAGCGCGTCATATGCGTGACCCGCGAACGTGCTGGGAGATTGACCGTATGCATCCATATAGTTCCCGATGAAGGCAGCCGCTGTCTTGAACTCCTCGGTGCCCGCACCATACGTGTCCGGCATCAACACGTGGCCGGCTGCGAACCGCACGCCGTCTGCAGCCGCACCTGCGCCCTTGACAAACTCAAGGCGCGCATTGCCATGGCTGCCGTAGATGGGAATTGTGAGGCCGAGCTGCTTAGCGTTCTGGACGATGATTGCGGCCTCTTTGCCGGCCGTCCACATCACGACAGCCTGCGCGCCGGAGTTCTTGATGTTGGTGAGCTGCGCCGTCATGTCGGCATCGCCGAGGTTGAAGGTCTGGTCAGAGACGATGCTGATACCGTACTTGGGCGCCTCGGCGACGAGCAGTGCCTGCCCGTCCTTTCCAAAGCCACCAGAGTCGTAGATGATTCCGATCTTGGTGATGCCCTGCTTCTTGAGATACTCGAGTGTGTAGGGCACAACAAGGGCATTGGACCAGGCCGTCTGGAATACCAGGGGATCAAACGTTCCTGTAATCGCGTTTCCACCGGCCATAGAGAGCTGTGGAATACCCGCTTGATCGATCGCGCTGCGGATGGCCATGGACTGGCCGGTTCCCGTCGAGCCAATGATGGCAACGACCTTGTCTTGCTCGATCAGCTTGGTCACCGCGGCGACCGCCTTGGTGTTATCGGTGCCGTCGTCGGCGAAAATGACCTCGACTTTGCGACCGTTGATTCCGCCTGCCTCGTTGATTCTCTTGACTTCCATCTCAATCGTCTTCTTCTCTGGGTCACCGAGGCCGGCGTAGGAGCCCGTCAAAGAGACAATCGCGCCGATCTTGATCGGCGCAGCGCTGGTCGTTCCAGCGCCATTCCCACCGGTGCTCGAGGTACCGGCCGCACATCCGACAAGCGTCGCCGCGAGGGCGGCGGCCAGAGCAGCCCCCAGCACCCCCATTCCGAGCCGCAATACTCTTCCGCGCATCGTCCTTACCTCCCTGTTCCCCACGCAGGCTCATCGGTTTAGGCCTGCGCGATTACCTCCTGAGAAACGAGCACCACCGGCTTGTCTTTGAGGAGCGCCGTGGCTCTGTCGATATCAGCGACGTTGATAACCACATAGGTTGAAATCAGCGAGTAGACGTATTCGACGTTCACCCCAGCGTCCGAGACTACCTTGAGCACGCCGGCGAGCCCGCCTGGAACATCTGGAAGGTCGATGCAAAGCACTTCGCTGACCTTGACCGCGAAACCAGCATCATGCAGTACTGCGCGACCCCGGTCGGGATCATCGAGCACGAGCCGAATAATTCCGTAGTCAGCTGTGTCGGAGACCGAAAAGCCGCGGATGCTCACGCCTGCCTCGCCGAGGGTCTGGGTTACTTCACTGACTCGGCCAGCCTTGTTCTCAATGAATACACTCAGCTGCTTAACATTCACAGCGCGCACTCCCCTTCTCTGCATGCTCGCCGACCGAGTTCGAAGGCCCGCAAGTTGGACTCTATCGTATGAGCGGGTACTCTGCTCGCAATCACCTCGCGCCAGGACTCCTCGGCGAACGGCAGGCCGAGCGACAGCGCCCCCATCAGCACCACGTTGGCCGACTTGGGGCTGCCGACTTCACACGCGAGCTCATCAGCGTCGATGAAGATGGCGCCCTCATCGGCAAGTATCGCCGCGAGACCGTGGGGAGTCGGCAATTCCCCGGTCAGCACGGGCAGTGGTCTTATAGCTTGAGGGTTGACGAGCAGACGGCCCTCGGGCTTGACGTAGTGCACGCGTCGCATCGCCTCAATAAGCTCAAAACCCACCAGATGATCGACCATTCCTGGATCAGTGACCGGCGAGAAGACTTCATCGCCAAAGCGGACCACAGTGTCGACGCTTCCGCCTCGCTGCGACATGCCGTGGACCTCGGAAAGCTTCACATCGAGCCCAGCGGCGGCGGCGACCTTGGCGAGCAGATCGGCAGCCATAATCGTGCCTTGGCCGCCAACACCACAGAGCATGACGGTAGTCACGGTCACGATAGATCGGCCCCCTTGAAGTCACACGCAGGGCCCGTGTGAACGATCGCATCAAACCTACAGACTTGAACGCACTGCCCGCAACCGACACAGATTGCGGTATCTATGACAGCTCGCGACGTGTGCTCATCCTTGCTGATCGCGGGGCAGCCCAGCTTGATGCAAACGCCGCACTTGGTACATGCGTCTTCATCGACGGCGTACGGATCGTCCTTCTCTTTGAGCAGCAGCGCACAAGGCGCTCTGAATATGATGACCGAGAGCTCGTCTGTGGCGGTCTCCTCGGCGAAAACGCGCTCGCATGCGGCAAAGTCGTGTGGATCGACCACCTGGAGCCGATTGACGCCGAGCGCCTTAACCAGTCCAACCAGATCGACCTCATGCGAACGACGCTCCTGAAGGGTAATCCCGTTCATGGGGTTTCCCTGGTGGCCAGTCATGGCCGTAATCCGGTTGTCGAGAATGGCGATGGTTCCTCCACCGCCGTTGTAGACGGTATTCATGAGCGAAGTGATGCCCGAATGCGCGAACGTCGAGTCGCCGATAACCGCGACCACCGGACGCTCAGCCGTGCCGCCTGCCAGCTCAACGCCGTGCGCCATGCCGATGGACGCACCCATGTCGACACAGCTATCCATGGCAGCAAGCGGCTTGAGCGCGCCGAGCGTGTAGCATCCGATGTCACCAGTGACGACAGCCCTGGCTTTTCGCAGCGAATAGAACACCGGCCGATGAGGACATCCGGGGCACATGAGCGGTGGCCTAGGGGGAAGCGAGAAGTCGGCTTCTCTCGTGACGGGAGCGCTGCACCCAAAAGCCAGCCGGATAGCTCCCGGAGACAGCTCCCCGACCGTCGGCATTGGCATGGTCTCTACGGTGATGCCCAAGGACCGGACCGACCGAGTAAGAAAGTCGTCGGCCTCCTCGATCACGTACAGCTTGTCGACAGAGGATGCAAACTTCGCAAGGCCGGCTGCGGGAAGCGGGAAGGGCATGCCGAGCTTGAACACGGAAGCATCTGGCAGGGCCTCTCGAACGTGTAGGTAGCACGCGCCTGCACAGACGATTCCAACTGACGTGTCGCGCATCTCAATGCGGTTGAGGGCGGTCTCCTCGGCAAATTGCCTAAGCTCGACCATTCGCCTGTCGAGGTCGATTCGCCGGAGTTTGGCCATGGCGGGCATCATCACCCACTTGCTCGGCTCAGTCACATAGGCAGGTTGTGGCTCCAGGTGCGGAAGCGGCCCCTCCTCCACCAGCGACTTGGTATGGCTCACGCGTACTGTGGAGCGGATGAGGACCGGCACATCGTAGTTCTCGGAGATCTCATAGGCCTCCCGAGTGAACTCGAGAGCTTCTTGCGAGTCGCTCGGGTCAAGAATCGGAACGCGAGCAAATGCCGCGTAGTTGTGCGAATCCTGCTCGTTTTGGGAGGAGTGCATGCCGGGGTCGTCGGCGACGAGAATCACGAGTCCGCCACGAACACCGGTGTAGGCAAGAGTGAAGAGCGGATCAGCAGCGACGTTGAGTCCGACATGCTTCATGGCGACGAGCGAGCGTCTTCCCGCAAGCGAAACGCCTGCGGCGACTTCCAGCGCGACCTTCTCGTTGGGGGCCCACTCGGCGTAGACACCAGGATGCCGAGCGAAACGCTGTAGGGTCTCCGTGGACGGCGTCCCTGGATAGCCAACTCCGACTACCGCTCCGGCCTCCCAAGCGCCCCGCGCAACAGCCTCATTACCAGAGAGCAGCGTACGGCCCACGAGCGTCCTTTCGATAGCCGCCGCACCAGCAGCGTAGGCCGGATGATAACACACGTTAACGGAGAAGATGCCTTCAGAGGACACCGATAAACTGCGCCCAAAACGCACTACGGAAACGGCGTTTCAGGGGCGGCAAGCGCCGACGTAGTCACCGTTTGAGGCGATGCGGCCGCCGAGTGAGGTGATGCGTACCACGTCGCCCGTGGACGGAGCATGGATGAAGTCGCCGCCGCCAACGTACATCCCGACATGGTGAATCTGATCCGGATCACCATCGATACCAAAGAAGACCATATCTCCGGGCTCCAACAGGTCGAGACGATTCGGAGGGATGTAGGCGCCTGCGAGGAACTGCGTGCGGCTTGTGCGAGGGATGCTAATGCCAATCTTGTTGTAGCTGTATTGCATCAGCCCCGAGCAGTCGAAACCCGACGGCGTAGTGCCGCCCCAGAGGTAGGGCACACCCAGATAGCTCTTCGCGATCGATACGACTCCGGGATGCGACGCACCAAGCTTCGAGCGGTCAAACGGGAGCACCTTTCCCTGGTTCGTCTGGGCTGCCGCTGCCTGTGCATCCGCAAGTGCCTTTGCCCGAGCAGCAGCAAGCTGCTCCTGACGGATGCGTTCCGTGTCGATGAGCTTTTTGAGGTCACTCTTCAGAGACGCGAAGTACTCTGACTGTGCCTGTTGCGCAGCGTGGACTTGTGACTGCTTGCGGCGTGCCTGCTCGCGTAAGGCGAGCTGCTCGGACTCGCGAGTCTCCAATGCGCGCTTCGCGGTCTCGACGCGCGCACGGGCCTCCTTGACCGAAGCCACGAGTGAAGCGTCATTTCTCCCCACACGGCGCATGAGATCGATGCGTGCGACAAAGTCCTGAAAATCGGTTGCGCCGACAAACACCGCGACCATGTCGACGGAACCAGTGCGGTAGATGTTGCTGACGCGCCGGTTGAGGAGAGTCTCAGAACGCTTGACGTCGGCGGTCGCCAGCTCGAGTTCTACCTCCGTCGCCGAGATCTGGGCGCGAGTCTTGTCGACCGCGTCTTCAATCTGGGCCTGCTCCTCAAAGCGAAGCTCCAGGTCGGTGTTGAGCTGGTCAAGCTTCTTGCCGGCGGCCTCCGCCTGAGCGCGCTTGGCCTCGATAGCGGCGTTGGTGGGGACAGCGGCAGCAGTGAGCACTACCCCGAGCAGCGTGATGGCAGCAACGACCGTCGCGATAAGGACGCGCGTCGATGTGGTGTGAGGCGATGTCCGCACTCAGACCTCCTGCTGCGATTGGGCTACGACTGAAGGTGAGACCAGCTGCTTAACGGACGCCTTGATTGTAGCATCGCCACGCAAGCCGACCAAACGAGTTCAGTCACTCCACGTGGATAAGCGCAACGATTCGCACGTCCTGCGGGAGCTTTGATCGGCCGCCTATGAAGTCGAGCTCGATCAGGAAAGCGAACCCGGCAACGCGTGCGCCTGTCGCCGAGATGAGCTGCGCCGTGGCGGCGGCAGTGCCTCCAGTAGCGAGTACGTCGTCGACGATCAGAACCACATCATCTTCGTTGAATGCATCGGCATGGATCTCGAGCGTGTCGGTGCCGTACTCCAGGTCGTAGGTGAGAGAGGTGGTCTCAAAGGGAAGCTTGCCCGGCTTGCGAGCCGGAACAAAGCCGACGCCCAGCCGATAGGCAAGCGCACCCCCAAAGATGAAGCCGCGAGCTTCGGCACCGATCACCTTGGTGATACCTGCATCCTCATAGGCGTCTGCCAAAGAATCGATGCTTTCGCGGAAACCCTCGGGGCTCGCAAGCAGCGGAGTTATGTCTTTGAAGACGACGCCTTCTTTGGGCCAGTCGGGAATGTCACGAATGTAAGTCGAGAGATCCACAAGTCCTCCTCGCGTAGTCCAGTCCGTCGCTCGACAGCGTACCCCAAAAGGCGGCTAAGGCGCGGAGTCCCGGCAGTCAGAATCTGCGGGTGAATCTGCGAAGTTTCGCTGGGGCGATCAGATTGGACACGCCTGCTCCGCGAGCGCGGCGACTTGGGAAGGAGTACCTAAGACGACGAGACGCTCCCCGGCCATCAGGACTGAGGCTGCAAGTGGATTGGCGTCGACCGTGCCGTCAGCCTTGACGATTGCCACGACCTGCGCGCCTGTGATCTCTCGGATGCGGGCCTCGGCGATGGATCTGCCCACGTAGCAGGAGGCCGGTCCAAGTTCGATCTCTTGTAGCCTGAACTCCACCCCCTCGCCACTAGCAACGATATCGAGATAGTCCGAGACCGTCGGGTGCAGCACCATCGACGCCATGCGCCGCCCGCCAATGACGTTGGGAGTGATCGTGCGGTTGGCGCCAGCCTTGAGAAGCTTGGCCTCTGTGGACTCATGGGACGATCGCGCCACAATGAATAGCTCTGGGTTGAGCGCTCGAGCAGTGACGGTGACAAAGAGGTTCTCGGCATCAGACGAGAGAGCCGTGACGATACTGCCAGCCCTCTGGATGCCGGCCTGCCCCAAGATCTCCTCCTCGGTTGCGTCGCCGTGGACGAAGGGCCATCCATACTCGCGCGCAGCAACCTGGGATTCGTCCGCGAGGTCGACAATGACAAACGGCGCGTCCTCATCGGCAAGCGCGCGTGCTACGACCGACCCAACACGACCGAAACCGGCGACCACAGTGTGACCGGACAGGTTCTCGAGTCGCTTCTCCATACGGCGTCCCTCCAAGATCTCCTGAATGCGGCCCTCGAAGACGAACTCGACGAGTTGACCAAACACGAAACCCAAGGCTCCCACGCCTGTGATGATGAGCCCGATGGTAAACATGCGGCCGGCCGATGAAAGCGGATGGACCTCACCGAAGCCCACCGTGGCAACAGTGATTGTGGTCATGTAGATCGAATCAACGAGGCTCCAGCCCTCGATAAGCATGTAGCCGCCGGTGCCAGCGGCGAATACGCCGACCAGCATCCCCAGCGCCCATGCGAACCGTCGGTTCACGAGAGCACGGCCTCATCGCGCAGACTGGCAATACTGGGCAGGTTGCGATATTGGCCGTTCAGGTCGAGACCATAGCCGACTAAGAAGCGGTCGGGCATCGTGAATCCGCAGTAAGAGATGGGCACGTCGGCGATTCGGCGCGCTGGTTTGTCGAGCAGGGTGCATACATCGAGACGAGCGGGATTGTGGGCGCGAAGCAGCGAAAGGACGTAGTTGACCGTCAGCCCGGTGTCCACAACGTCTTCCACTAGGAGCACGCTGGCCCCCTCGATGTCATCAGAGAGGTCCTTGGTGAGCTTGACAACACCGCCCTTGCCCGCGAAATACGGCGAGACAGCAAGGAAGTCCATGGCAAGCGGCAGATCGACAGCGCGCGCGAGGTCGGCGAGAAAGTAGAGCCCGCCTTTGAGCACGGTGATCAGCCGTAAATCTTGTCCGTCGTAGTCACGCGTGATGGCAGAGCCCAGCTCGGTAACACGCGCACGCAGCGCAGCGGAATCGAGCAGGATTCGATCGCACGCATCCGGGAATCGAGCATCCATCAATCTTGTCCTTCATCAGATGCAACCATTCCGCCACCTCGTGCGTGCGCGACCGCCACAGAGGGGACACCGAAGCGCGCCAAGAGACGGCGGAAATCCTTCTGGTAGAAGATCTTGACGTTGACTTCGGGATAGAGCTCCTTTAGGCGCCTGACCTTGCGATTTTTCTTGGTAACGAGCTTCTGGCTCATGGTCGTAAGCTCAATATAGACGTCAAAATCTATGAGATAGAAGTCAGGCGAGAACGAGGCGATGACCCTCCCCTGCCCGTCCCACTCGATGGGAAAGGTTCGGGGCTCGTAAAGCCAGCGGATGCGGTAGAAGTCCAGAATCTCGGCAGCGACACGTTCGCTCGCGTGCGCGAAAGCGATGTCGGCGAGCGGTGGGTGGTCAAGCAACTCATCGACGGGCACCGGCCGGATGGTGTCGTCGCCAGGAATCACGCTAGCTGAGATCCTCAAACGCCCGCTTGAGCGACCGTCTTAGCAGGCGGCTCTTGAGCTCATCGGTCAGCGTCCCCAGCTCAGAGAGGGTCTCGCCGAGCTTCTGTCGTGTCTCAGACGTTCGATGACGAAATGCGGGCATCAATATCTGTGAGAAGAGCGTTGCTTCACGGTCCGAGAATGTCTCATACATTCTCAGATGGCGCGGTTCCACTCCAAAACGACGGAGTTCCCATGCGGCATGAGCGATCTGCACGTCACCGGGCTCCAGTGCTTCACCTTCATCGGTCTTGATAGGAACTACAAGTCCAAACTCGGCCAGTTCCCGCAGGAAAGAAACCGGGATTCCAAGCGAATTGGGAGCTTCCTCAAGGGGAAGCGGCGCGTCGTCTTTTGTGATGAGCGGCAGAGGCTCTGTCATTCCCACCGGGCTGTGTTGAAGCTCGGGAGGAATCCGGCCCCGATCAAAGTCGGAAAGCTTCTCTCGGATGACAGCAAGCGGCAGAAAATACTCTCTTTGCAGCCGGAGAATCATCTCAACGCGGGCCACGTCCGCCTGCGAGAACTTGCGGTAGCCTCCCGCAGTCCGTTCCGGCGCGACAAGGCCCTCCTCCTCAAGAAAACGCACCTTTGAAATTGAAAGATCGGGGTGCGCGCCCTCGAGGCGCTGCACGACCTCGCCAATCGTGAGGTAATCACGTCCTGTCATCCCAGCACCATCCTCTAGGCACCACTTAGGAAGAGCATCTGAAACGTACCGATCTGAAGGACGTCACCGTCTTCCAGGGATGCTTCCTCGGCCACGACCCCGTTTACGTAAGTTCCATTGAGTGAGCCAGCGTCTGAGACCCTGACTCCCCGCTCATCGGACTCCACAACCGCGTGAGCGCGGGAAACAGTCATGTCATTGAGAAAGATGTCGCTCTCGGGGTCGCGCCCGATGACCAACCGCGCTCTATCCAAGAAGAATCGCTCGCCTGGCTGAGGCCCCTTGCGAACAACAAGCAGCGGGCCTTCGTTGCTGGTGCCGAGCGAACGAGCATCGGCTTTTCCCTCGAGGGCGACTGGCTCGAAGGATGTCGTGGTCCCCTGAACTTTCATCCCACAGTTAGGGCACTCTCGATCCTCCGGAGTCAGCACGGCGGAGCATCCGGGGCAGTCACCCATCGCGTTGCTCACTCTCTCTCGGCGCCTTAGCTGGAATAGCCAATATCCGGCTTTCGAAAAGCCGACTGAATCTCCTGCTCAAGCGCCTCAATGACCTCTGAGTTCTGAAGCAGTTCCTCACGCTTCTCGTCGCTGAGACGATTGCGCACGTAGGGATCGTTGATAGCGGCCATCAGCGATCGACCGTTGTGTACCTCTCGAATAACGTACTCAACAACCCGCTCTTCCACCGGGTCAGTCGTAAGATCCTCAAGAAACTGCTTGAGCCGTTCGTTAATACTGGTTGCCACACTTCCTCCTAAATATGCACGAAGCTAGATCGTCACAGATTGGCGGATCAGGGCTCTTCGATGTCATCCTCAGAAGAAGCCGAAACGTCAAAGCGCGAAACACCTCGAAGATCGTTGGCTAGTATCTCTATGAGGCGATCAACATCACGGCCAGTGATGACGTCCTCGCCAGCTTCGCGTCCCGCCTTCAGTCGCCTGACGAGCTCGGCGCGCAAGATGTCAATCTTGCCATGCAGCACCCTGCGCCGATAAGAGACGCGCTGCTCCTCTGCGTAGAGCTCATCGAGAAGTCCGCGCAACATGTCATTGGACTTGTGCTCCAAATCAAGTAGCACATCGTCATTAGTGTCGTTGAAGTCCATACGCTGCCCACTTTCCTCGAAAAGCCGGACACTGGTAATTGTAGCGCAAGCATCAACCAACGTGCGCCGTCAAGCTTAACCCTACCTTGAGCCTGGAACCTCCCCTACGCGAGCGGCCCGTTCAAGCAGCTCGCTATGCAGGCGAGCTGCAATCTCAATCTCGACTTGCGATAGCTCGCCGGCCACAAGGTCTAGGCCGAGGTTCTGCGAAAACCCCCCGGCAATCGCTTCACAAATGCAAGCGCGGGTCGGCGCAATGCCCAAGGCCGCATCGAGCGTGATCGTATCCCGAAAGAGTCGCTCGCGCTGCTCGGCGGCCAGTCGAAACACCGACGCCTCTCGCACTATGTCTCGGGAGATGGTGAACGACCCGTGCTGAAGCACGGTGCTGCCCAACCAGACCTGCGCCGATCCCGAGAGCTTGCGCACTCCCAGGGAAAGATCAGCCTGTGTAGCGTGAAGGTAGCACGCTGCCGAATCGTGCGACCCGCGCGGCCGGGAAGTCAGCGCAGCATCAACGCCGAGCAGACCGTAGGCCGCGGCGAGCCCGCCGCACAGCATGCGATACGACGCGCTCGTGCCGCGCGGAACCCCATCGGCGAGACCGGCGATCACAGAGTAGGTGACCTCATCGTCGTGAAGGACGCCCCGGCCGCCGGTTTCACGTCGCAGAAGGTCAATCCCATTGGCCGAGCAATAGTCCGTGTCGACTGAGCCAGCGTCTTGAAAGCGTCCCAGCGTAACGGTCGGACGCGCCCACTCGTAGAGTCGAAGTGTCGGCGGTGCAGCACCATCCTCGCGCGCAACCTGAATCGCGCGGTCAACCGCCATGTTCCAGGCTCCCTCGGCAGGGACGCTATCGATCAGAAGTCGCCATAAGGTGCCCATGTGGCGCGGCTCACGCCTCGGCTGGCCGGTAGCGTAGGTCCGGGTTGCGGGCAGCGCCCGCCTCGTCGAGACGGCGAACAGGCGTGGTGTAGGGAGCGTGCTTGAGCAGCTCGGGATTGGAAGCGGCCTCCTCGGCGATGGTGAGCATCACCTGCGCGAAGGCGTCGAGTGCGGCGAGTGGCTCCGTCTCGGTAGGCTCGATCATCATCGCCTCCTCGACAAGCATCGGGAAGTAGACCGTAGGCGGATGGAAGCCGTAGTCAAGCAGGCGCTTGGCCATGTCAAGTGTGCGAACGCCGTTCTCGCGCTTCTGCCGAGCGCCGCTCATCACGAACTCGTGCATGCAGGTGCGGCCGTACGGCACTTCAAAAGCGTCCTGCAGCAACACCTTGAGATAGTTCGCCGACAAGACCGCCTGCTCGGCGACCTCGGTGAGTCCCTCTCCGCCAAGGGCACAGACGTAAGCGTAGGCACGCACCAGGATTCCGAAGTTGCCGTAGAAGCTCCGAACGCGGCCGATGGTGTGCTCGGGCCAGCCGAGGCCAAAACCGCCCTCCTCAAACTCAACGGGAAGTGGGCCTGGGAGGAAGGGCGCTAGCTCCTCGGTCACGCAGACCGGCCCAGACCCAGGGCCTCCCCCGCCATGAGGAGTGGAGAACGTCTTGTGCAGATTGATGTGCATCGCGTCAAAGCCCATGTCGCCGGGGCGCGCCTTGCCGAGGATCGCATTAAGATTCGCACCGTCGCAGTACGCGTAGGCTCCTACGGCGTGGACGGCGTCGGTAATCTCGACAATCTGCGAGTCAAACAACCCAATGGTAGAAGGGTTGGTCAGCATGAAAGCAGCGGTGTCTGAGTCAAGCGCGGCCTTCAAGGCCTCGACATCTACCTCACCCTGTTCGTTGCTTGGGATTGTGACGGTCTCCCAACCACACATTGTCACGCTCGCTGGATTGGTCCCGTGCGCGGTATCCGGGATGATGACCTTCCGTCGCGCGTCGCCGCGAGCGGTGTGCGCGGCCCGAAATACCATCAGAGCCGTTAGCTCCCCATGAGCCCCGGCGGCGGGCTGAAGTGTGATGCCCGGAAGGCCTGATATCTCGGCGAGCACGTCGGACAGTCCTGACATCAGTTCCAACGCACCCTGTACCGTAGCCTCAGGCTGATAGGGATGCAGACCTGCGAATCCGGGAAGCCGACACGTGTCCTCGTTGATGCGCGGGTTGTACTTCATGGTGCATGAGCCAAGCGGATACATGCCCGAATCCACTCCAAAGTTCATCGACGCGAGATGCGCGTAGTGGCGCATGATCTCGAGTTCGGTGACGTTTGGCAGAACCAGTGGTGTGCTCCGCGCTCTTCCGCCCAAAAGGTCGTCAACAATGCCAACCGGGACGTCAAGTGGCGGCGCCTCCACGCAGCGCGACTCAGGGGCGCCAAGCTCAAAGATCAGCTCCCGGGGACCACGAGCGGGTGCAGCGCCGGGTGTGTGCGCGAGTTTCTCGGTCACAGCGACGCCACCTCCAGGGCAAATGCATCCATCTCGGCTCTTGTGTTCTTCTCTGTGACGGCGAACAGCACCAGATTGGCGCCAGCAGCCGGGAGCATGCCAGTCGCGTGCTCGGCCTCAACATCTGAGACATCAACGCCGGCGAAGAATCCCTTGGTCAGAAGCGCGTCTTGCATTGAACGCACGTCGCCGAGGAACTCCAGCGCAAACTCGTAGCCGAAATCGGCTTCCCACGGCGCACGAAAGCGGCCGGTGGCAAGCAGCTGTTGGCGCAGGTAGTGAGCCTTGGCAACACACGAACGAACGATTCCAGCCAGTCCGTGCTCGCCCACAGCTGAGAGATAGGTGCCTGCCGCGAGAGCGTTGAGCGCGTGATTACTGCAGATGTTGCTGGTGGCCTTTTCACGACGAATATGCTGCTCCCGAGTTGACAGCGTCAGGACAAACGCCATCGCGCCGTCAACGTCAACAGTTCGGCCCACGATTCGACCCGGCATTTGACGCACATGCTCCTGTCGGCACGTAAAGAAGCCGAGACCAGGACCACCAAAGGAGGTGGCACCGCCGAGAGGCTGACCTTCGCCCACCACGATGTCGGCGCCGTACGCGCTCGGAGGCTCCATGATGCCAAGAAGTATCGGGTTGGTAGCAACCACAAGCAGCGCTCCCGACTCGTGCGCCATCCTCGCGATGCGCTCCAGATCCTCAAAGGAGCCGAAGAAGTTCGGGGACTGCACGAGGACGGCGGCTACGTCACCCCGACCCAGGACTTCGGCGAGTCCGAGGAGCGCCTCATCGGCGAGGCCGGCAAGAAGAGTCGCACCCGAGGCCACGTCGACGGAGGGCGGCTCGGCGACGCTGAACTGGCCTGCGTCCGCGTAAGTTGCGAGAGTGTTCTGCCACTCGGGATGAACCGTGGGCAGACACACGACAGTGCTGCGACGGGTAACTCGGCAGGCCATCAGTGCGGCTTCCACCAGTGCGGTTGCACCGTCATACATCGAGGCGTTTGAAACGTCCATGCCCGTGAGGGCACAGATCATTGACTGATACTCATAGATTGCCTGCAGGGTGCCCTGGCTCACTTCGGGTTGGTAGGGCGTGTATGCGGTGAAGAACTCCGGCTTTGAGAGCACATGGTCCACAAGGCTCGGGACGTAATGGTCGTAGCAGCCGGCTCCCATGAAACTGACCAACTCAGAGGCCGAGATGTTTTGATCGGCGAGAGCGGACAGATGCGATGAGAGCTCGATCTCTGACAATCCCTCGGGCAGGTCCAGCCCACCCACCACTCTGACCGCCTCGGGAATCACGTCGAACAGCACGTCCACATCGGCAACGCCAACAGCGCGAAGCATGGCCTCGCGCTGTTCGCAGGTGACGGGTATGTAGCGCATTCGCCTAGCCTTCGACGATGAAGGCGTCGTACTCCTCGGCGCTCATGAGCGCATCGAGCTGAGCTGCGTCGTCAAGTCTGACCTTAACCATCCACCCTGCACCGTGAGGGTCCGAGTTGACCGTCTCGGGCGTATCGCCGAGCGCGGAGTTGACCTCCACGATCTCGCCGGAAAGCGGAGCGAATAGCTCTGAGACGGACTTGACCGACTCGATCTCGCCAAAAGAGTCGCCGGTGGCGAGAACGTCTCCGGCCGAGGGGAGGTCGACGTAGACGACCTCGCCGAGCTGATCTTGCGCGAAGTCGGATATCCCGACTGTGGCTACGTCGCCTTGAACGAGGACCCATTCGTGCTCATTTGAGTACTTGCGGTCGCTTGGGTGTGCCATAGCTTTCAAGTGCTCCTTTCGGTGACGGATATGTTGACGTGCTATGCCGACAGCGAAGTCGACGTGACGAACGGCGGCTTGACGACGGTTGCCTGAAGCGTCTTCTTACGAATCTCGACCTGTAGAGCTGTTCCCGGCTCGCTGAGCCCGGTGGGAACGTAGGCGGTCGCAATCCCTGTTTCCAGCGTTGGCGAGAAGCTGCCGCTCGCTACCTTACCCACCACGGCGCCCTCGCGCAACACAGACATTCCGTGCCGCGGGATGGCACCTTGGATGGTCATGCCGACCAGTTTGGTGGTTGGTCCAGATTCGCGGACCTTCGCAACGGCTTCAGCACCGACGTAGCCAGTCTTGGCGGCGGGCACAACCCATCCCAGACCAGCCGAGATGGGATCGATGGTGCGGTCCATGTCGCTACCGTACAGCGGATACCCCATCTCCAAGCGCAGAGTATCCCGAGCACCAAGTCCAATAGGGCTGACCTGGCCAAACGACAGAATGGAGCGCCAGAGCTGAGGGGCGGCCGACGTGGACGTGAGAATCTCGACTCCGTCTTCGCCGGTATAGCCCGTCCGAGCAACCAGCGCCGGAGTCGTGTCGAGAAGCGCCTCACAGAGAGTGAACCGAGACGGCGCCTCCCATCCCTGACCAGCGAGCTCACGCACTATGCCGAGAGCTTGGGGACCCTGCAGCGCAATCAGAGAGGTTCGATCGGACTCGTCTACGAGCTCGACCTCGGCCGGGGCGTGCGCGCTCAGCCAGGCGAAGTCGATCTCGTGGTTGGAGGCGTTGGCAATGATCAGGTACTCCAGATCGCCCGAGTGGTAGACGATCAAGTCATCGATGATGTGTCCCTCTTCATCGAGCATCAACGTGTACTGAGCTCGGCCGAGCTGGGAGATCTTGGACAGATCGTTAGTGAGGACCCCCTGGAGGAAGTCGAAAGCGGCAAAACCAAACACGCGAAACTCGGCCATATGACCGACATCAAATACACCGGCAGCACTTCGGACCGCATTGTGCTCATGGATGATGCCGGCGTACTGAACGGGCATCTCCCAGCCAGCAAATGGCACCATGCGAGCTCCGAGCGCGATGTGCTCGGCATACAGAGCCGTGCGTTTCAACTCAACTGACATGCTTTCCTCCGCTATTCCCAGATGTCTGTCCGACACAAACCGCGTCTATTGCCCCTCGAAGTCGAGCCAATCTAGCAGGTCTAGATAGGTCCGGCCACCGGAGGCGGGCCGCCAAAGAGCTTCCGCCACACTCGCACCGACCCTATCCAGATCCTCAGAAACGGGTTGGGACGCTTCACATCGTACGTCGCGACCAGCGGCACACGCGAGATCATCTTGCCCGCCTGCGTAAATGTCGCCACGCCAACCGTCTGTCCCTTCTTAATCGGTGCAGCGACCACGCCAACGGTGACCGTCCTGGTGATCGGACCGCTCAAGTCCAGCACCGAGACCGTCTCGTCTCGGGAAATCGCGGCCGGAACGCGGCGGTCAAGGTAGTCACCTACGGGGGCCTCGGCCACTACCGTTCCCCCAACTGCGAGTTGCTGGGGTCGATAGTGCGCAAATCCCCAATCGAGCAGCTCCCGCGCTTCTCGGAATCGCTGCAGTTCCGATGAGGTTCCGAGCACGACCGCGTACAGAGTCAGACCATCGCGCTCTGCCGCAGAGAGAACCGAGTATCCAGCACCGTCAGTAAAGCCGGTCTTGATGCCGATTGCTCCGGCGTAGTTGCCGATGAGGAGGTCGGTGCTGTGCAAGACCTCCTTGCGGGCTCCGGATCCAATCGTCACGGTCTGCATCTTCACAATCTCACGGAATCTCGGATTTGCCATAGCGTACCTACCGAGCACCGCCAGATCAGCGGCGGTAGTGTAGTGTCCGGCCTCATCGAGCCCGTGAGAATTGGCGAAGTGCGTGTTCTTGAGACCGAGCTCAACCGCCTTGTCGTTCATCAGCTTGACGAACGCCTCATCAGATCCCGCCACACTGCGCGCAATGGCAACAGCTGCGTCGTTGCCCGACTTGACCAGAAGAGCCTCGAGCACCTGATTCATGGGCAGCTTCTCGCCGGGGCGCAGAAACGCTGTCGACTCCCCAACTTGGCCTGAAGCTTTGGGAATCACAACCATCGTGGTCACGTCGCTTCGCTCTAGCGCCACCACAGCAGTCATGATTTTGGTGATACTCGCCATCGGACGCCGCTCGGTCTCCCGCCGCGACCACAACACCCGTCCCTCGCCGTCGACGAGCGCTCCAGCGCGCATGGCCACATCCGGGAGAACTGCGGCCGCAAGGGAACGCTTGGACGCGGCCACACCGTCCACTTGGTCGGATGAACGCGTTTCGGCAAAGGCGCTCTGAGCGGTAATGAGCGCCAGTGCGAGCGCCGCTGCGATGGCAAAGCAGTAGCCCCGATTCCACGCTCGCCGAGAATATCGGGACGCCGCACTGCGATCGCAAAGACCCGCATTGTGCACCGTATGGTCAAAAACGGTCCGAGTTGGGGAAAAGGCATAGCGTGCCGCCCGATGGGACACATCGCGCCTTTCGGCATCAGTAGACGTTGTTGAGTGATGGAGTCGCATTGAATTCCTGTCGAGATTCTTGGTCGCCCGTGAGCCTTGGATCCATCCGCGCCACTTTGATCGCGGGCGACTTCGGTGCGCAGCCGAGCCATTTCCGGCCCACAGAGTCTACTACGCTCGGCACGCCCGCAATGCCACATAGAGGCAACCGATGAACTACACCAAGTTCGAGCAACTCGTTCTCGGTGTGGCCACCACCACCATTCTCGGCAGCATTCTGATCTCTCTTGCCAGCAACGGGTGGACAGGGTGGCCCAGCTTCGTTTCTCAGCTCCTGCTGATACCGGTGCTGATTGCCGCTGTCCACTACGGTCGCAGGGCTGGGCTGCTCACGGCTCTTATCGCCTCTGCGGTCTTTATCATGCTGAAGATTCCCGTGTTGTCGGCTCCGGAGGGTGTGGGCGCTCTAGAAATGGGCATGATCGCCCTCACAATCGCAGCGTACGGAATTGTGGGTATCGTTGGCGGCGACCTCTGTGGGCGCGTGAAGTACCTCTTTGGTCGATTTGACAACTCGGCGACGATCGATGACTGGAGCCGCGTGTTCAACCAACGCAAAGCGGCCGAGCTCCTCGAGTACGCTCGAGATCGATTCTCGCGTTACGGCGAATCATTCTCTGTGATAGTTATTACGCAAGATCCCGCCATGGTTTCAGGGCTGTCCCCTAAACGCCAACGCACTTTAGTAAGAGAAGTTGCCGCTCACCTGCGCGGAGACCTGCGAATGGTCGACGAAGTGGCTCGGCTCGATGACGGCCGATTCCTCGTGATTCTTCCTCGCGCCGCGCGAGAAGGTGCGCTCGCGGTTGCACAACGTCTCATAGAGGCAATCCGTCAGATGATGGATGCGGATCAGGATGGCGTATCTTCGCAGTGCTTCTCGGCTGCTGAGGACGACCTTGAGCTAGGGTCTCTCTTCACGAACATTGCTCCCCAACCGGCGACCTACGAAGGATCGAGCTCGTAGACCGAATCTGGTCGCAGCACGCTGTATCCCTCAGCCAACAACGTCTCTTCCGCCGAGATGTCGTCGACTTTGAGGACGTCGACGGCGGCGTCACCTGCCGGCTTCACGAAGCAGTAGGCGTACTCTACGTTCTTGTCGGCTCGGCCGAGAGCCTCTAGGACGTCTGCAAGGCCGCCTGGACGATCGGGAACCTCTACGGCGATCACTGGGGTCAGCGTGACGCTGAATCCACGACCTGCAAGGATGTCGCGAGCAGCTCGTGGCGTATCGCAAATGATGCGTACCACACCGAAGCTTTCAGTGTCGGCAACCATCAGGGCGTGCATGTCGATACCCGCGTCGCCGAGCGCTCGGGTGAGCTCAGCCAGTCGACCCGTGCTGTTTTCCAGAAACACCGAGACCTGTTCGATCATGTCCGGTCACGCACCTTCCGTCTCGGAGCGCAGATCGACGACCCGCTTTGCCTTGCCTTCACTGCGTGCAATTGACTTGTGCTCGACAAGCTTGACCTCGATTGATACCGCGAGAGCGGACTCGATCTGGCCCTTCACCGTTCGTTGCAGCCTCTCGAGTTCGCGCACCTCGTCAAATCCGAAGTCGGGTGAGACCTCCACTTGCACCTGAACGTGGTCAAGAGAACCGCGCTTTGTCAGCACGAGCTGATAGTGCGGCGCAACGCCAGCGACTCCAGCGAGCACTTGCTCTATCTGGCTCGGGAAGACGTTCACACCGCGAATGATGAGCATGTCGTCGGTCCGGCCCGTAATACGTTCCATACGCCGAAATGTCCTGCCACACGCACAGGAGCCAGGAATGATTCGCGAGATATCACGGGTCCGATACCGAACGACCGGGATGCCTTCTTTGGTCAGAGTCGTGAAGACGACCTCACCGTATTCTCCATCTGGCACGGGCATTAGCGTCTCAGTGTCCAAGATCTCGATGAGAAAGTGATCCTCAAAGACGTGCAGCCCGTCTTGGTGGACGCACTCCGAGGCCACACCAGGACCCATCACCTCGGACAGGCCGTAGATGTCGATCGCCGTAATACCCATAGCGCGCTCAATCTGCTTGCGCATGTTCTCGCTCCACGGCTCCGCGCCAAAGACGCCGACTCGCAGCGGTAGGTCGCGAACGTCGATTCCCATCTCGAGCGCTGTCTCGGCAATGAGAAGCGCGTAGCTGGGAGTACAGGCGAGGACGGTGACCCCAAAATCCTTGAGTATCTGGACCTGTCGGCGTGTATTGCCACCAGAGACGGGCACCGTAAGAGCACCCAACCGCTCAGAGCCATAGTGAGCACCAAGGCCGCCGGTGAAGAGGCCATACCCGTAGGTGATTTGGACGACGTCGTCGGGTGTGACTCCGCCCGAAGCAAAGGTTCTTGCCATGAGGTCGGCCCATCGGTCGATATCCCCCTGCGTGTAGCCAACAACCGTGATCTGCCCCGTGGTGCCCGAGGAGGAATGTACTCGCACGATGTCGCGCAGGGGCGCGGCAAACAGTCCATAGGGGTACGCAGCGCGGAGATCGTCCTTGACGGTAAACGGAACGCGTCTCAGGTCATCGAGCGACTTCAGGCTCGCAACATCAAAGTCCGCCGCATCAAACTTGGCGCGGTATGCGGGCACGTTGTCGTAGACCCGCACAAGAAGCGACTTGAGACGCTCGAGCTGAAGTGACTCCAGCTCCGGCCTGCTCATGGATTCCAATTCCGGCTGGTACACAGCACCCCCCAATCGTTACCGGCTACACACTCATCTGCCCTCGCTCTAGGGCTTCTTTGGCGCCACGGTTGCAGTTGTTGGTACGGAGCCCTTGGTTCCAATACGCAAGACCTGGATCTTGGGCTTGTAGTCCGAGCTAAACGTGTCCTTTCTGACTACCTGTCCCGCCTTGGTCACTGTACGGGTCACTACGACCTTCCTGCCTGTGACGCCGGCATCCTTGACGACCTTCGACCCAGTCGCAAGCGTGGGGTCGTTGACCTTTTCGATGGGGAAAGGGGTCTCATTGGTGAAAGGGCCGGTCGTATAGGCGACTTCATAGCCAGTCTTCGTGCCGTAAAATGAGATGGTAATCGAGTCATTGGTATACGCCACTGAAACAAGAATCCAATCCTTTGTATCGTTCTTCCACTTGAGATCAGGGCCGCCCCACGAGACGGTCGCATCGCGACCAGTGGGATAGTGCGCTATGTAGAAGGAGTGGTTGGTGCGGTCAGGTATAGGCACGCCGGCGAAGAAGGCCGTGTTGAAGAGCGTAGTACCGACTTGACAGATACCACCTCCCAGCTGCGGAACCAGCTTTCCCTTAACAATCGCAGGAGCCTCTTGGTAGCCCTTGGCAGCCGTTCGCTCACCAACCGCGCCGTTGAACGAGAATGTCGCGCCGGGTGCCACGAGCTTGCCGTCAAGAGCGTTGCCGAGCGTGTGAATGTTGTTGGTGCGCGGCTCGTTTGAGCCATCGTAGGTGGTAGTGAAGGTGGAAATCCGCTCCTTCACGCCCATCTCACGCGCCTTCTGGGTCGTAAGCTTCGGCGCCACGACCGTCGTCTGAATCACCACAGTTCGGCTCGTGTTGGTACTGTCCTTGAGCGCCCTCGTGATGTCCGTTGCCAGCAAACCGAGATCTGCGCCGACACCATCCTTGGATGGGACAATGGTGACTGATCCGCCGCTTGTCTTGAACTGTGCATCTTTGGCCGGTGTCCCTACTGCAGCCCCAAGCTTGGGAGCGATGGTTTTCGCGGTTTGGGCCTCGTCCACCAAAGGAACGAGCTTCCACGTCTTGGATCCCGCGCGCGCAGCAGAGCCTGTGGGCTCGACTGACTGAAACGTCATCATCTTGCCGATATCTGCCGGCGAGAAGGTCCAGAGCTTGCCCCCGTACGTAACGGTGAGCGGAGCCGACATCATCTTGCTCGCAACGGACTTTGCCGACTCGGCAGCTGCGTTGCTGATCTTGGGAAGTGCAGTCTGCACTGGGGCGTTGATAGTCCTGCGGTCCGTGGTATAGGCAGCAAGAATGGCCTGCGAAAGCTCATCGCGCTTGAGCTCGACTCCGTCCGCGGACGGTTTGACCGCAGCAGATGTGTCAGTGATCTCAACTTCCGCATCGCGTGCAGGAACATTGGTGGTCTGAGCAACCGCATCAAGCATCTTGTTCATCTTCACTGGATCGGCATTGCCCGAAGCGCTCAAGCGCGCCTTGCCAAACCATGCCGAGAACCGCTGCGTGACCGATTTCGCAAATCCGCCCTCACGGCCGACAGCCATGGCCTGGGCGGTCAGCGCTGGAGCGTCGAACGACAGCGCGATATCAGCCGGGGCGACCTTCCAGGACTTCTCGCCGTACACCACGGTGACAGGCTCCGTGGCCTTTGCGGGCAGCTGTTTGGCGAGCTCCGCGGTGGCCACAGAAGGTGTCATTCCGCCGACACGCACGCCCGCAACCGTCACACCAGGATGAACGCGCCCTGCGCTCGCGAACGCATCGACCGCGACCGCCAAGACCAACACGACGGCGATGAGTGCTGCGGCGATTGTCGGCCACGGCCGCGTTGCACCCGACCGCGACGCACGATTCGACGTCCGGCTAGCGGGCGCACCCTGACGCCGCTCGCGAGCGGTGCGGCGGCTCTCGTTGGTCTCCTGCGTCAAGCTCAAATCTCCTCGTTCGTCACAATCGCAAAAGGCAGCCTGACCGCATCGCGGTGAGGCTGCTCTTACAACGGCGTCTTGCTATCGGATTCGCATCTGAACGGCCAACTCATGTCATCAGGCCAGCAGATTGCGATCATTCTAGCAGGTAGATGCCATCTTTTCCACCTCGGCGCGGTCTGTCACTCCTCGGCGATGCCGTATTCCACGACTCGCTTCCACTGCTCGGCTCGTGCCATCGCCGACTCATCACGTGCGGCCTCGGCCCAAATGGAGACCGCTGGCTCACTCGCGTGTGGCAGCACGAGCGCCCATCCATCCGAGTAGCGCACACGCACGCCCTCAGCAAGCTCCGGATTGAACTCAGCGGCGCGTTCTGTGACCGAACGCATGACCGCACCTTTGCGACGGTCGGGACACGGCACGCTGATCTCGACTTTGTGGAACTCGGGGAGCTCGGCGACCACCTGTGCAAGCGTCATGCCGCTCTTGGCCAACATGCGTGCGGCCATTCCGGTGCTCAGCACGCCGTCGTAGGCCGGGAAGAAGTCACCAAAGATGAATCCGCCGCTGGTGGAGCCTGCAAATCTGGCTCGTCCCTCCAGGATGGCCTCGGCCAACGCACGGCGAGATCGGCCGGGGCGAATGACCTCTTTGCCATAGCTCGCCGCGATCTGGTCGACCACTTGGGAAGCGGCAAGCGGCACCGCAATCGTTCCGTCGATGACGCGCGTGCGGCACCACAAGTCCACCATCGCGTGCAAGGCGGTGTCCCCGTCGAGCAGCTCTCCCTTCTCTGTGACGAGCCTGATTCGCTCAGCGCCCCAGTCAAAGATCACGCCGAGATCCGCGCCGAACAACTCGATTGCCCGGCCAATCTCGCCCACCCCTTGCTCAGTGGGCTCCTCTGAAGGTGCCGAGGTGGCCTCGGAATCGACAACTCCGTTGAGCGCGATCAGGTTGAGGTGCCAGCCGTGTGCAACCTGCGGCAGCATAAACGTGGCGGGACCTCCGGACATGTCGGCTACCACACGGCGCCATTCAGCGCCCAAGTCGGCCTCGTCCATCGCGTCTTTGAGCGCGGTCCCGTAGTACTCCAGCGGACGCGGTGGGTGGATGATGTCGCCGAGCTCGTCGAAGAACGCTCGGCGAAACTCCTCGCGGAAGTAGAGACGCTCAATCTTCTTTTGCTCCCATGGAGCGATGTCGAGACCGTTGCGATCCAGAAAGCGAATCTCAAGCGATTGCGGATCGCGTGTGGATCCCGAAAGGTGGACTCCGCCCACACAGCGCGTCTTTTGCGTGGTAAAGCGGGTCACTGCGGGCGATGCGACCCGTAGGTCGCGCACATCGATGCCAGCGGCGTTAAGCCCGGCGATCATCGCGCTCTTGAGCATCCGAGCCGGGCGCGTGCTGTCTCGGCTGATGACCACGTGGCCACCCTTGGGAAGCAGTGTGCCGTACGCCTCGGCGACCTTAAGCGCAAGCTCAGGCGTGATGTCCACGCCGACAAGCCCTTGAACGCCCGCGTCACCAAACAGCGCACGCGAGCCGGTCGACTCCCAGATTACGGAGGTGTTGACCGTCGCAGAAGACTCAATTCGCTTGTACGGGAATATCTGGACGTCGGCGCCAATTTGCGCACCGGATCCGATGACGGACTCATCGCCGATGACAGCGCCGTTTGCAATCCCTGCACTGGCTCTCAAGTCCACGTGACGGCATAAGACAGCGCCAGAAACGGTGGACTGCTTGCCGACAAACGTGTCACTCCACAGAATGGAGTGCGTGACGCGAGCACCGGCCCCAACCACGCAGTTATCGTCGATCACCGTGTAGTCGCCGATGGTCGAACCTCGGCGTATACGCACGTTCTCCCCTATGACCACTCCGGTGCCCAGAGTCGCAGTCTCATCGATGCGAGCGCTCTCGGCGACCCAGAGCCCTTCTCGGGCATGGATGCCGGGGATAAAGACACGCACGAGGCCATCAAGGATGTCTCGATGCACCTGCATGTACGATTCCCGACTGCCGACGTCGCACCAATAGCCGTCGGCGGCGATTCCGTACAGGGCGTGCCCGTCTTCCATCAGTCGCGGGAACAGGTCCGCCGAGAAGTCGTAGGACTCCCCCTCCGGGATGTAGTCCAAGACCCAGGGCTCGACAACGTAGATTCCTGTGTTGATGGTGTCGCTGAAAACCTGACCCCACGACGGCTTCTCCAAGAAGCGCTCAACTCGGCCGTCCTCGGCGGTGATAACGACGCCAAAATCGAGAGGGTCAGGCACACGCTTCAGGGCGATAGTGACGGCTCCGCCCTTTTCCTTGTGAAAACGGATGACCTCAGTCAGGTCGATGTCGGTGATGGCATCGCCCGAGATGATCAGAAACGGCTCGTCGGTTCCCAGAAGGTGGGCGGCGTTCTTCACCGAGCCAGCCGTGCCCAGCGGAGACTCCTCTACCGCATAGCCGATCTCGACCCCCCATTCCTCGCCAGCCCCAAAGTAGTCCTGGATCGTGCGGGGCATGAAAGCCAGCGTCGCGACGACTTCCTCAATGCCGTGATGCTTCACCAATCCGATTATGTGTTCCATGACCGGCTGGTTGACGATCGGCACCATGGGCTTGGGCCGCAGCGAAGTGATGGGACGAAGCCGCGTTCCTTCTCCCCCGGCCATGATGACGGCTTTCACGATGTCTCCCTTTCAGTTGTGGACCAGCCTGCTGGCACAGCCCGCAGGGTGAGTCCTCTTCTACCCGATTCCGATCTAGCCTTCTGCCACCCGAATGGTGCTGAAGAATACCCCCACGTAGCCAATTGCCGAGGCAAGCGACAAAGCGACGCCAACGTAGACAAACCAAATACCCAAAACAGCTGGCTGGCTTCCCCACCCCGGCAACGCGGCGCTGTCAAACAAGCCCAATCCCGGCACTATTGGCCAGCCCAAGATCAGGTCAGCAAACCCAATCAACAAGAGCGCGGTCGTGGCCTTGCCGATAAACGTCACTGCCATCCGACGACGATACACAAACTCCAAGCGCCACACGCCATACCCAAGCACCAGATCACGCGCAACGAGCACCAGTGGGATCCAGAGCGGCAAACGATGCTCCACGTACAATCCGATGACACCCGAGGCGATCAGCAGCCTGTCGACCAGCGGGTCGATTGCCTTGCCAATGGCCGTCACCGTACCCGTCCGTCGCGCAATCTGACCGTCGAGCCAGTCGGTTGACGCCGCGACCGCGAACAGCAGAAACGCAAGTTCGTTGTGATTGCCATTGATCAGAACGGTGAAGAAGAGCGGAACCAGCATGAGCCTCAGAACGGTAATGATGTTGGCAATGGTATAGATGTCACGCACATGCTCGTCGGCCGACGAAACGCCGTCGGTATCCCCACTGGAGCTGTCGCGCTCTTCTACCACCACTTCTTCTTCCTGAAGTAACCGGCCATGATCACGGCAATGACAACCATGGATCCCACAACCGCGTAGAACGACCACGCCGCCTCAGGAGGCGGCCACATTCCTCCCGGATACATAGGCCGCCCAACGACGTTCATCCCGTAGATACCCGATAGCAGCGTCAAAGGCATGAAGATTGTCGCGACCACCGTGAGCTGCTTCATGATCTCGTTCATGCGGTTGTTCTGCGCCGACAAATAGATATCCATGACCGAAGCCGCGACATCCTGGTAGGTCTCGATAGAGTCCTGAACGCGCGACAGGTGGTCTCCTACGTCTTGGAAGTACCGGAACGCATTCTCACTGACGACGTTGCGTTCTCGGCCCACACCCCGGATCACGTCACGCTCGGGAGCGATGATGCGGTGAAGCTTGAGCAACTTTCGCCGAATCTGATGCAATGTCAGCAGGTCTTCCTGACGTGGATCGTCAAGCATCTGCTCCTCAACGGCCTCAAGTTGCTCTCCAACCGAATCGACGAGCGGCAGGCTTGAGTCGACGAGCTGGTCGATGATGGCGTGCAGTGTCCAGTCAGGTCCGCCTTTGAGCGTTCTGAGCGCGTCAGCAGCGACGGTATCGATTGTCGGACAGGGTTCGGCATGTAGCGTCACCAAGTAGTTGGGCCCGATGAACACATCGAGCTCGTGAGAGGACACGGCACCAGCGCTCGTGCGGTAGGGCGTTACCCACACCAAGAAGAGCCCGCTGGGATAGACATCCACCTTGGCCCTCTGCCGATTATGAGCGCTGTCCTCCAGTGCCAGAGGATGGAGGTCGAAGCGTGTTTCAATCGTCGACAAATCGCTCTGTGCGGGCGCCTGGATATCCACCCACACCCACGGGGCAGCCGAAAGGTCCGCGCCCATGGCGTCCGCGTCACCCTGCTGCGGCGTCCCGTCCTGGCCCAACCAGCGCACAACCGTTGTCGACATTGCCACGCCCTCCCCCACTGCGACCTGCGGAATTCCCGCTGCCTTAGTCTATCGTGTTGGCGTGGCATTCGCGCGGCAATCCGCCGACGAATGGGTAGAGGCTATTGCGTCGGGCGTTGATGGCTGGCGTTGGCGGCAGCAGCGATAACTAGACCCGTGCTCTGCGAGAGAGGTGCACTGTGCGAAAG
>JBAXEO010000002.1:0-40308 GCA_037140395.1 Coriobacteriia bacterium
CGCTGGCATCCGGCAGCTCCTCGGCCTCGTCGAGCAGTTCGAAGACGCGCTCCGCCGAGGCGACCGCCGACTGCATGACGTTGGCAATGCTCGCCGTCTGCGCGATCGGCCAGGTGAACTGGCGCGAGTACTGGATGAACGCCTGCACGTCGCCCAGCGACATTGTGCCGGACGCGACCTTCACGCCGCCGATGACGGCGATGGCCACGTAGTTGAGGTTTCCGACGAACTGGGTCGCCGGCATGATGATTCCCGAGATGAATTGGGCCTTGAAGCTCGCGTCGTAGAGCTTCTCGTTCTCCTCGTCGAACTGCGCAATCGCCTGCTCTTGGCGTCCGAACACCTTCACAATGCTATGGCCGGTGTGCATCTCTTCGATGTGGCCGTTCAGCTTGCCGGTGCGCTCCCACTGCCGCGCAAACTGCTTCTGCGAGCGCTTCCCGATGATGATCGTGATGACGATCGAGATCGGGACGCTCAACAGGGAGATCGCCGCGAGGAGCGGGCTGATCCAAATCATCATCAGCATGATGCCGATGATGGTAAACACGGCCGTGATGATCTGCGTGAGACCCTGCTGAAGCGTGTTTGAGATGTTGTCGATGTCGTTGGTGACGCGGCTGAGGATGTCTCCGCGGGGGTGATCGTCAAAGTATTTGAGCGGAAGCTTCGCGAGCTTGAGGTCAACGCTCCTACGAAGGGAGTAGACCGTGCGCTGCGCGACGCCTGCCATGATGTAGCCCTGCAACCACAGGAAGAATGCGCTGAGCAGGTATACCGCCGCAAGCAGAATCAGGATCTGTGCGAGCTGCCGGAAGTCGACGCCGACGCCCGGGGTGAAACCGCTCTTGGCGACCATCTCGGCCTGCGTGGACTGTCCTTGGGCCTGAAGCCCTGCAATCGCTTGCTGCGTGGTCGTCCCGGCATGGAACTGCTTCCCGATCACTCCGGCGAACAGCACGTTGGTGGCGTTGCCGAGGATCTTGGGTCCAGCCACGCTGAAGGCCACGCTGATGATCGACATGACCATGACGAAGATGATTTTCACACGCTCGGGACGCAGTGTCTTGAGCAGGCGCAGTCCTGAATCCTTGAAGTTGCTGGCCTTCACGATGGGGGCCTTCATCCCACCGCCTCCCGGTCCGAATCCGCGGCCGCCGCTTTGAGCGGCTGGAGCAGCTTTGCTCTTGGCGTCGGTCACGCGATCTCCTCCTGGGAAAGCTGCGAGTACACGATTTCGCGATACGTCTCCGAACTCTCCATGAGCTCGTCGTGCGTGCCGATGCCGGCGATGGTGCCGTTCTCCATCACGATGATCCGGTCGGCGTGCATGATCGTGCTCACGCGCTGCGCGACGATGATGACCGTCGCCTCACGTGTCTCGTCGACCAACGCTGCACGAAGCTTCGAGTCGGTCTTGAAGTCGAGCGCCGAGAAGCTGTCGTCGAAGACATAGATCTCGGGCCGTTTCATGAGTGCGCGGGCGATAGCGAGCCTCTGTCGCTGGCCGCCGGAGACATTCGAGCCGCCTTGTGTGATGGGCGCGTCGAGCCCCTCGGCCATCTCGGCGACGAACTCAGAGCCCTGAGCGACCTCGAGTACGCGCCACAACTCGTCCTCGGGGGCGTGCTCGGAGCCGTAGCGCAGGTTGCTCGCCACCGAGCCGGAGAACAAAAACGCCCGTTGCGGGATGAATCCGACCTTGCGCCAGAGGTCTTCTCGGCGCATGTCGCGTACGTCGACGCCATCGACAAGCACGCGGCCGCCGGTGACGTCGTAGAAGCGCGGGATGAGGTTGATGAGCGTGGACTTGCCGCTCCCGGTACTGCCGACGATTGCGGTTGTCTCGCCGGGCTTGGCCGAGAAGGAGATCGAGCACAGGACCGGGTCCTCAGCGCCGGGGTAGCGGAACTCGACGTTCTCAAACTCGATGTAGCCGGAACCCTCGCATACCGGTGATGCGCCTTCCGGATCGTTGACCGAAGGCTCCATCTCCAAGACTTCGCAGATGCGCTCGGCCGAGGCGGCCGCGCGCGGGACCATGGCGAACATCATGACGGCCATCGTTACGGACATGAGGATGAGCGAGATGTAGGTGATGAACGCGGTGAGGTTGCCTATCGGCATCGCACCACTGGCTACCCGCAGCCCGCCGAACCACATGATCGCCACGGTCGAGAGGTTCATGATGCCGAAGAGGGCCGGGATCATGATTGCAAACAGGTACGCGACTCTCAATGCGGTGTCGGTGAGGTCGCGGTTGGCGAGGTCGAAGCGTTCCTCCTCGTGCCGGGTTCGCACGAAGGCTCGGATGACGCGCACGCCTGAGAGCGTTTCGCGCGTGACCTGGTTAATCCGGTCGACCTTCTTCTGCATGGCTTTGAACAGCGGTAGCGCTTGGCTGAGCAGCGTACCGATTACAACTACCATCAGCGGGATGATTACGATGAGTGCTGTGGAGAGCTGCACGTCCATCCGGACCGCCATGATTACGCCGCCGATGGCCATGATGGGCGCCGTGATCATCATGTTCAGGCCCATCACGATGACCTGCTGAACCTGCTGGACGTCGTTAGTGTTGCGCGTGATCAGGGACGGCGTGCCGAAGTAGTTGACCTCGGTCTGGGAGAAACCCTCGACGCGCCGGAAGATCGCGCTGCGCACGTCGCGCCCGAACGCCATAGCTGTCTTGGAACCCCAGTACACCGAGACGATCGAGATCGCTCCGACCACGAGTGACACAAGCAGCATGACTACGCCGTATCGCAGAATCGTCGTGATGTCGCCCTTGGCGACGCCTTCGTTGATGATCTTGGCGTTGAGGTCTGGGAGGAACAGGTTGCCCATCGCCTGCAGCAAGACCAGCAGCATCACGAGGGTCAGCTGTTTCCAGTACGGGCCAAGGTAGATCTTGAACAGCTTGGTCATCTGCGCGCTTCCTCTTTCGGGGGATGGTGCTTGCCGGGTCTGCAGTTGAGGGCGTTCACTCGAGCGCCGCTTCCGTATTCTGGGCGACAATGCCGAGAAGACGTTCGAGCTCGCGGCGGTCCTTCACGGTCATCGAGTCAAAGGCAGTTGAGATGTAGACGGCAAACGTTTCACGCATCTGCGCTGCGAGCGTGCGGCCACCATCGGTCAGGTAGACGCGCATAAGGCGCTGGTCGGCATCGTCTGCGCGCCTCACGATGAGTCCGGCCTTCTGCATCCGTTGCAGCATCGTCGTCACTGCTGGCCGAGAAAGTTGCATGGCCTCTGCTAGGTCGCGCTGAGTGATGCCATCGTTGGCCGCGAGCATGCGCAGGCAAAACGCTTGGCCAGGGTGAGTGTCTGCCTCGCTCAGGAGCTTGCCGATCAGTTGGCGATGCAGGTGAAGCGACCGCATGTAGGCGCCAAAGACCGCATACGAGAGCGGGTCAACGCCGTCCGGCTGGGGGAGTGCGCAGTTAGAACCGTGGCCGTGGTGCAAGGGATCTCCTAGTGGCGCAGGCCCGCCCAGCAGGCAATGGTTAATGAGCGAACGGTTAGTATGCGAAGAGTATGCCACATCCGATCCAAGCACGGGTGGCGGTAGACGCGTGTCGTTGGCTGATTTCGGGGTCTACAGCTGGTTGGCCTGGCCGGCGATCGCCCGTTGCACCCGCACCCGAATTGCTTTGCGGTTAGCCAGGGCATACGAGATCCCCGATATGCCCGAGATAATGAAGTATCCCGCGAGCACATACTTGGTCAGGAGCGCTCCGCGGTGTTCGCCAAACACAAAGGCCAGTGCAATGGCGACGCCGAGGAGCCCCTCAAAGACGAGGATCCACCGTGATCGAGGAGTGTGCGCCACATTGCGGGCGACGTAGAGGTTGGCGACGCCCACGTACAGAGCGCGAGCCATGATAGCGAACGCCAAGATGGTGAGATTGAGGCGGGTGCTCACTAGAAGCAGCCCCGCAACGCCAAAGGAAACCACCCCGATGAGCAGCCAAGGTAGCCAGCCAGCAGCACCGCTCCGGCGAAGGCCGATGGCACCGATTACCGTCGAGATCCCCTCAATCAGGACCCACACGGCAAACCCGATGGCGAGAAGGCGAGAGTCTGCCGAGTGGAGTGTCAGCATCCAGAGTCCGAGAACCACAAGCCCCAGCCCGCGCCACATGACCTGATTCGATGCGCTGGTGAACGCCGCTTTCACAGCATCAAGCCCGGCGCGTGGTTTCACCTGCGGAGCGGCCTTGGCCTTCTCGGCGGCAGATCCGGCTTTGGGGTCGATCAAAAGTACTGTGCCTGAAGGGTCTTCCAGTGGCATCCAGCGGACGCCCTTCGGTTCGAGGACATGCAGGACCCTAGAGTCTGCAAGCAGTCGTTTCAGGTAGGAGCGGGGAACGCGGTCGTCGGCATCGGGCATCACGATTACCGTCGGCATCGAGACGGATGCGAGAAGCTGTTCGGGATCGGCAGCCAGGACCGCGTTGAGGCCGGTTCGCAGTAAGGGGACGATGCGCTCCTCGGATCTCTCAACAGCTGCTCGCGAGCGAACATCTCCAACCATCGCTCTGACTCGTTCTCGAGTGGCCAGAGCCTCAGCTTGGAGAGCATCTCCGCCGTCCGCGGCATCTGACGGTTCCAGGAGCAGTGGCGAAAACGCCACGACGTCAGACACAAGCTGCGGCGCTGCAGCGGCCACGGCAAGCGCGACAGTCGAGCCAAACTCCTGTCCCACCAGCCGCACTCTGCGACCGGCAAACTCTCTCTTGAGCGTACGAATGACCGCGTCGGCGTGATCGCTTAGCTTGTAGCGACTCGAGAGAGGCTTAGGCGACTCCCCAAAGCCGAGCAGGTCCACTGCGGCCACCTCGCCACGTGCTGAGAGCGCCGTGGCAACCGGCACCCAGAAGTTCGGATCCTCGCCCGCGCCGTGCAGGAAGACTGTCGCAGCGCCTTGCCCTGCGCGGTAGCGCACGTGAAGGCCGCGGACCTCGTCGCGCATGATCTCCTCGGCGACGGTGGCGGGCAGGTTCTGGAGCATGAAGTGATCGGCCGACAGCCCCACGATGCGACGGATGTCGATGTCGGGCTTGAGTCGCTTCAGGTCGGGTGTCTGGTCGGGGTGCACGATGGGATCGCGGATGCCCAGTGCGAAGGTCACCGGCATGTCGAGTTTGGGCAGGTCGTCGACGAAGGTGGCTTTTGCGATGCAGTTGCTGAGGTTCTTACTCATGATGTCCCAGCGGACGGGGACCTCGTCGCTGCGAAGCTGGGCTTTGGCGAACTCCTCGGCGCGTCCGTTGGCGAGTTGGTAGAGCAGGTCGTCCTTCTTCTTGGCTCCCGAAACCAGTCGCCAGAGAGCCTGGAAGACCACCACTTGCAGGTAGCGCGTCGCGAAGTGGTCGCTCGCGAACGACTCCGGGGGCAGGTAGAACGGCGCCGAGAGCAGGAAGAGGCGCCGGACCTTGTGCGGGTAGGTGGATGCATAGCGGATTGCGATATCGCCGCCCAGTGAGTAGCCAACCAAGAGAAATGGCTGGTCGACCCCTGCATCGACGAGGGTGGCATCGAGAATCTGCACCTGCTGGTCAGTGTCGTAGTCGATGTCGAGGGGCTTGGGCGAGTCCCCGTAGCCCAGGTGGTCGACAGCGATGAACCGGTAGCCCCCGCCGATGGTATCGATGACCGGGCGCCAGTCAGTTGCGTCGGCGTTGAGGCCGTGCAGAAGCACCATCGGGGGGCCATCGCCCTCGTCATAGCGCACGTTGAGACGCAGTTCGCTAACGTCCGTTGCCACCAAGGCCTCCTGGGAAAGTCGACTGCCAGATGAGGATACTCGTTCGAGCCAGCGCCGAGTGGCGCCCTACGGCTGGTACCCCTCGATTGCCTGAGTCGCCCTCGGCCCCTCGATCCCCAGCGCGCCGAGCAGGACCTCGAGCACGGCCCGCGGATTGGGGCGCGGGTCGAGCCAGGGGTCGATGAAGTCGTGCTCCCAAGCGAGCGAGGCTGGCAGCGTGATCTCCTCGTAGGCGGCAGGCGTGTCGTAGAAGCAGCTCCGGAAGAGCTCACGTGCCCGAGCGTCACTCACGGCGTCGTCGCAGTCGTTGAGCACGAGGGTCGCATGCTGCAGATTGGGTTGCTGAGCCAGACGGCGGTCGTAGAGCGCCTCGGAGATGCGCATGTACGCCGAGCCGCCGCGAATCGGGAATCCGGAGTAACCGTAGGGGGAGAGGGTCGCCTCGGTCTTTAGCTCGTCGTCCCAGTAGTGCATGGTCGTCGGCAACTTTCCCTCAAGCCGGGCGGCGATGCGCACAGCCGCCCAAGGGTAGCCTGCAGGTGCGGTGAAGGGGGCAATCGCGGCCACGCGTGTCACCTCAGGTCGCACGCGCGCGCACCACGAGGCCATGAGCCCACCCGCCGACAGCCCCATCACCCAGACCGGCCCACCGAATCCGCTGGCGATGTCGATGGTCGAGTCGGCCCACTCGGTCAGGTCCTCGGCACAGACGTCGGCCAGAGCCTCACTCGATCCGTCGGTCCGGCCGTGCTCGGGCATGAGAGGCAGGAGTACGCGGTAGCCGGCGTCGCGGATGACGGTGCCTATCCACCCGAACTGGTCGGGAGTCATCGTCAGGCCGTGCATGAGCACGACGGTGGGAGTTCCGGGCGGGGACTCAAGTGGAGTGAGCAGGGCGGTGTGGCCGGCCGGATGGACCTCGCCCGCCTCGGCAGCGCGAAGCGCTTCCACACGCTGCCAAGCGTCGTCGATGGAGTGTGCGGGATCCGGATGCGAGACAGGGCGCCGAATGCCGATGCCGGTCAGGCTCAGCGCGGCAACTGCGCCCACAGCCGCACCAGCAGCGACGCCTGCGAGCAACGCGGGTGGTACTCGGCAGGGCCTGATCATCGTGACTCCTTCTTGGTGTACTGGGATTCTCGGCGGCGGGGGCCTACGCGAGTCGCCATCAGTATCCTTCCCCACGCGCAGGGCGTATACGCTTCGGCGCGGCGGCGATACGATGGTGCGCGCAAGTACATGCATCTGAGACGGGGCGTGAGCATGGCGGGATTCGGCGTACATTCAGAAGTTGGTCGCCTCAAGACGGTGCTGGTACATCGTCCGGGCAGGTCGCTTGAGAGGCTGACGCCTCAGAATCGCTCGGAATACCTCTTTGACGACGTGGTCTGGGTCGAGCGGGCCCAGCGCGAGCACGACTATTTCACTGACGTGCTGCGTGATCGGGGCGTGGAGGTGCTCTATCTCCAGCAGCTCCTAGCCGAGGCCCTGGCTGCAAGCGAAGACGCCCGTAGCCACATCGTCGAGCGCGCGGTTTCGTCTTTCACCGTCGGGCTCTCACTGGTCGAGGAGTTGCGCGGCTGGCTCTATTCGCAGGAGCCGTCGCGGCTCGCTGAGATTCTGGTGGGCGGACTGCTGATCTCGGAACTCGACGGCCTCGACTTAGACAGACTCAATCGCCATTCGCTTGGTGCGCTGCTCGCTACGCCCGACTCCTTTGTTCTGCCGCCGCTGCCCAACTCGCTCTTTATGCGCGACTCCTCGGCGTGGATCTACGGAGGCGTCATTCTGCCGCCGCTGTTCTGGCACGCTCGGCGCCTCGAGGTCTCAAACGTCTCCGAGATCTACCGTCACCACCCCAAGTTTGTCGCCGAGAAGTTCGACTTCTGGTATCCGCCGGCCGGCGACGCGGAGCGGTTCGCCGTGGAGGACTTCGGCCACGGCGCGTCGCTTGAGGGTGGTGACGTCATGCCGATCGGCAACAAGACGGTGCTTGTCGGCATGGGAGAGCGTTCCACCGGCCGGATGGTCGAACACATTGCCCGTGCGCTCTTCGCCTCCGGCCAAGCCGAGCGAATCATCGCGTGTCGCATGGAGTTGGCCCGCGCCTACATGCATCTCGACACGGTGATCGGCTTCGTTGATCGCGATGCGGTGACCATCTATCCGCAGGTCATCGAGCAGATGCAGGTCTTCAGTCTGCGACCGGGTCACGACGGCAGCACTTTCGACATCACCGAGGAGGCGGGGCTCCTGCCTGCGATCGCCGATGCGCTTGGCGTGAGCGAACTGCGGGTCATCCCCACCGGAGGCGACTCGTTCCAGGCCGCACGGGAGCAGTGGGACGACGCGAACAACGTCGTGGCGATCGAGCCCGGTGTGGTCGTGGCCTACGCGCGAAACACCCGCACGAACGCCAATCTGCGTGCGGCCGGCGTTGAGGTTATCGAGATTGAGGGCTCCGAGCTTGGCAAAGGCCGAGGCGGCTGCCACTGCATGACGTGTCCTATTGCCCGAGAGGGACTCGCCTGATCCGACACGAGATTGCTCCAACGCCTAGCGTGTCACTCGCATTTATAGGTACAGTGACGGTGAACGATTCTTATCGAACCGTGCAAGGGTACGAACCGGCGGCGTCGAACAAAGCTAGCGGCGGCAACGTGCCGTCGGAAATGAGGGGGTAAGGCTTCATGAACTTGGTCGAACTCAATGTCTGGATCGACGTCATCTTCACCGCGCTCTACATCGTCGTCGTGCTGTTTCTCCTGTTCCACTTCACGCTCTATGTGACCACGGGTCGTTTCCGAAGGTCATTCATAGAGGGAAACTGGCCCGAGCACGATGAGCGTCCTCCCGCGACTCCCAAGTGGCTCCACGCGGTGCACATGTCATCGATGATCATCCTTGGCTTCACCGGCATGTATCTGCGCTTTCCCTTCTTCGTGAGTAACCGAGTGATCATGCGCAACACCCACTACGTGTTCATGATCATCGT
This sequence comes from Coriobacteriia bacterium, assembly GCA_037140395.1. Lineage (GTDB taxonomy): Bacteria > Actinomycetota > Coriobacteriia > Anaerosomatales > JAAXUF01 > JBAXEO01. Next base: position 8,766 of record JBAXEO010000002.1, read on the forward strand.
CATCGTTGTTCTGGTCTGGCGCGTCTGGTACGCGTTCTTCTCAAAGACCAATGCAGACTGGCGCGAGTTCTCGATTGGCGGCAAAGACATCGGCTCCATGCTCGGCGTGTTGGCGTACTACGGCTACTTCTCCGACAGCAAGCCGCACGTTGCCAAGTACAACGTCATGCAGAAGATGGCCTACGCGATGTTCCTGGTCATGATGGTTGCCCAAGCGTTCACCGGCTTGTTCATCTGGCGCTATCAGGTGCCAATTCTCAGTATCAGCCTGTACGGCGTGACCGCCAGTCTTCTCGGCGGCACCGGCGTCTGGGCCATGCGTACGGTCCACTACGTCCTCAACTGGCTGTTCATCATCCTGACCACGGTGCACCTCTACCTCGCCGCTCACATTGACATGCCGTGCACGATGGACTTCTTTGGCATCAAGCCGATGGAAGTACATCCGCATCATGATGATGACCACGGCGACGGTCACGAAGCGGTTCCGGCACAGGTCGAACCCCAGACCACCTGATGACCAGCGGCCCGACCCTCGACGAGCTTCAGAGCGCCCTAGAACGGTCCCGCGCCGAGACGCGCTCGGCGTTTGAGAACCGTGCCCTGATGTACGCATACCTCTACGAGGAGCTTGCCGAGGAGCTCGGTCGCGACCGAGCAGTCGAGGTCATGAAGCGAGCCATCTATCGCCGAGGACTCGAAGTAGGTCGCAAGTACGCCGAGGCGGCCGAGGCAGGCGACCTGGCCGAAGTGGGCCGCATCTTTGTCGAGGGTTCTCCCTGCGGAGGCACGCTCTTCGAGCCCGCGATTGACGAGCTCGAAGATGGTCGGCTCGTGCTCAGCATGAGCTCCTGCCCTCTGGCGGACGCATGGCGCGCAATCGGCCTGCCCGCCGAGCAGATCGACACGTTGTGCGAGATAGCTGCCGCCGTCGACGAAGGAACGTTTGAGGGAGCCGGGCTCGACCTGACCTTTCTCGATCGTTTGGGCATCCTCGGTTCACGTCACTGCCTGCTCGAGCTCGTCGTGCCCGTCGGGGAGTAACTGGACGCCGTTTTGCGTTTGTCCTACGTGCGAACGGGCATTTTCTTGAGGTGCCCAGCCCCGGACCGGGAGTTCTCTATGCGCTTCCTCACCTACAACATTCGCCACGGCGAAGGCGTCGATGGCTGGGTTTCCAACCGCCGCATTGCCAGCGTTATCGCGGGCATCGCTCCCGACGTGGTGGGGGTAAACGAGGTCTGGCACATCCGCGGACTTTGGGATCAGCCCGACCAGATCGCACGCATGCTCAACATGGAGCACGCTTTTGAGCCCAACCACACTCGCTGGGTGCACGCCCTGGGCAACATGGTCATGGCGAACGAGGGAACGCTCTGTTCGGCAAGTAACCTGTTTCTTCCGGGCGGTATGGAGCGCCGAGGCGCTCTGGTCGCCGAGATCTCGGCTGGCGGCACGCCCATCACGTTCGTCTCCACGCATCTCTCGCTAGGGCGTCGAACGCGTGAGGCCCAGATCGCCTTCCTGGCCGAGAACCTGCCCCGCGACACTCCGCTGGTGCTTGCCGGCGATCTGAACTGCCAGGCCGCCGAGTTGACGGTACTCTCCGACCTGCTTGAGGTGGTCGAGAATCCGCCGAGCAGCTTCCCGAGTATCCGGCCAAACCGCGGCCTGGATCACTTTGCCTATAGCCGGCACTGGAAGCTTGAGGCACTCGAAGCGGTGCCGAGCCGAGCCTCGGATCACTTGCCGGTCTACGCTGACCTCGTGCTGCGCTAGCACGCGCGGCCTCGTTCGCTCGGGAGTTTGCGGCTACTTGAGAAACATTCCGGTATGGGCGTTGAACTCGCGCACCCACTGCTTGCCGTCCGGTCGAATCGCGGTGACCTTCACACACCCTGGCGTGGTTGACCTCGACAGCGAGATCCCGGCAGTTGGGAAGAACTCCACGTTCCATCCGACCCACGACGAGGCGATCGGCACGTTGCACACGGCGAGTCGGCCTCTCACGTTTTGTGCGGGGTCGGGGTTTTGGGATGTGGTGAGCGGATACTCGTAGAGCTGGGAGATGACCAGCCAGTCGCTGCCCGGCGCGGTGCCGGTGGGGCTGGGAGCAAATGCGTAGTCCTCGTACCACACGTGCCCTGCCGTCATCTGTGTCGACCAGGGCATCTTCATGATCTGGGCTTCGAAGGTTGTGAGGCACACACGGCCAATTCCGTCGGCCTTGGCGCCACTGGACGGAGCGCGCATGAAGACCACGTACTTGGCGTTGGGCGACAGCAGCGGCCGACTGTCCCAGGCCGAGCCGCTCGTGAGCTGTCTGGTGCCGATGCCACCGGTCCTGATGTAGATGTCGCCGCCGCTGGCCCACACCGTGGCACCGGGGTAGCTGGCGGTGCAGTTGGACTGAGTGGAGCCGGGCCCACTCGATCCCGACCCTCCGTTGCCCGCTGAGAAGCTGGCACCTGCGACTGGTGACGCACCGGCCCCAAAGCCCGTTTCCGGCTCGATGCCGAGGGAAACAACCAGCACGACCCGTGATCCGACAGGCACCTTGGCATTCGCAGGCGGATTCTGACTGATGACGGCGCCGGCAGGGATGCTGGGGCTGTAGCGCCCCTCGACTTCCATGACCAGTTGCTTGGCCTTAATGAGCAGTTCTGCAGCTGAGGTGTCATTGCCTATGACCTCGGGCACCTCGACAAGCTCAGCACCGAGCGCCACCACAAGGTCAACGCTCCCGCCGCGGGAGAAGACAGCGCCAGCCTCGGGCGCCTGCTCGGCAACCTTGCCCGCCGAGGTGTCGGGGAGCACGACCCTGCTTACAGCGCCCACCTGGTAACCGGCTTGCGTCAGCTTTGTGACAGCTTGATTCTCGGTTAGCTCGACCACGTCGGGGACACGAGGTACGCACTGGGTGAGCACGATGAGCAGCACAATTGCTGCAACCAGCACTGTGGCCAGCAGCCCCCAGATGCCAGCATTGCGCCGGTTTTTGGGGTCCTGCTCGGACTCGGGTTCCACCTCATCGTAGCCGCCGGTGTAGTCGGCCGACATTCCGTTGCCCCCCTCGGCAAGGACACGGTTTATGCATTGCGCTACTTGCATCTTACGCGAGGTTAACGGCTTCGCGCGCACACTTTTCGGTGGTGAGGACGCAAGAGGCATCATTGTCGAGCGTGCTACACTACCCCCTTGCGCTAAATGTGTCCCAGACGGCAACTACGTCTCTCAGAAGTATCGGAGCATCATGCGGCAGAATGACGTTCGTAACATCGCCATCATCGCCCACGTCGACCACGGCAAGACCACGCTGGTCGATCGCCTCCTCCAGACGACCCATGTCTTCCGAGACAACCAGCAGGTCGCCGAGCGTGTGCTCGACTCTAACGACCAAGAGCGCGAGCGGGGTATCACCATCCTCGCCAAGAACATATCTATTCGTTACAACGGCACCAAGATCAATGTCATCGACACGCCAGGACACGCCGACTTCGGTGGCGAGGTCGAGCGCGTCTTGAAGATGGCCGACGGCTGCTTGCTTATCGTCGACGCCTTTGAGGGTGCGATGCCGCAGACACGTTTCGTGCTCAAGCACGCACTGGAGCACGGCCTGAAGCCGATGGTCGTCGTCAACAAGATCGACCGTCCCGGAGCTCGTCCTCACGAGGTCATCGACGAGGTCTTCGAGCTCATGCTCGATCTGGGCGCCAACGACGCGCAGCTCGACTTCCCCGTGGTCTACACCAGTGCCGTGAGCGGCTACGCGCGCTATGAGCCCGGCGACGACAACATGGACATGGCGCCGCTGCTCGATTCGATCATCAAGTACATTCCGGCACCTGATGTCGACGTCGACGGCCCGGTTGCCATGCAGGTGTGCACCATCGACTTCTCCAACTTCGTCGGCCGTATCGGCATCGGGCGAGTGTTTTCGGGAACGCTTCACAACGGCGAGCGCATCATGGTGGTCAAGAATGACGGCAGTCGCTACCAGGCCAACATCAAGGACCTTTTCACGTTCGAAGGTATGGGCCGCCAGCAGGCAACCGAAGTACATGCGGGCGACATCTGCGCGGTCGTCGGCATCGAGGACTGCGACATCGGCGACATGTTCACCTGTCGCATCGAGCCGGTCGTGCTCGACCCGATCCACGTCGAAGAGCCGACCATGTCGATTGTTTTTGCGGCCTCAACCAGCCCACTTATTGGGCAGGAAGGCAAGATCGTCGGCGGTCGTCAGATCAAGGAGCGCCTGGAGCGCGAGGCCGAGTCCAACATCTCGATGAATATCGTCGAGACCGAGGACAAGAGTGGCATGGAGGTCGCCGGCCGAGGAGTCCTGCACCTGTCCGTGCTCATGGAAACCATGCGCCGCGAGGGCTACGAGTTTCAGGTGGGCCGCCCGCAGGTCATCATCAAGAAGGACGAGCACGGCAAGAAGATGGAGCCTATCGAGCAAGCCGTGGTCGACGTCCCCAGTGAGTTTGCGGGCAAGGTCATCGAGATCTTTGGCTCACGTAGTGGCGAGATGAAGGACATGGTGCTCCGCGAAGAGCGCACGCACCTCGAGTTCAAGATCCCGACCCGCGGCGTTATGGGTCTGCGCACACGCATCCTCAACGCGACCCGCGGAGAGGGCGTCTTGTTCCATCACTTCAGCGAGTACGGCCCGTACAAGGGTGATTTGGGCGGCCGTCAGAATGGTTCGATGATCGCCAACGCCACGGAGAAGTCCGCTTCCTTCGCGATCGACACGCTCCAGACGCGCGGAAAGATGTTCATCGGCCCGACCGTCATGTGCTACGAGGGCATGATCGTGGGTGAGGCCGCCAAGGAAGGCGACCTAGTGGTCAACGTCGCTAAGGCCAAGCAACTCACCAACATGCGCACCTCCTCGGCCGACAAGTCCATCGTGCTGCACCCGCCGATCCTGTTCACGCTGGAAGAGGCGCTGGAGTACATCGAGGACGACGAGCTGGTCGAGATCACTCCCAAGAGCATTCGGCTCCGCAAGCGGATCCTGAGCGCGACCGATCGCAAGAAGGCCGGGCGCAAGTAAGGACCGGCGTCACCCGCAGTCACTCCCGATTCACCTCGGGATCTTCCGCGATCGCGGCCATACGGCGCTGCAGCTCCTCGCGAATGGGCTCGGTGAGGTACTGCGCCGCCCGCACCTCGCCGGAATCCAGCCCTAGCAGCGCCACCTGTTCAGGGCCTTTGCTCGTGCACATGACTAGCCCGATGGGTGCCGAGTCGCCCTCGTGTCGCTGGTGAGCGTCGAGCCAACGCAAGTAGAGCATCATCTGCCCGTAGTCTCCCGGCTCCAGTGGACGCGTCTTGAGCTCGAGTGCGACGTAGCAGCGCATGGTGATGTGGTAGAAGAGCAGATCGAGGTAGAAGTCGGCGCCGTCGACAGTCATGCGTTTCTGCCGTTCCACGAACGCGAAGCCGCCCCCAAGCTCGAGCAAGAATCGCTGCATCTCGTCGAGAATTGCGCGCTCGAGGTCGGCCTCTGTGTGCTGCGACGGCAAGCCGAGGAAGTCGAGCACGTAGGGGTCGCGGAAAGCGAGCGACGGCTCGACGGCGCCGGTGGTTGCGAGCGTCGCGAGCTCGGCTTCGATGCCGTCGGCAGAGCCTCGGGCGGCGATGGTGCGCTCGTAGAGCTTGCCGGCGATCTTGGCCCGTAGGGTGCGTTTTGACCAGCGCTCGTGGATGCAGAAAGCTAGGTAGAAGTCGCGTTTGCGCTGCTCATCAATGGCGAGAAGTTCGCTGATGTTGGTCCAAGTCAATTGCGACGCCACTGGCGACGCAATCTCCAGTAGCGGATAGGTCTCTGAGAAACGCAACATTCGCTCCAGGTTCCGCTGCCCCCAACCTCGCCCGTAGCGCGCAGTCAGCCTGACGGCCAGGCGCTTCACGACTTCTTGCCCGTACGCCCCTCGTTCCCCGCCGAGAACCTCCTCGCGCACGGCACTTATGCATTCCCGCATCGGACCCGCGACGTCGGCCTACTGTCCGCTCGTGTACGGCGCAGCGCCAGCGAAGTCGCTCGCGATAGTCGAACGGATCCCGCGAACCACTCCCGAATCCTTTGTGATGATTCCGACGTTGCGGTTCTGGTCGGTCATGGGCGTCGTGAAGTTGGCGCTGCCCGCGTAGGCCGTGTCATCGTTAACCGTGAGGGCCTTGGCGTGGATGTAGATCGGGGCGCTCGGCTGGTAGACCCTCACTTGCACGCCGCCCGCGCTGAGGGCGTTAAGTCCCGCTGCCCAGTTGGAGTCGTACGTCATGAGGAAGTTCACCGTAGCCCCGCGTTTTGCCGCCGACACCAGCGCCTGCTGTATCGGCGGGCTGTCGAGCTGCTCGGACTCGGCCCAGACAGTGGTTCCCGCGCGCGCCGAATCGATCAGGTCGACGAGGGGTGTCTGCGCGCCTGGTGACCAGACCAAGTCCGAGCCGCTGGGCACCACGCCTGAAGTCGGCGGGCTGCTCGTGGCCTGCCAGTCCTTGTCAAACGTCGCATCCATCCCCGCCACTGTTGCACGATCGTCGGTGATCACCGCGAAGTCCCTCACGAAGGGATAGTAGGGTGCGTACAGATTGCAGGTCATGATTGCGGCAGCAACGCCGTCACGGCTGATGCTCTTCTGGTGCCAAAGCGTTCCGGACCAAGCCCATCTCACTTCGACGCTGCTCGTAGATAGATCGCTGTAGGCGGCCTGGTTCATGGTCGGGCTGCCGCCGCCTGAAATGTTGGAGTCGAGCAGCACTCGGACCTTGACTCCGCGCTTGGCCGCTGCCTTCAGGGCATCTTGTGCCCTTGTGTCCTGCAGCTGATACATCGTCATGTCGAGAGACGTCTTGGCTCCCGAGATGAAGTCGTAGATGGGCTGGTATCCGGCCTGTGGCTCGACCACGAGAGTGAGTGTGGGTTTGGGCGGCTCGGGCGCCATGGACTGCGCCGGAGCGCATCCGGACACGACCGTCGCGAGCAGCACGGCGCTCAGGGCAATTCCGGCGAAAGAGGCACGCATCGCTCTTGCTCCTATCGGTTGGCGAGATACCGGGCGATCCGGTTCGCGGCGTTGGCCCGGATGTCGAAGTAGTAGAGCGGGTAATCGTAGTTGTGGAAGATTCCTGCGGCGGTCACGCTGTTGCCCGGATCGAGCGTTGCCGTGTTCACCGTGCTGCAGATCAACAGACCCTTCGCTGTGTCGATCTTCGCATCGGCGACGCCGAGCATCCTCTTCGGCTGCCCGTGGGCATCGAGCACGGCGTAGCTATTCGCGTCGAGCGAGATGCCCCCGAGGTTCTGTGCGGCCGTAGCGGTCGCCTCGCTCCTCGTCCACGTGATCGGGTTGATGACCATCGCGCCGGGGTGCACTACGGGGTCGGGCATCGTGGTCGTCGGGGCGACTGTGTTGTAAGAGACGATCACCTGCGTGTCGTCGGCGTTCTCGGCGAACTTGAGCTCGCTGTGCTGCTGCAGGTACTGCGGCGTTATCGAGTACCCGGGCACGTACGCCACGATCATGCGCTTGTAGACCTCGGGGTTCTTCTTCATGTAGTCGGCCATCAGGTTGATCATGATGTTGGAGCCTTGCGAGTGGCCCGCAAGGATGAACGGCCGCCCGTTGTTCAGGTGCTTGATGTAGTAGTCGAATGCCGAAAGCGCATCCGTTGTCGGCGCGCTTCCGATTATCGTGTCCTGCTGCTGAAGCGGCAGCGCGAGAATCTGGATCTCCGCTTGCCGATAGTACGGCGCGTACACGTTCGCAAGCGGCGAGAACGCTGTCGCGGTCCTGGAGAACGCGGCCTGGGCGCCGCTGCGCATCTGCGGATTGTCCGCCGAGCAGACGACCGGGGCGCTCGGGCCGGTCGGCTTGTAGACGGTCGGATAGAGGAAGAAGACGTCGACCGGCTTGGAGGCATCGCTCGACGATGGCTGCGACAGCCAGTTGGAGGAGTCGGCGTAGTCGGGTGCGGGGGCACTTGTGGTTTCGGTAGAGCTGGTCGAAGGCGCGACCGCAGGATGGCTTCCGCAGCCGGTGACGAACATGGCCACGCAGAGTGCCGCGACCAACATGGCGACGATACTAGGTCTTCTAGGCATTGCGTGTGGCCTCCTCATTGCGTGCTGAGCCTGTCACAGCCCGGGCTTCTTCGGCTACTTCTCGGCAGCGTCGATCTGCTTCTGGTAGTCGCCGGCTAAGTCGACCTTCTGGAACTCCTTGGTCTGCGGGATCGAGAGATTGAACCCCGGCGTGATGTCGATCTGTGCCTTCGCCGCGCCCATCGACACGTCGAGTACGTGGCCGCCGCCGGTTTTGTCGGCGGTCAGGAAGTGGAAATGGTAGCCGGGTGCGTTGATCTGGCCGATCCATGCGGGGCACCAAATGCCGACGAGTACGCCGTCGACGTCGCGGAATTCGAACTCGGTCTGCTTGGCAGTGACCTGTGCGAGCGGCGGATAGGGTTCGGTCTGGCCCGGCACGCTGCGTGTCTTGACGTAGTTGAAGTGGCCGGGGACGCGGATGACGCGGATGTCGTTGACGCCGGGGATTTGAGCGTCGAGGCTCTTCTTGAGCGCGTCGTAGGTGGGCGCGCCGGTGATCTCGACGGTCCGTTCGTTGTCGAAGTATGTGACGGCGGCAAATGGTGAGGTGCTTGCGTCAGGGCTCTGGTGCACGGTGCCGTCGGCGCGCACCTGGTAGACGACATCGTCGAGCACGATCATCTCACCGTCGAGTGCGGTGAAGGTGCCGATGCCGGTGTTGCCTGCCTGCTTGATCTCGCCGACGGTGACGGTTGGCTGGTAGAGGCCGACGACCAGCGCGCTCAGCATCGACCACTGGTAGAGCGTCTCGGAGTCGAAGGCGGCTGGCACCTGCCCGTTGCTGCCGGTGGCCGGAACGGCGACGCTCTTGCTGCCTGTCGATGGCGCGCATGCGGCCGCGCTCAGCAGCGTGAGCGTGAGCGCCACTGCCGCACCAATCCTGATTCCTCGCATTGCACTCTCCCTGTTCGCCGACAGTGACCACAGCCTACACCCGAGGCTGGTGTTCGCGTGAGTTGGCGGCTACGGTGGTGGCGTTGTCCGAGCTACTCCGAAAGGCCTCCATGAAAGTGCGCTGTGCTTTGGGGTCTACGTGCTGACCGCACTGCTCGGCGCTGCAACGGCGGTTCTGTTTGGCAGTGGGGACTTCTTTGGTGGGCTGGCCAGCCGCAGAAGCCCCGCACTGGCGGTAACCGGCGTGGTGTATGTGGTCGGCATGGTCGCCTTTGCGGTGTTCTTGCTTTTCGTCCGGCCCGAGCAGGTGACCCGCGTCGACCTGCTCTGGGGCGCGGCTTCGGGCGTCGCCGGCACGGTGGGCATCGTCTCGTTGTACGCGGCCCTGGCAATCGGTCGCATGAGCATCGTTGCGCCAATCACGGCGGCACTCAGCGGCGCAGGGCCGGCGATCTTCGATCTTGTGCGCGGCTCTCACGTGGGGCCGATTACGCTTGTGGGTTTGGCCTTGGCGCTGGTTTCGGTGATCATCGTGAGCACCACCACCGGCACGGTCGAGGAGCATGGCATGCCACCGCTCGCCGTGGGGCTCTCGGTGCTGGCGGGAGCGAGTTTTGCCTGCTCGCTGGTCTCGCTCTCGCTCACTTTGCCAGCGAGCGGTTTCGCGCCGCTCCTGATCGCCCGCACGGTCGGCACCGTCATCATGGCAATTGCGTTGATCGTGCGCCGGCGCGACATGAAACTGGATCGCGAGGCAGTTCGGATGGCGCTGGGCGCAGGGCTGCTCGACGCCACGGCCAACGTCGTGATGCTCTCGGCCATTCGGATTGGTCCGCTGGCGGTCGCGGCGGTTGTCGGCGGCTTGTACCCGGTTGCGACGATGCTACTGGCGCGGATGGTGCTGGGTGAGCGACTCAAGCGGCATCAGGCGTTCGGTGTTGCGATGGCTCTAGCGGCGGTTGTCCTCACCGCGTTACCCTAGCGAGCACATGGCGGTCGTCTCGGCGGCGAAAGGCGGGTGGGGGCTGTGAGCGACGATACGTCCGAGCCGGAGTTGGAGCCGAAGCTGGAGCCGGAGGCAGAGCCGGAACCGGATGTGGAGCTGACGCCGAAGCCGGAGTCGGAGCCGAAAGACCACGGCGCGGTGTACTCGGCTGCGAGGTTTGGGTGCGGTGGCATCCTGCTGGTCCTTATGGCTGCGGCAACGGGGATGGCGCTGGTGTCGGGCCTCGGGACGTGGGTCGCGCGGCACAAGGTCTCCACGGTGCCCAGCGTCACCGGGTTGCGTGTCCCCAGTGCGACCGCGCGCATTCTAGCTGCCGATCTGACCACGGCGCCCATGGGCGCGTTTGCGACGGCCGACTTCGAGCCCGACGTTGCCATGCGGCAAGATCCGCCTTCTGCTACTCATGTACCCCCTGGAACGCGCGTCGACCTGCTGGTCGCGGTTGCGCCGACGCCCACCGTTGTGCCTGACGTATCCATGGATACCGATGTTGCTGCGGCGAGCGTGCTCGAGTACGCGCTCCTGAGGCCCGTCGTGTACCAGCAGCTCAGCGACAGCGTTCCCTTTGGGCGGGTTGTCGCGCAGATGCCGCGGGCAGGGCAGCGCGCGACAACCGGTCAGCAGGTTGCGCTGTTCGTGTCGATGGGCCGAGGGACGGGCGGTGCGGTGGTTCCCAGTGTGCTGGGCAAGTCATTGAGCGAGGCCGCGACCGATGTCGCGAGCGTCTATCTCGTGGCGCTACTCTTTGATGCCGGTCCTGGCACGAGCCTGAGCGGCAAGGTGACCGACCAACTGCCGGCACCTGGCACGCGGGTACCAATCGGCTCAGGTGTGCCGCTCATCACTAGCAGCGTGGTGAACTAACCAGTCACCTTCGCTTCCTGTGCCGACACGCGCGACCGGGCGATCATCTTGCCGATCTCCCACAACACAAAGAGAAGGATCGCCGGTGCCGTGGCGAGCGCCCACTGCGTCATCGACAAGTGCGTAGTGCCGAGCATCTTGCGGAGCAATCCCGACTCGGTCACGAGAATCGCCAGTACGATCTCGGCAAGTACCGTCCAGTTCAGCGTGGAGTTGTCGAAGGTGGCGACCGTGAGGATCGACAGGTTCTGGCTCCGGCTTTCGTAGGAGCCGACCACTCGGAACATCGCGAACGCTGTCACTGCAAGCGTCGAGCCGATGGCCAGACTCCCCAAGGCTGCTTGACCGTAGACGATGAGGAGCAGGAACGACGCAGTCATGAGCACGCCGACAAGGCCGACGGTCAGTACGACCGAACCCGTGAGGATCTTCTCGTCTCGCGGACGTGGCTTGAGCAGCATGAGCCCCGGGGTCTCCTTGTCGAATCCAAGCGCCATGCCCAGCGGGGAGTCGATGAGGAAGTTCATCCACAGGATCTGCGTGGGGCTGAACGGCTGGCCTGCGGCGATGTTGAAGATCGTCGCGGCGAGAAACGTCAGAACAAAGGCGGCTAGCGTGATCAGGACGAATCGAATGTACTTGTCCAGGTTGTCGTAGAGCTTGCGGCCCTGCTCGATGGCGAAGACGATCGTGGCGAAGTTGTCGTCGGACAGGATCATGTTCCCGGCGTTCTTGGCGACCTCAGTGCCGGTTCCCATCGCGATGCCGATATCGGCGGCTTTGATCGCCGGAGCGTCGTTGACTCCGTCGCCAGTCATCGCGACGACCTCGCCCTTCTTCTTGAGCGTCGTGGCGATGAGCACCTTGTGCTCGGGCGCCACGCGTCCCACCACACCGATGTCGTCGATGCGCGCAAGCTGCTCGTCCTCGCTCAAGGCAGCGAAGTCGGCACCCAGGATCGCCTCGCCCGGGATGCCGAGCTGCTTGGCGATCGCCGCGCCCGTCACGACGTCGTCACCGGTGATCATGCGCACGCGGATGTGCGCCTTCTGGGCCTCAGCGACCGCGTCTTTGGACTCGAGGCGCGGCGGATCGACCATGCCAACGATGCTCGTGACCGAAAGCTCGCTCATGTAGCCGAGAAGGTCGCCATCAGCCTTGAACTCGGCTGGGGCGATGTCGCGAAACGCGGCGGCCATGATGCGCAAGCCTTCGCCACCCATGCGATCGATGTTGGTATTCACCCGCTTCTTGATGTCATCATCAAGAGGAATGCTCGTGCCTCCCGAGAGTGCGGAAGTGGAGCGCCCGAACACCGCGGGGGAGGCCCCCTTCACGTACGCACGGACCACCTTCTTGCCGCTCTCATCGGTGACGTCGCAAAACGTCGCCATCAGCTTGTAGGTCGGATCGAACGGCAGCGTGGCCAGTCGCGGCGACTTCGCCTGCGAAGCCGCAACGTCGAGCCCCGCCTTGTGACCCAAGACGAGCAGCGCGCCTTCAGTCGGGTCACCCACGACTTTTCCGTCTTGCAGCTTGGCATCGCTGGCCATGAGGAACGGCAGAATCGCGTCGTCGATCGAGGCGGATGTCCCTGCCGTGTGCTGTATCTGACCCTCCAAGCTGTAGCCCGTGCCACTTACCGTGTAGCGATCCGTGGGGTCGAGCACCTCGACCACGGTCATCTGGTTCATGGTCAGCGTGCCGGTCTTGTCGGAGTTGATCGCCGAGGTCGAGCCGAGCGTCTCGACGGATGAGAGCTCCTTGACAATCGCGTTCTTCTTGGCAAGGTCCATGGCGCCGTTGGACAGGATCACGTCGACGACGGTGGGAAGCGCTTCGGGGATCGCTGCGATCGCGAGGGCGACCGCGGTGATGAAGAGGGTCTGCCAGGCTTGGCCGCGCATCGCGCCGAGCGCGAACATCACGACCATCGTCAGACCGGCCATCGCGCCGATCCAGAGCGTCATCTGGTTCAGCTGCTTGGTGAGCGGCGTGTCTTCGGCCTTGGTCGCCGCGAGCATCCCTGAGATCTTGCCGACTTGGGTGTCGGCCCCGACACCCGTCACGATGATGGTCCCGCTGCCGTGCGTCACCGGCGTGTTCATGAAGGCCATGTCGGTCTGGTCGCCCGGGTTGGTCGCATCACCGGTCGGTGCCGACGAGCCCTTGGACGCCGGCACGCTCTCGCCGGTGAGCGCCGACTCGTCGATCTGGAGCGAGCTGGCCGCTACGATGCGGCCGTCTGCAGGCACCTGGTCGCCCGCCGCCAGGAGTACGACATCGCCGGTCACGAGCTGCTCGGCGGGTATCTTGGAGTCGGTTCCGTCTCTGAGCACGCGCGCCGAGGTCTTCATCATCGACTTGAGCGCGTTCATCGCGCTGTCGGCCTTGCCCTTCTGGCGCAGCCCGACGACCGCGTTGACCACTGTCAGCAGCAGCAGAACGATGCCGGTGTTGTACTGCTTGATGACAATCGAGATCACTCCGGCGATGACCAAGATGATCTGCATGTAGCTCGAGTACTCGGCGAGAAACCGCATCCAGCCCGGCGTGGGCTTCTCGGCGGGAAGGGCGTTGGGGCCGTTCTTTGACAGCCGACTTGCCGCCTCTGTCGCGGAGAGACCGGTCGACTGATCGACGCCGAGTTTCTGCGCCACATCGTCGGCTGACATTGCATACCACTTGGCCGTATCCGTGCCCGTCACACTCGGCGCGTCTGCCTTCTTGCTCAAGGTGGGCTCCGTTCTTGTAAGCGTCTGGGAATGGTATGCGCTGCCTGGCGCGGGGCTTTAGGGACGCGGTCTACTTTGACTTGTTCTTCTTTTTGGCCTTCTTCTTCGAGTCACGTTTGGTGTTGTGATCCGGAGCTGCCGCAGCATCTGCGGGCGGGGCATCCGCGGGCCGAGCGTCTGCGGGTGCAGTCTTTTCGGCGGCTTTGCGAGCGGCCTTTGCCTCGAGCTCCGCTTCGACGGGATCGGGTGCAGCGCCGGCGGGCGCCTCGGCCTCGAGCACGGTCTTGGTTGCATCGAGTGCAGCGAGCTCTTCGGCACCGATGACCGGGTACTGAGGATTGATGGTGGCCAGTGTGTCGACCAGGACCGCAGCGGCGGCGATGCGCGCGAACCACTTGTGATCGGCCGGGATGACGTACCAGGGCGCCCATTCGGTGCTGGTGTTGGAGAGCATCTCTGAGAACGCCTTTTGGTAGTCGTCCCAGAATTCGCGCTCCTTGGCATCGCCAGACGAGAACTTCCAGTTCTTCTCGGCGAGGTCGATGCGGGCGAGGAATCGTTTGCGCTGCTCCTCCTTGGAGAGGTTCAGGAAAATCTTCACTACCTTGTAGCCGTTGTCGGTGAGGTGCCGTTCCCACTCGTTGATCTCGCGGTATCGGCGCTTCCACACGTCTCGGCCCGACTTGGGTAGCCGCTGGTGCTCGAGCACTTCCGGATGCACTCGGACCACAAGCACTTCCTCGTAGTGGGAGCGGTTGAAGATGCCGATGTTGCCTCGAGCCGGCAGCTTCTGCTGGTAGCGCCAGAGGTAGTCGTGGGCGAGCTCATCGGCGGTAGGCACCTTGAAGCCGTGGACCTCGACGCCCTGCGGATTGACGCCACTCATGACGTGGCGGATGGTGCCGTCTTTGCCTGCGGCGTCGAGCGCCTGCAGACACATCAGTACGCCCACCGTGCCTTGCGCCGCCAGCCTGCTCTGGTAGTCGGCGAGTAGTTCGATCCCGCGCTGGAGGAGCTCTTCGCCGTCTTCCTTGGCGAGGAAGCCGGCCTTGTAGCCGGGATCGAAGTCTCGGGCCAGTCTGACCTGCCTACCAGGCTCTACTCGGAAGGGCTCGATAAGCTCCCTGACGCGCTTCATGTTTATTGCCGCCATATCCCACTCTCTCCTCTACGATCGATCGGTTACACGCCCATCTCGGCTTGAATGCGGCCGCTCTTGAATGCGGCCTGCATAGCCTCGAAGTCGCGCTCATTCTGGTCGGCATAGGCGACCGCGAAGTCAGCGATCGCGTTGTCGAAGACGTCGTTCGTTCCCAGGTAGGCGGCCAGCGCTATGCGGTCGCCGGTCCGTGCGTGCCCACGGGCGAGTGTCCAGCCGCACATGCCGGCGTAGGGGATGAAGGTCGGGGGAGGCATTGTGCTCACGTCGATCGAGGCCTTGCCATCCCAGAGCTGCCGCACGTAGAAGTCGTGCACCTTGCCATCGAAGGCGTGCACCTTGTACCAGCCCAAGAGGCTGTCACTTGCGGCCTGCGTCAGCCGCTGGCCCTCGACGACACGGCGCCCATGGTTGCGGTAGCGGCTTCTGCCGACGAAGCGCTCCAGCACCGAAGCCTCGGCCTGCTTGAGCTGCAGGAAGAGAGGGTCGGTGTTGTCTCGGCCGGTGGCCAAGACAACCCACGAGCGCAGGCCGACGCTGCCTACGCCGACCACCTTTCGGGCGATCTCGCGGAACTCGTACTCCTCGAGAAGGTGCCGGCGGTCATCAGACAGGCTCATGGCGTAGTTGCGCAGGAACTCGTGGATGGTCTTGTTGAAGGTCTCGAGCGACTCGCCCGCGAGCAGCTCAGATGCAGGCTCGAGGAGCGGCGGCTGGCTTACGAACCGGGGCTCGCCATCAACCATGACCGTGAGCTTCGCGAGTGCCCGCAGGTTGTTCTTGGCCTCTGCCTTGGCGAACAGCTTGGCTGTCCGCTTCACGGTGCGCTTCTCGGCGTCTGACTTCAGGCGTTCCAGAATGATTCTCGTGTCCAGGCGCTCGTACCACACATCGAGGTTTCCGAGCGTTGCAAATTGGGTCATGCTCTCCCGGTACGCGCTTGCCACCGTGAGCAGGACATCACGCCGGTCCGCCGGCTCCATGCCCCGGTCTCTCATGGCGACCTCGAAGGACGCCGCCAGCCGTTTCACGTCCCACTCCCACGGACCGGGCAGCGTCTCGTCAAAGTCGTTCATGTCGAACACCTGGCCGCGCTCTGGAGACGAGTAGATGCCAAAGTTGACCAAGTGCGCGTCGCCGCACGCCTGCACACTGAGGCCGGTGCGCGGTGTCGTTGCGAGGTCGGAAGCCATGATGTAGGCACCGCCGCGGAAGAATGCGAATGGCGATGCCAGCATGCGCCCATACCGGATGGGGACGAGTTCCGGCCAGCGGGTCTTCGCCTGCTCTTCGAGGAGCGACACCGGGTCGGGTCGGTTGGGCCACGTCTCCCATTGAGCCTGGCATCGGCGCGGAGTCTCCTGTCGGCTCGCCTTACCGCGGCTGATACGTTCTTCAGGAGTGGCGTGCGGCAGCAGCGCCTCGTACTGGAGAGGCGGCGGAGCTTGGGGCGCCGGAGCCACGTTTGCCGCCCTGGCGCGCGGTGCTGGTTTCGCGGCTACCGCGGTTTTGGCCTCGGTCGTCTGAGTGGTGGGCTTCGCCGGGGGCTTTCTTGGCGTGGTCATGGAAGGACTCCTCTGCTGACTACCAGGACGGTCGCGGACCGAGACCATACTAGTCCTTGACTCTTTACTCCTTCCCAACAAGAGGTTTCTTGCATCAGCGATTCGGGCGGCACAGGGTTCCGTCGAACGGTAGGATGGGATGGGAACACTCCTCGTAGGACCCAATGCGCAGATGCCGGACGGTTGCCGGCCGTGGGCGCTGTGCTTGCGATATCGAAAGAGAGCCACATGGACCAGCGATTCGCCGTCGACGGGGTCGACGCGCATTCTCACCTGAGGCAGGCCGCTCCCGCCATTCTGCTTGCCAAGGCCGAGCCGCTCTTCGAGCTCGAGTCGGCGGCAAGCGGCGGCGCCGACATGGACGCCGTCCACGACATGCGCGTCGCATCGCGGCGGCTACGCGAATCGATGCGGCTTCTGGCGCCTCTCTACCCGCCCGCGGCCTTCGCGCAGTGGTACAAGCGCGTGCGTGGCGTGACTCGCGCGCTCGGACCCGTGCGCGACTCCGACGTCTTCATCGACGCGTTCTCCAAGCTCAACCGATCGCTTGACGCAGGCGGGCGTCACGCCGTCGCATTCCTGGTGGGCTACCGGATGGGGCAGCGGGAGCGCCAGCTTGAGCTCTTGCAGCGTGCGCTCGGCAACCTCGACCTCGTCCAGAGCCGCCGGTCGTTCGCGCGGCTGGTCCGGGCCCCCAAGCGCGGGCCTGAGTCGCAGCGGCCCCTCTCGGCGTTTGCGCATGCGGCGGTCGCCGAGCGCATCTCGGCGGTGTACGGGCTGATGCCGGTCGCACTCGACGAGGCCGACATCGAGGCGCAACACGCGCTACGCATCACCTTCAAGCGGCTGCGCTATGCCGTCGAGGTGTTCGCGCCCTGCTATGGCGACGACTTCGCTGCGCTCCACGAGACGCTGACCGCCTTTCAAGACGAGCTAGGCCGACCTGCATGACCTGCACGTCTTCCTGGACATGGTGCGTGAGCCGGAGCGCCGTGCTGCGGCCCTGGCAGCCGGCGTGAGCGCCGAGGATCTCGTCGCCGTCGAGACGCTACTCGAAAAGAAGGCCCACCGCGAGTTCACGCAGTTCTCCAAGCTCGCACGGGAGCACCCCGCGGGCGAACTCCTCCCAGCGCTCCTGCTCCCGCTGTCGCGCGTGGCCGAGCCGCAGCCTGCAGCTTCACCGGCCGTCTTCGAGGGCCAGCCTCATGCCGCTGCAGAGGGCGACTCCGCTGCCGGCTCCGAGCCGCAGGCCCTCGTGGTGGCCGGCGAAATCGAGCCGCCGCCCTTGGAGATCCCCATTGCCGACTTTGGTGGCTTTGCCATCGAGCCGCCAATCGTTGTCGGCGCTGAGCCATGGGCGTTGCGACCGCGAGTAGAGCCATCGGAGCCCGTCGCCGAGCCCGAGCCCGAGCCCCCTGCCCTCGCACCGGTTACCTCCGGCCCTGCCGAGGAACCTGCCGGATGAGCCGACTGCAGGCCATCGACATCGGCACCAACTCCGTGCGCTCGATCATCGTCGAAGTGCCGGTGGGCGGTGCCCGCCACGTGATCGACGATGAGAAGGCGATGACGCGCCTGGGCCAGGGTCTCGACGCGACCGGCATGCTTGATCCCGAGGCGGTCGACCGCACCATCGAAGCGCTCACTGCGATGCGCGACATCGGCGTCAGTCTCGGCGTCTCGGAGGTGCGAGCCATCGCCACCGAGGCGGTTCGCCGCGCGAGCAACGGCGAGGAATTCGTCGCCCGCATGAGAGAAGAGGCGGGCATCGAGGTCGAGGTCATCTCGGCCGAGGAGGAAGGTCGCCTGGTGTGGCTCAGCGCCGCACTTCAGGTGGGTTATGCGCCCTTCTCGGCGGCGATTGACATCGGCGGTGGGTCGGTCGAGATCGTGCAGGCGATCGACGCAGATCCGGTTGAGATCGCGTCGCTTCGACTGGGCGCTCGGGTGTTGGCGGAACGCTTTGTCGCCGAAGATCCCATCTCGGAGGAGGCGTTCAAACTGCTCAAGCGCCACGTCCGGCTAGCCCTGCGTGATGGCGTGGAACTGCTGACACCCGGCGCAAGCCCGCTGGTCGGCTCCGGCGGCGCTGTCACGACGACGGCCGCGGTTGTTGCTGGCATGCGCGGCCGACGGTACGAATCGCTACACGGGCTGGAGATCGAGCGCGCCGAGGTCATGCAGCTGCTCGATATCCTGAGCCACAGCACAGCCGCCGAGCGGCTCAAGCTTCCAGGCATGCCACCCGAGCGCATCGACGTGGCGCTTCCCGGTACCCTGGTACTGGCCGAGATCATGAAGCTCTTTGGCGCGTCGCGCGTGCTGGTCAACGCGCGTGGAATCCGCGAGGGCATCATCATCGATACGCTGTCAAGCGAGGGTGCCATAGCGAGTAAGGTCGATCACCTGCAGGCGGTCCGCGAACTTGGCGCACGTCACCACTACGACCGCAAGCATGCCGAGCAGGTCACGTGGCTCGCGCTTTCGCTCTTTGACGAGCTCGCAGATCTTCTCGGCATCGATCCTGATGGGCGTCCGCTGCTTCAGACTGCCGCGATGCTGCACGACGTAGGCGACTCCGTTGCCTACGATGGGCACCACAAGCACAGCTACACGCTGATTGTTCACGCGAGCCTGCCGGTGTTTACTCGGCGTGAGATGGCGATGACCGCTTCGATCGCCCGCTACCACACCAAGTCGCAACCCAAAGCCGGTCACGAGTCGTGGTCGTCGCTCGACCCTCCGGATCGGCTCAAGGTGCGCGAACTCGCAGCGCTCCTGAGAATCGCCGACGCTCTCGACCGTAGCCGGGGGGCCCGCATCCAACGTATCGAGGTTGCCGACGATGGCGCCGTCACGCGGCT
This sequence comes from Coriobacteriia bacterium, assembly GCA_037140395.1. Lineage (GTDB taxonomy): Bacteria > Actinomycetota > Coriobacteriia > Anaerosomatales > JAAXUF01 > JBAXEO01. Next base: position 27,975 of record JBAXEO010000002.1, read on the forward strand.
CACCGTGTTCAGCGCTCATGACCTGCACGCCGAACTGTACGGAGTGGAAACGAAGAAGGACCTGTACGAAGAAACTTTCGGTCGAACGCTGGTCGTCGAGACCGAGTATTCCGAGGAGACAAGATGAGTTGGTGGCCCTTCGGCGGGCGTAAAGCCATGCCAGTTCCCGCATCGATTTCGGCAGAAGTGCCAACGCCCGTCAAGGAGGTCGTCATGAGTGAACCCATCGGCGAAGCAGTCCTCGAGCCGGAGCCGGCAGCTGCCGCCCCGCCAGTGGCCGACCTCGCTTCATCGACGCTCTATCTCAACCGCGAATTGAGCATGCTCTCCTTTCAGGAGCGCGTGCTTGAGGAGGCCGAGGACCTCGATAACCCGCTGCTCGAGCGGGTCAAGTTCCTCTCCATCTTCAGTTCCAACCTCGCCGAGTTCTACATGGTGCGCATCGCAGGTCTCAAGCAGCAGGTCCAGGCGGGAGTGCGCGACCTCTCGGCCGACGGGCTGACACCGGCCGAGCAGCTCGCGATCGTCAGAGAGTCCGCCCGAGGGCTGATCGTGCGCGGGCGTGGGTTGTATCCGCGTCTGAGGGACGAGCTCGCGGGTAACGGAATCTACGTGCTGGGCTACGGTGAGCTCGACGAGCATCAGCGCGAGGACGCCGACCGCTATTTCAATGACGTTGTCTATCCCGTTCTCACCCCGCTCGCTTTTGACCCGGCACGTCCGTTCCCACACATCTCCAATCTGAGCCTGAACCTCGCGGTGCTCATCCGCACGTCAGACGGCGAGGAGCGCTTCGCTCGCGTCAAGATGCCCCGCGCACTGCCCAGGCTGGTGCCGATCTGCTCCGCCGCAGGCGCAGGCCCATCGTGTGACATGAAGGGCGCCGACAAGCGCGGTCGCTCCTACCACTTCGTGTGGCTTGAGCAGCTCGTCACCGCGCACCTGGGCATGATCTTCCCGGGAATGGAAGTGGTCGAGGCGCACCCCTTCCGTGTTACGCGCGACGCCGACATCGCCATCCAGGAGCTCGAGGCCGAAGACCTCCTCGAGACGATCGAGGAAGGTGTCCGCCGTCGGCGCTTTGGCTCGGTGGTTCGGGTCACCGTCACACCGTCGTTGCCCGACTTCGTCCGAGACACGCTGGCCGAGAACCTCAAGCTCGACCCCGAGGACCTGGTCATCGTCGAGCCGCCCATCGGCGCGAGCAACCTCATGGAGCTCTACAAGATCGATCGTCCCGACCTCAAGGACCCCTCGTTTCGGCCCGCGCAGCTCCCCGGCTACAACGACGCCGAGCACTTCGACCTGTTCGCCGCGATTCGCGAACACGACCTCCTGCTACACCGCCCCTTCGATTCCTTTGAGCCGTTCGTCAAGCTGCTCCAGCAGGCCGCCGAGGACCCCGACGTGCTCGCCATCAAGATGACGCTGTACCGGGTCGGCCGTGACTCCCCGGTGGTCGAGGCACTCCTCGACGCCGCCGAGAACGGCAAGGAGGTCGCGGCACTCGTCGAGCTCAAGGCCCGTTTCGACGAGGAGAGCAACATCGGCTGGGCGCGCAAGTTGGAGCAAGCAGGCGTGCACGTGGTCTACGGGGTGCTCGGCCTCAAGACGCACAGCAAAGTCGCGCTCATCGTTCGCAAAGAGGGCGATCGCGTCCGCCGTTACTTGCATCTGGGCACCGGCAACTACAACGTCGCTACCGCGCTGCAGTACACCGACCTCGACCTGCTCATCACCGACGAGACCATGGGCGAAGACGCAAGCGAACTATTCAACTTCCTCACCGGCTATGCGGAGCAAGAGTCCTACGAGAGCTTCCTGGTCGCCCCGGTGACTATCCGCCAGGGGCTGGAAGAGCTGGTCCGACGCGAAATCGCCCATGCGCGCGCGGGCAGGCCCGCGAGGATGATCCTAAAGATGAACTCGCTGGTGGACAGGGCAATCGTGCGCCTGCTCTACGAGGCATCGCAGGCCGGGGTGCAGATCGATCTGATCGTGCGGGGCATGTGCATCCTGCGTCCCGGCGTGCCGGGCATCAGTGACACCATCTCGGTCACGAGCATTGTTGGGCGGTTTCTGGAGCACACTCGCATCTACTACTTCGAGAACGACGGCGAGCCGACGGTGCTCATCGGCAGCGCCGATCTTATGCGGCGCAACCTCGACCGCCGCGTCGAAGTGCTGGCACCAGTCAACGACCCCGCGCTGATTGCTCGGCTGCGAGGGGAGATCTTGCAGACCTACCTCGACGACAACGTCAAGGCGCGAGTGATGCGCTCGGATGGCTCGTACGTGCGCGTGCATCCCGAGGAAGGCGAGGAGCGCGTCGATTCCCAGCGCGTCCTCATGGAGGCGTCGGCGAAGAGGTCTGGGCACGAGCCTGATCGATGAGCCTGGGATTCGTGCGACAGGCATAGGGACCCGACGGTAGTTGAAAGGGGGGCGAGGACCGGTGAAAGCGCTGCTGCGATGGACGCCGGGCCTGCGCTCGCTTTCCGCATACCAGCGAAAGTGGTTGCCCGCCGACCTCATCGCGGGCCTGGTGCTCGCCGCGGCGCTCGTGCCCGTGGGCATGGCGTATGCCGAGCTCGCCGGGTTGCCGCCCGTGTACGGCCTCTACGCGAGCCTCGTCCCGCTGCTGTTGTACGCCGTGTTCGGGCCGTCACCGGTGCTGGTGATGGGGCCGGACTCGGCCACCGCCTCGCTCGTGGCGGCCGCGATCGTCCCGCTCGCGCTTGCGGGCTCGCCGGAGCGCATCGCGCTCGCGGGCATGCTGGCGCTGCTTGTCGGAGCGATGACGCTGGTGGTGGGGATCGCTCGGCTGGGATTCGTGGCGGCGCTGCTCTCCAAGCCGGTGCGCCTTGGCTACATGAACGGCATCGCGGTAGTTGTGGTAGTCAGCCAACTCCCTAAGATGTTCGGTTTCAAAGCACCTGCCGAGGGCGTCGTCTTGCAGGTCTTCGAGTTCTCCAAGCGCGTCGGCGCTGTCAACCCGGTGGCAGCAGCGCTCGGGGTGGGATCACTCGTCGTGATTCTGGGGCTGCGCGCTTGGATGCCTAAGATCCCCGGGCCGCTCGTCGTCGTCTTCGTGGGCGCGGTTGCAACGGCGCTCTTCCAGCTGCAGCAGTTCGGCATCGCGACGGTCGGCGTGCTGCCGCAGGGGCTTCCATGGCCGAGCTGGCCTGCGGTGGGAATCCCGCAGACGCTGACGCTTGTCGCGGCCGCCTTTGGAATCGCCGTCATTTCGCTGACCGACACTAGCGTGCTGTCGCAGTCGTTCGCTGGCCGCTTTGGCTACGAAGTGGACGCCGACGAGGAGTTCATCGCGCTTGGCGTGGCCAACATCGCCGCGGGGCTCTTCCAAGGCTTCCCGGTGAGCGGTAGCCAGACTCGCACCGCCATCAACCAGGCTGCCGGTGCCAAGACACCGCTGTCGGGAATAGTGGCAGCGATCGTCCTCGGCTCCATGCTGGTTGCGACGCCGTGGCTGCTCAAGACCCTGCCGATCCCGGTGCTGGCCGCCGTGGTTGTCTCGGCGGGATTCGAGCTCGCCGATGTGCGTGGCACCGCCCGGCTTTGGGTGATTCGGCGTACCGAGTTTGCGCTGTCGGTGGCGAGCTTCGTGGGCGTGATTGCACTCGGCGTGCTGCCGGGTGTCTTCGTCGCGGTGGCGCTTTCGATGCTGAACTTCATCCGCCGCCAGTGGTGGCCGCACGACGCGGTGCTCGGGCGCGTCCCGGGCGTCAAGGGCTACCACGACATCAGCGAGTTCCCTGAAGCCGAACAGGTGCCGGGGCTGCTGCTCTTCCGCTTCGACGCGCCGCTCTTCTTTGCCAACGCGGGCATCTTCCGCCACCGCGTGCTGGACCGTATCAAGACGGCCCGAGTGCCCGTGCGCCGTTTCGTTCTGTGCGCCGAGCCCATCATCGACGTCGACACCACGGCCGCCGATGTTCTGAGCGAGCTTGTCGGCGAACTACAGTCGCGAAATATCGTGTTTGCGCTTGCCGAGATAAAGCATCCCGTCCGCGAACACATCGCGCGCTACGGCCTCATCGATCTCATCGGCGCCGACAACATCTTCCCCACGATCGGCAGCGCCGTGCATGAGTACGTGCACGCGACTGGTGTGGATTGGGTGGACTGGCAGGACGCCGATGAGCCGGACGCTGCTGTACCGCCTCGGGCGATCGACGACGAGTCCCCGGACGAGAGCGACGAGCCTTCAAGGAGCTGATGGGCCGCTCGGCGGTACGTCGCGAGCGCCAGCCTACTTCACCCGCGTCGCGGTCCACGGGCCATCATAAACGAGCGGGCCCGCGGCGATGTGCACCGTCCCGACGATGCTGTCCCCTGTGACATCACCGATGTATTCGATCGTGACTCCTTGGGCGGAGCCGTCGATCGTGATGCGTTTTCCGTCGAAGATGACCTCCGGTGCTCCGCCCGCAGTCTTTGCCGAGTAGCCATCGCCGCTCTTGGCGATCACCAAGGTCGTCGACTTGCCCTCAGACCACTTCGGCTTCGCTGCGGTGCCGTCGTTTCGCATCGGCCGATACGACCACGTGCCTACCGGATCCTCGACGATGACCGCTGCTGGAGGTGGTGTGGCGCTCGCTGCGGCTGCCGCATCCTCCTGCACCTGGGCATTGAGGGCCCCAATGTCAGCATCTATCGCCTGCTCCCGCACCTTCTGGTCTTCCGGGCTCACGTCCCCAGTCGGTTCGCATCCCGCAACCGGGAATACGAGCGCGAGCAGCACCAATCCGATCGTCAAGCCGCGTATCGAGCGCTTCATGGCCGATCTCCGTTCTTCAGATTCCTGCCCCGAGACGATGCGCATTGCCTGCTAAGGGGTAGCCTTCGACCACGTCTTGGTCGCCTCGTCGTAGGCGAAGACGATCCCGGTCTTGCCAGCGTCGCCCGTCATCGTCGAAGCGGTGGGCGGGGCATCGTAGGCGATGAGCTCCCAGGTGTTCTTGCCGTCGGAGCCGGTGTTCTGGACGAGCCGCACGAAGTACTTGTCGGGATACTCCTTGGCGTACCAGGTCATGAACGCCTCGGGATCGGGCACGCCGCTGAACTGGCTGCCGGCGGCAATCGCGCTGAAGAACGCCGAGGCCCGTTGATCGAAGGTCATCGAGTCGTCGGCAGGCACGTCAACTGTCTGGTACATCTTGAACGCCGGCACCTTCTTGTTGGTGTAGGTGGTGAGGAAGACGGTGTAGTCAGCGTCGTGCGAACCGGTCGACTTCTTCTCCGAGATCACCTTGCGGACTTCGAGGTCCCAGTTCGCGGCCTCAGGGCTCGCTTGCCAGACCTTCATGAGGTCTTCGGCGGTGTACTTGGGTCCGGCGCCCGGGATGACACTTGCGCCGGTTCCCGAGCAGCCGGCAAGTAGGAGCACGGCGAGAGCTGCCGCCATGCATGCCACGGTGATGAGGTGGTGCTTGCTGGTGCGCGTGAGGTTCATCGGCCCGTCCCGTCTGTCGTCACCTGATCGGTGTCCTGCCGGCACCCTCGGATATGTCATTGCGGCGTCACCCGCCTCGGCTCGCCGTACGCAGCCTCGGCCCGCGCGCCACTACTTCACGCGCGTCGCCGTCCAAGGGATGTCGAAGACGCCCTCCCCGGTGTTCGCCTTCGCCACCACTACATAGTTGACCGTCCCAACAAGGGTGTCACCGACGATGCCGCCAGTGAAGCTGACGGTGTCGCCGCGAGAGCCCACCTTCTCGCTGACGGTGAAGTGCTTTCCATCGAGCTTGACCGCTCCACCCCCGTCGGTGGCGTAGCCCTCGCCCTTCCTGACGATGACGAAGTGCCATGCCGCGTCGCCTTCGATCGGGGTCCACACGGGGTTCATCCGATGCTCATCGCGGAAATCTACCTCCCCGTTGGGCCAGTACCACTCTCCGACGAGGGTGTCCGTGGCTCCCTCCTCGTACTTCATGACCTTGGCGGTCTCCTCGGCTTCGCGACGTGCTTTTGCTTCAAGCTCTTCCTTGACCGCTTCATCCTCCCGCGCGGCTGAGGAACTCACTTGGGCCCTCGTGGCTGCGGTGCCCGCGCGGCAGCCAACCTGCCTGCCTGCCTGATCGTGATCGCAGGCGGTCAACGAGAAAGTCAGGGATGCAAGCAGGAGCGCGGCACACGCCAGCTTGGCGATCCGAATGATCACGCTGGCCGTTGGGGAGTGCTTCATGGTGAATCTCCTTCTCCGCGACTCGCGGGCCGGCGCGCCTACTACTCGGTCCCGATGTTGTCGATGACGAGCTTGCCGTCCTTCTTGACCACGAGATACCAGTTGGTCCACGTCCCCTCCGACCACTTCTCCTTGACGTAGACCAGATAGCCGCCCTCGCCCTTCTGGGTGTCCACCATCCCGAACTCCTTGAGGTCGTTGGCGGCAAGTGAGTAGTAGTCCGAGGTCTTCTCGGCGCGGAAGCGCGCGGTTGTGACCGCCTTCGCCTTGGCCGAGTCGCCGTTCATCGCGTCTTGGAGGTACGTCATGACCAAGTCAATCGCGCTGCTCTTGGTCAGAGAAACGGTCGGCGCGGGTTCGGGTGCCGGCTCGGCCGCGGGTGCTGTCGGCGCCACGATGGGCGGTGGTTCGGGGGTGGTCGCCGCAGCCGCTGCGGCGACGGTGGTCTCGCTTGCCGACACCGACCCGCTCGCCGTGACCGAGCCGACGCTGGCCGGCAACTGGGAGAAGTCGGTACCGGACTTAGGAACGAGTGCTCGAGCGAAGAAGACCCAGCCGATGCCGCAGAGCAAAAGCAGTACGACGACTCCGACTACGATGCCGATAACGAGGCCCGTCTTGCTGCCGGACGAGCGCGTACTCGGCGGCGCTGCTGCGGCCTGCGCTGGCATCGGCGGCGGTGCGACGGGTTGGGAACCGGGCGGTGCGGGCGGTGGCGGTGCTCCTCCCAGCAGAGGGGGTGGAGCGCTCGCGAGCGGACCGCCGCAGGTCGCGCAGAAGACGGCATCGTCAGGCATAGTTGCTGCACAGCTTGGGCACTGCATGGTCTTCTCCTCCTCTGCGAGCGCCGCACAACCGGCGTGCGCTCGAACGAGATGGTTCTACTTGAGGCCGCGCTGAATCGTGGCGCTCACCGCGCCGTTTAAGAACGACACAGTCATAGCTGTTCCAGAATCCGTTCCGTACCACGCGTACTGTGCGACCTTGATGTCGCCAGACGAGCCCTCAGTGATCACCATGCCCGGTCCCCCCATGATCGTCTCGACCTCGGAGAGTTTCATCCCCTTCTTGACCTGGTTGAACTTCGCAAGGGTTGCCACGGGCTTGCCAGTATCCGGTGCTGTCGTTCCTGCGGCGGGACTCGCGGCCTCGGAGGTCGCAGCCGAAGGAGCAGCCGGAGTCTCAGCAGCAGTGCCGGAGCCCGATGATGGGCTGGTGCCAGCAGTAGGCGCGCTCGGGCTCAGGGCGCATCCCGCAAGCATCAGCGCCACAGCAGACGCACAAGCTACGAGCATGATGGTCCGTTTCATGATCTCTCCCCCAACTGGAGCCCCCGGCTCCGCAGTATGTTGCGCTTCAGCCACGGCCGTTGCGCCCCTCTTTCTTGTGTCCCGCCAGAGGCCGGATGCACCTCACGAGCGGCCGTCAAACCTCACAGCACCGACCAGACACCCGGGCGTATCGCTGCCGCGCCTGCGTACCAGCCGAGACTGACGGTTTGGCCCTCGGCAACGTCGACGGTTGTGCTGCTTGCATACGCCTGACGGATGATCAGCCAGCGGTGGTACATCTTCAGCGTGTGCTGGCCCGGCGGCACTGTAAGAGTGTTGAGCCCCCAGGTACCCTGCGTGGGCTCGCCATCGACCTCAATCGTCGGATTGACGAGATCTTGGGCCACCGAGCCCTTCATGTGGCTGGCCATGACCTCAATCGTTGCCCTTCCGTCGCTCATGGTTCCCCCTTCAAGTCGTTGCCCCGAGCCTTCGCTATGCCCGGTCCGGCTGCGGGGCAAACTCGCCTGGCTACTTCACGCGGGTGGCGTTCCACGGATCGGTGTTGGTCCATTGACTGTTGGAGTCCTCCTCGCGTGTCTCCTTCCCGGTGATCTTGTCGCCCTCCAGCACTCCAGTCATGACCACTTTCCCTCCGTCGATGGCCGGGACGGCGATGGTCACGTTCTTGCCAACGAGGGTGACCGTCGATTTACCGGCTGCCCACTTGTCAGTTAGTGCGTATCCACTGCTCGTTTCGACGATGCTGAACGTGAGCATCCCCCCAGTCTTCTGGTTCAGGAAATACTCCGGATACGCCCACGTTCCCGCGAGCGTGCTCGGCTGGATGGTGATGACACTGGCTGCACCATTATCTTGGCGAGTGACCCTGATCGTGCCCTGGGCCTTGGGCAGCGTGACGTTCCACTTGGACTCGCCGGCGCCGGCTAGGAACTGCTCGGTGTTCCCGCCGAAAGCACTGCTCTCGCCGAACACCTGGATCTTGACCTTCGTGCCCTTCTCGCCGGCTGCACCCACGATGCCTCTGACTGCGTACTCACCGGGCTCGCCGGTGACCGCCACCCCATCGACGACGCCCATCTTCTCCAGCGTCTCAGCCGTCAGCGGCGGCAGGCCCTTGGCTGCGCGCAGGTCGTTGATGACCTTGAGCACGGCCAAGTCGACCGCGAGAATCCTCCCGCCCATGTCCTGGGCGATGGGATGGGAGTGCGGGTTCTTGGGGTCGGAGGCGTCCGTAACTCCCCCGCGCGCGGTCTCCGAGAGGATCTGCTTAATCTGACCTGCGGAGAGCTTGGGGTTAAGCGATCTAAGGATCGCGGCGGCGCCTGTCACCTGGGGTGCGGCGAAACGGCTCCCGTCCTGTCGCTCGGCACCACCGTCGGACTTGAGGCCGACGACTGCCTGTGTTCCCGGGGCGCCTAGGGTGATCTCGTAGTTCGGGCTCGCCTTGTCGGCGTATGTCGCGGTAGTGCCGTCGTTGTTCAGGGCTCCCACTGTGATCATGTTCGGCAGCTTCAACCCGCTCGGGAAGCGTTTCGACCCGTCCATGACTTTGCCGTCGTTGCCGCCCGAACACACGAAGAGCACGTTGGGATGCTTGGTCGACATCTTCGTGAAGAACCTGGTGTAGGCCGCAACGGTTCCCGTCGACGCATTGGAGTTGCCCCAAGAACAGTTGATGACGGTGGCGCCGCTCTCGATCTGCTTGGTGAGGGCAACAAGATCTCCGACTGCGTAAGTCTTGCCGCCCTTCCCGACGGTCTTGGTCGGATCGTTGGGGTCTGGTGCCGCTTGCGCATTCTGACCGTACTGGCCGGAGTAGGCGTTGAGTACCGAAACGGTGAGCTTGTCGCCGAGAGGACCGGCCACGCCAGACGGCCCGCCGTTGTCCGGGTTCGCGGCGAGGAGCGTACTCACGCCAGTGCCGTGGTTGCCTGCCGGGTTGATGGTTCCGTCGGGGTAGACCTCGGGACTTGCGAGTATCCCTGCTGCCGGGTCGGGGAACTCGATCTTGACTTTGCCGCCCTCGAACTCGTTTTCGGCTCCCTTGCCCGGGAGATAGAGCCCGTCGTCAACCACGCCGACCCTCACGGGGCCGAGTTCGAGGCCCGCACCTTTGACATACGTCCAGGCCTTGCTAACGCCGATGGCCTTGTAGCCGTCACCTGCACCGTTGTCATAGATCGGGTCGTTGTAGGGATCAACGCGCACACCCCAGATCTCGGCGTCTAAGTACACCTGCTGGTTGGGGAACGCCCCATCGACCTTGTCGGCGGTTTGCGCCTTGGTGAGCGCGGCGGCGAGGTCGGCCTCGTTCTTGCCGGGGAACTCAATTTGGTAGACGTCCGCGTATTCGACCTCACCGACGATCGTGCCGCCGAGCGTCTTGGCGGCCTTCTCGGCGTCGGAGCGCTTGGCGTCCTTGGCCATCAGCAGGCAGACCTGGTTGGCGGGCACCTCGCCCCATGCGGCGGTCTGGATGAGCGACGCGCGGTCGGGGACCTTGGCTGTGGCCACGCCGAGGTCTGGCCCGCCGTTGCCGGGGCCACCCCGCAGGAATAGGAGCGAGCCGACGCCGACGCCTCCGAGGATGAGCACCGCGACCGCGATGGCGGTGGCGATGAGCCAGACGCGGTTCTTGGGCGTCGGAGGCAACGTCGACTGTGGCGCCGAGAACGTTGGCTGTGGGGCCGCCGGTACCACCGTCAATCCGGAAATGGCGCCGGCCAGTGTCCACTCGGCCATACTCTCGTGCCACACATAGTCAGTCGCTTGGAGTCGGCCCTCACTGGCGAATGCGACGAGTTCGGCCCACGAATAGGGGCCGCCCTCCCATTCGGACGCGCCGTCGCGGCGTCCAACATGCCACCCCATTGTGCGGTCCATCGCTTCGCCCCCTCTGCCCACTAGCCTACCCACGCGGGCGTTCGTCGAAGCCGCCGAGGACTACGCAAGCATCGAGAGCCCCCACTGCGCCACCCAGAGCACGGCCATCCCCACAGTGAGCGTCGCGAGCACGTTCTTGGTGCGCAGCGCAATGACCATCGCCATGGCGGCCGCCAGGATGCGAGCCGGTGCGATCGTGTAGGTGGCGCCGGAATGCACGTAGATCGAGCTCGGGATGACGAGCGCGGTGAGCGCAGCGACTGGGACGTGCTTGAGGAACCGCTCGAGCCATGGTGGATGCGGGACATGTCCGTGGAGCATGATCGGCAGACTTCGCATCAGCCACGTGCCCAGAGCTAGCAGGACGATGAGCACCCAGAACTGCGATTGTGCGCTCATGTGCCCTCGCCCTCGGCCGCTGGGCGGTCGCGCCAGGCTCCGTAAAGCATCCCGACGAGAATTGCGACCACGAGACCCGACTGCATCGGCAGCAGCGGTACCAGCACGGCAGCAGCGACGGCGGTAACCACGCAGACCTGGACGGCGACGGAGTCCTTCAGAGCCGGCGCCAGCATCGCGAGAAACACCAGCGGCACGGCGAACTCCAGCCCCCAAGAGGGCGGGATCAGCGGGCCGATGAGTGCGCCGGCTATCGAGGACAGTTGCCAAACGCTCGCGAGTGCGAGCCACGCACCCACGTAGTACGGAATCACGTCGACGTCGGTACGAAAGCGTCCCTTGGTCATCGTCGAGGCGTAGTTCTGATCGACCAGCATGTGGCCGAGGATTGGCCGGAGCCAGCCGGGGGCGTCGGAGAGGACGGGTGCGAGCGACGTACTGTAGATGAACATGCGCACGTTGACGATGAGCGCCGTTGCCAGCGCGAGCCACAGTGGCGCGCCGCTCCCGAACAGTGTGGTGGCGACGATCTGCGAGGCACCGGCGTTGACGAACAGCGACATCCCAATCGCCTCGGGAAGGCCGAATCCAGCTTGGATGACTGCCGCGCCCGCGACCAGACCGAACGGCACGATGCCGACAAGGATAGGCGCGATTTCCTTCGCGCCCGCGAGCATGCTGTGCGACCTGCGTGACAAAGAAAGCTCCTTGGCGGAGTCGGTGGAGTGCGCTGGAGCGGTTGGCGACGGGCTAGATGCTCTTGTGTCGCCCCAGTACCCGGTCCCATGCCGAGAGGGCTTTGAGCTGCTCGACGCGGAGGCGCTGAAGATCGAGGTCGGCCGCCAGCGCGAGGACGCGTGCGTGCTCCGCCTCGAGGGCCTTCTGCTGTTCTTGCGCGATAGCGCGCTCCCAGGCGACCTGTGCGAGCAGGTTGGCGCGCTCGCCCTCCAGCTGCGTGAAGCGGGCGATCATCGCGGCTCCGCCGGAACTGGGGTCCTCGGCAGCGCGCGCGGCGAGCGCCTCGACGTCGGCGGCTGTCAGGGCGAACCGGCCGTTGCGCTTGCTGCCGATGCGCGTGGGACAGATGAGGTCTGAGGCGATCTGGGCGCGGATCCAGCGGGCGGTTACGCCGAGGTCCTCGGCGGCTCGTCTGATACTGACGGTGTCTGGTGCCGCTACCGGATGCTTCTTGGCCACGTCGTCTCTCCCTCTGCGTCGGATCCTCTTTCGGACCCATTGTAGCCAGACTCTGCGCCAGCGTGGGGAGGCGTGCTGGCTGGGTAGAATCATCAGTAGAATCAGCGGCTGCCCGGCGCAGTGCGCGGCGGATGCCGGGGAATCGACATCGAAGGGCAGAGTGCGCACATGCAACCGGCCGATGGCATGAGAATCAAGATCACTAGGGACGGTCCCTACACCGTCAGCGGCAGCGTCCCGATGTCTGTCGAGTCCATCGCCGTGGACTCCGATGGCGAGTCCCAGTCCTGGCAGGTCGAGTCCCGACTGGCCGAGAAGGAGCAGTGCGGACTCTGCCGCTGCGGCAAGTCAG
>JBAXEO010000003.1:0-38564 GCA_037140395.1 Coriobacteriia bacterium
GACGTAGAGAACAGCACCTGCGCGCGATTCGTGCCCAGAAGCGAAATGCTCCTCGATGGCCTCCCGGTTGGTGATGGGTCGAGGCTCTCGGCCGCCCAAGTAGCGCGCCCTCACCTCTTCGGCGACCTCCAATGTTGGGCGACGCTTGCGCATGGTGGCGTAGGCGCCGGCGACCTCGAACACCAGCGTGTCACCTGCCTCGACACCCAAAGCGCGACGAACCTCAACCGGCACGGTCACTTGGCCCTTCGATGTCATTCGAGCGCGCGCTTCCATCGTCCGTCCTCTCGAGGGATTCCTTACGTTTGACGATAATCTTTACTACGGGCACGGTCAAACGTCGGTCAGGTGATGAGCGCGTAAGGTTGGCCTTCGGCAGTTTCGAAGGTCGACGTGTCACGCGCGCCCGGCTTGAGCGCGCTGCGCCAGTGCATGCCGCTCATTCCACCCGATACCCCATGGCCCGATAACCTCGAAGTCGCTTTTCCCACATCCTGGCGAGCATCGGATGAGTTTCATCGACGTAGTCGTAGACGATGACCTCGCGCTTGTCGTCGTGAAGCCTGTGCAACCGCCCCGCGTACTGCTGCAGGGTGCCTCGCCACGAAATCGGCATCGCAAGAAAGAGCGTGTCGAGTCGGGCGTCATCAAAGCCCTCGCCGACAAGCCGGCCGGTAGCGACCAGCACCCGCGGCGCTCCCTCAGGCACCGCAGCCATCCGCTCGGCTAGATCGGCGCGTTTCCGGACACCCGCCCCACTCGACAGCGTGAATACGTGGGGGATGCGACTCGATAGTGCTTCCGCCAGCAGGTCACGGTGCGCCGTTCTCTCGGTAAGCACAATCGACGACCGTCCATCGCTCGTCGCCCGAACCACGTCCTCGACAATCAGAGCGTTGCGCTCGGCGTCCTCGGCCAGCAGGCGATACACCTCCTGGATACCGTCGGCCGCCAGCGCGGTCACCCCGAACGAGGTCGGCCGCACCTTCACGACGTGTTCGAACGGCCGAGCGGCTGCCTGCTTCTTGGGATTCGTCTTGAAGCGAATCGGACCGCATTGCATCGTGATAATGGGGTGATGACCATCCTTGCGGATCGGCGTGGCCGTCAGCCCCAGCACATAGCGCGCGCAAGCCGTGCGCAGAATCGCCTCAAAGCTGAACGCCGAGACATGATGGCACTCATCCACGATGACCTGCCCATACTCCGAAACGATCTCGTCAACCTGTCCGCGACGAACGAGCGACTGCATCACTGCGACGTCGATACCCCCAGACGGCTTACGTTTGCCGCCGCCGATGACCCCGATCTCTCCGAACGTCTCGAGGAAGAGCGAGAGACGTTCTCGCCACTGCTCCATGAGCTCGCGACGATGCACAAGCACCAGCGTGCTCACTCCGCGTTCGGCGATCATCTTGGCCGCCACCACGGTCTTGCCAAAGGCGGTCTCCGCGCTCAGGACACCTTCGTCATGCGCGACCAGTGCCTTGACCGCCCGGCGCTGTTCGGGCCTGAGCGTACCGACGAAACGTGCGAGAACGGGGCTGCCGGATGTCCGCTCATCGACGACCTCAAGCTTGGCCCCGTAGCCCTCAACGATTTCACGGACCTCATCCAAACAACCTCGCGGCAATCCCACGTGCACATCGAATTCCTGGGCGCACGAGATGACTCTCGGCTTGTCATAGGTGGGCAAGCGCATCGCTTGGGCACGATAGAACTCGGGATTCTCAAAAGCGGCGAGTCTCACAATCTGGTCTACCAGGGAATCCGGCAGCCCGCCCTTCTCGATGAACACGAGGTTCGCCCTCACCGCGCGAATCACCGCCGGAACGTGACCGATGAGCTCCGTTCGCACCACCGGCGGCGATGGCGCAACGATCCAAGGGGTATCCCCACCGCGATCCTCCGAGGGGTAGGTCCGCACGCCAAGCACCCCGCCGTCGGAGCCCACGGCCGACAAGAAGGACTCCAGCTCGGCTGAGCTGATGCGCTGCACGGAGCTGAGGAACGTCCACTGGTCGGGATGCGGGAGGAAGTCCGCATCCACAAACACCGAACGGCCGACAGCGCGTGGCCCGTGTTGCAGCGGCAGGGCGATCAGGTTGCCGAATCCGCCGCGCGGCAGCGTGTCCTGGCTGGGGAACAGCCGATCGTAGGACGCCAGGGCGATCACCCTGCGGCGACGCGCAGCCCTTGTAAGTAGCGCTGAACCGAGTCGCCTCGCACGCGATGCGGCCACTGGCTCGCCGAAGAAGATCCAGAGGTGTGCACCCGCACCCGAGCGCGAAATCTCGATGTACGCGGACACGCCGAGATCCTCACAGGCATCCCTGACCGTCGACACCTCGTCGCACCAAGCATCGTCATCGAAGTCGAAGACCAGAAAGCGGCATGTCTCGTCTGACAGCATCGGGTAGACACCCAAGATGCTGCGTCCGGTCAGGTGGTCTTCGACGGCTCGATCGTCTAGTTGCACGAGTTCGCGATGCGGGCAATCGGTGCACTTGATGCGGCGCTTGTCGCACACGCCAGTGCGCCATTCGTTCGAGCACACCGGGGCGTAGCCGCTCTTTCCGGTCTTGCCCTCCCAGCGCTTGGCGTAGACGTCATCCCTACCGCGGAAGAGCGAACGAAAGAGCGCGATCTTGGCTGTCGGCGGGGAAGCTGCCGAGATCGTCGGACTCGCTTGCGGAGCAGTGCTCGACATGGCAGGAGCCGGCTTTTGCACCTTGTCATGAACCTCCCCAAGCCCAAGCGACTCCCGCAACCGCGCATTTTCCTCGCGGAGCAACTGGTTCTCGCGATTGAGATCCTCGAGTTGGTCGTCTGTCATGAGGGGTCCCTACTTGGGGAGTCCGACCGCTCTATCTGAGATGCCGCCGGAACTCGAGGTACTCGCCTCGGTCTTCCACAAGGCGCTCATGGGCACCGCCCACAAGTTCGAACCGAATGGCACAGCGGTGTCGCCCGTATGCAGCACCACTCCTTGAACGAAGCGCTCGCCGACCGCCTCACGCAGCGCCTTCAGACCGGCGAAGTCCCCCGATCCAACGGTTCTTCCCGCCTTTACCTCGACACCGGCGATACGCCCATCCGCTGCCTCAATGACAATGTCCACCTCGCGCCCAGCGGCGGTCCGAGCGTGCATAAGACGGGCCCGAGTCCGAGACCATCCCAGCTGTCGCTGGATCTCGTTGATCACGAATGTCTCGGCCAGTCGGCCTATCTGCGCCGGATCGTTGAGCAGACGCGACTCGTCCATGTCCGCAAGTGCCATTGCGAGACCCGTGTCGATCACCGCGACCTTGGGCGACTTCACCACGCGCCGAGCGATGTCCCCAGCGAAAGCGGGCACCATTCTCACGAGCATCGCCGCTTCCAACAGCGCGACATAGCGCCGAACGGTGGTCGCGGGCATCTCAAGAGAGCGCGCAACTTCTGCCACGCTCACGAGCGTCATAGTGCGGGCCGCGAGCAGCGAGAGCAGCCGAGGCACGGCTGCGATACCACTGATGTCGGTGCGCTCCGCGATATCGCGTCGCACGACCAAGTCGACGTACGAGCTATACCAAGGCGTCCGATCCTGGGGAAGACGAGTGAGTGGCTCAGGGAATCCTCCTGCGCAGATCACCTGAGCCAGAGCGGCGCGATCGAAAGTGCCATCGGAACCCCATTCGCGTGCCGGATCCAAGAGCGCATCCACGAATCCTTCGCGCACGCCCCTACACTCCCCCTGTGTCAAAGGCCACAGGGTGAGAACCTCCAAGCGACCCACGAGAGCATCGGCCGCGCCCGGCAGCACACTCAGATCCGCGGAACCGGTGAGCAGAAATCGCCCCGGACGACGGTCCTGGTCAACTGCCGCCTTGAGCGCGCGAAAGAGAGTGGGGGCGAGCTGGACCTCGTCGATGACCGTGGAACCGCTCGATGCCGAGACGAATCCCTCGGGATCGCTCGTGGCGGCGTCGAGAGAAGCGAGTTGATCGAGCGTGAGGTAGCGGTCGAGCGTTCCATCGGCAACGAGCGCGCGAGCGAGCGTGCTCTTGCCCACCTGCCGTGCGCCATTGAGCAGCACCACCGGACTGCGGCGGAGCGCGTCACGTACGACCGATTCGAGATTGCGTGTGAACATACATGGATAATACGCCGCCTCGTGGTGGTATTTCAACCACCAGGTGGTGCATCGGCAGCTGAGTTCTGTCCCCGCCCATTGCCAGACTCGCGCTTTATGACTACTATTCTGGTCATGACTGAGACTCGCTCACTTGCCGACGTAAAGGCTCATCTCTCCGAGATCGTCGATCTCGTCGAGGGACAGCACGAGCGCGTCGTGATCACACGGCATGGCCGTCCAGCCGCTGTCCTCGTGAGCACCCACGACCTCGAGAGCCTTGAGGAAACCCTCAGTATTCTGTCGGCTCCAGGAGCACTCGCAGAGATCAGGGCTGCCGAGCGCGAAATCGATGAAGGTGAGTACCTCACAGCGGCAGAACTCCGCGCGAAGTACCTGACGCGGGAGTAGCGGGTGGCAGGATACGAGCTTCGTGTCGCTGCAAGCGCCGACCGCATGCTGGCCCGGCTCCCCGAATCAGCTGCTGCAGCAGTTGTCGAATTCATGACCGGCCCCCTGCTCGACAACCCGCATCGCGTGGGTAGGCCGCTGATGCTGGAACTCGCGGACCATTTCAGCGCACGGCGTGGGGCCTACCGAGTGGTCTACCTGATTGATGACTCCACTCGTGTGGTGCGAGTTGTGCGAATCGACCACCGCGCGGACGTCTATCGCAGCCGATAGCCAGCACCACCGCGCTCCGCTCGGCCGCCGTCCCTACACCCCGTCCAGCGCCCCTCTCGCACTCGGCTCGGCATCCAGACCGAGCCGCTCCCCGCGCAGATACCGATAGTGGGCCGCAGCAGCAATCATCGCGGCGTTGTCGGTGCAGAGCTCCAGCGGTGGCACGCTCACGTGCACGCCGAGCGGCTCGATTGCTCTGGTCAGAGCCTCACGGAGCGCCTTGTTGGCCGCCACCCCGCCGCCCAGACAGAACGCGACCGCGCCCGTCTCCTTGACCGCACGGACCGCCTTGGCGACCTGGACGTCGATGACCGCCTGCTGAAACGAAGCCGCGAGGTCCGGCACGTTGACCTCTCGGCGAGCCGCCTCCTCGTGGCGGATGTAGGTGAGCACCGCGGTCTTGAGCCCCGATAGCGAGAACGCGTAGTCGCCGCTCTTCATCATCGCGCGCGGAAAAGCGATGGCGGCCGGGTTTCCCTGCTCGGCAAGTCTGGAGAGGATGGGGCCGCCAGGATAGCCCAGCCCCAGCACCTTGGCGACCTTGTCGAACGCCTCCCCGGCTGCGTCGTCGAGCGTTTCGCCGAGGGTGTGGTAGACGCCCCACTCGGGCATGTGTACGAGCGAGGTGTGCCCGCCGCTCACGAGCAACGCCACCAGCGGCGGTCTGACAGCAGAGTCAGCGAAGACGTTGGCGAAGATGTGGCCCTCCAAATGGTTCACTCCCACGAGCGGCTTGCCTGTCGCCATCGCGAGTCCCTTCGCGTACGCCACGCCCACCACCAGCGCGCCGATGAGCCCGGGTGCGTGCGTGACGGCGATCGCGTCGAGGTCGGCGAATGGAAGCGCGCGGGGCAGTCCCAGTGCCTCGCCTGCGCGCAACATCGCCTCGTCGATGACGCCCACGATCGCCTCCGTGTGCTTGCGGCTCGCAATCTCGGGGACGACTCCGCCAAAGCGTGCGTGGAAGTCGATCTGACTCGCGACCACGTTTGCGAGCAGCTCGCGCCCGCCGCGCATAACGGCCGCAGCAGTCTCGTCGCACGACGACTCGATTGCGAGGATGAGCTCGTCGGCCCCCTCGGCGAGCGCGGGTGGCTCGGCGTCGGACAGGGTTCCCCACATGATGACGGCATCCTGGCCCGGGCCATAGTAGCCGGGTCGCAGGCCGACAGACTCCAGTCCAACCGACTCGTACAACGCGATGGCCTGAGCGTTCTCAGAGCCGACTTCGAGCGTGACGCGCTGTGCGCCAAGTGCTGCAGCGGCGGTCAGCAGCGAGTCGAGCAGCGATCGGCCGACTCCGCAGCCTCTGCGTGCGGGAGTGACGGCGAGGTTCATGATGTGTGCGTCGTTGTCTGCCAGCACGGCGACTCCCGCGTAGCCGGTGAGCGCGCCCGTATCATCCTCGGCGACGAACCATGCGCGCGACGGTTTGGCGAGCTCGTCGGCGAACATTCCGGCGCTCCACGGCTCAGGGAAGGTCTCGGCCTCGAGAGCGGCTGCGAATGGGATGTCCGTCGCGGCAAAGCGGCGAATCGTCACACTCATGCCGAGACACCGCCAGAGACGCCGGAGCCCGGTGTCGGCGCGGAAGGGAGACCGGCTCGAGTGCGTTCGTTCTCCTCGGCATCGGAGAGGCGCGTGTAGACCGGGAGCACGTCGGCAACCTCGCCGGAGCCGCGCTCGCCGCTTGCAAGCTGTGCGACCCATGCGCCGAACAGTCCGTGCGCGTAGGGCGGCCACAGCTCCTCGTCGGCGAAGACGGCGTTGTCGGCAAGCGCCTCGGCGAACAGCGTCGAGTACTTGTGCAGGCCGTTGCCGGCGAGCAGAAGTGGGTGTCCGAGTGCAGCCCACTCGGCGGCAACGTCGGCTGGCTTGGCTACGCGGTCGGGCGTGAGGCGCTCGGCTCGGCCGCCGCCACAGCGAAACAGCGCGGGATAGACCTCGCCGCGCATCGCGTCGCCGACGACCGCGACGGTGGTGTCTTCGTGTGCGAGCATCCACGCTATCGCGTCGAGCGTGCTCACGCCCCACAGCGGACACGACAGCCCGTGCGCGAGCCCTTTCGCGGTTGCCACTCCAATGCGGACGCCCGTGAAAGAGCCGGGGCCGCGGCCAACAATCACGCCGCCCACCTCGGCGACCGTGAGATCGTTGGCTGCCAACAGCGACTCGGTCATCGGCAGCAGACGCGACATCGCTGCTCGCGGAGCGTCAACGACAGCCGCGCCGATCAGCTCGAGTCGATCGGCGCCGACACGCGCGAGGCCCACAGTCGTGCGCTCAGTTGCGGTGTCGAGCGCGAGTAGGATCTGGCTCATGGACGGTCGCTCCCCCGCTGAGCGTTTGCGCCAGGCATGCGCGCCGCTTCGGCAGGGTCCGGCACGCATCCCACGCCGACGATCCCCGTACAAGCCTCGGCCCACAACGTCGCAATCTCCTCACCGCGTATGCCGCGCGGTTCGAGAGCCAGCACGCGCGCATCGTCGCCCGTGATCCGGATGCGAACAACCACACACTCCTCGGGAATCGCCTCGGCGAAGCGGTCGCCCCACTCGACGACGGACACGCCGTCGGCCTCAAGCGTGGCCCAGTAGTCGATGTCGTCGAGCTCCTGGGCAGCTTGTAGCCGATAGAGATCGAAGTGGTACAGCGGGATGCGCCCCTCGTGGACAAGCAGGATGTTGAAGGTCGGGCTCGTGACCGAGTCGGAAACGCCCAGTCCCGCCGCCAGCCCCTTGGTGAGCTGAGTCTTGCCGGCTCCCAGGTCGCCGGAGAGCACGACCACATCGCCCGGCATCACCAGAGCGGCCAACGCGTGGCCTACCGCCTGCGTGGCCGTGTCACTCTCTGTCGTGATGGTCCAAACGGGCAAGGCGCGCTCTCTCTAGGACAGGGAGGTCGGATCGGAGTCTGCGGCGGGCTGAGCAAGTAGCGTGCGCAATAGTCTAAAGTCGGCGAACAGGTCATCCCGCTTGCTGCGATCGTAGATAGTGGCGGCCGGATGGTAAATCGGCAGCACTTTGAATCGGCCAGCCAGCTGCACGCGTCCGTGGAGCCGGGTGATACCGACGTCAGTCTTGAGTACGAACTTGGTCGCAAAGTTGCCCAGCGTTACCAACACCTCTGGGTCGATCACTCGAATCTGCTCGCGCAGAAAGGGTGTGCACGTCTCTATCTCGCTGGCCTCTGGGTCCCGATTGCCAGGAGGCCGGCACTTGAGCACGTTTGCGATGTAGACGTCATCGCGCGCCAACCCAGCCTCTGCGAGCAGCTCGTTGAGGAGCTGGCCCGCAGCTCCGACAAATGGCTCGCCCTTGAGATCCTCGTTCTTGCCTGGTGCCTCGCCAATGAAGACCGCCCGGGCCGCAGGGTTGCCGGTCCCAAACACCAGCGTGGTCCGAGAATCCCCAAGAGGGCAGCGATGACAGTCGCCGATGAGCGATACGATCTCGTCCAGCGTGCTGCAACCTAGTCCGGGCACGGCGGCTCCCCCTAGATCCAGGTCGCGACCTCAGCCAGAGGACGGCGCGCGGGACGACCTGCTGACTCGGCCGAATAGCCGATCGGAAGAATCGCAACTGGCTCAAAGTGCTCGGAGACGCCGATTGCGCCACGTACGGCGACGGCATCAAACGCGCCAATCCAGCACGACGACAGTCCTCGGTCCACCGCTCCCAACAAGATGTTCTCCACGGCAGCCGAGGTGTCCTGGATCGAGTAGAGCCGCTCGCCCCGCTCGCCGTAGCGCGCGGCACACGGCCTCGGATCCACACTAACCACAATCACGACGGGAGCCGTCGTGGCCCAGCGCTGATGGAGCGCACCGGCGAGCCGTTCACGGGCCTCAATCGAACGAACGACGGTGAAGCGCCACGGCTGAATGTTCCCGGCAGTCGGTGCGGCAACCGCTGTTTCCAGCAGTCCGCGAATCGCCTCGTCGGGCACGTCGAGCTTGCTGTTGAAGTGGCGTACGCTACGCCGCTTGGCGATGACCTCGGAAAACTCCATGCGCTGCCCATTTCTTTTGGACGGTCCCTGCGGCGTTCCCACGCCAGCGAACCGATGACACAACTGCTCCATTCTAGCCCATCACCTGCGCCGGAGGCCCTCGCGCGGCCGTGACCTGCGCTCCGCCGTGCTCTCTGTGCACTCGGCCGCGCAGGGACGCCCCAGTCGATGTCGAAAGAGTTCGCAGGAGGTGTTTTCGACATGGGCACAAACCGTCCGGACGTATCAGACGAAGATCTCGGTATCAGAGCGTTCAAGCTCCAGAAGGTCAAAGCGGTCGAGCGCGCCGTGCAGCACATCCGCCACGGTCTCGGCCCCTCGTGGGGCGAGCTCACTACCGAGGAGATCGAAGAACTCGAGTGGGTGCTCGGCGAGGTCTGGGCCTACGTCGCGCACAGCGACTGGGATGGCCTGCCCTTTGGGCGCCTCACGTTGCGCGACGTCATCAAGATCCTGACGCTCGGCAGCCAGCTGCGCCGTCACGCACGCAGCGACATCGAGATCCTGCGCGAAGTCCGTGCGGTTATCGACGCCGAGGCTCCGTACGAGGGAACAGTCGCCGAATAGAATCCGACCGAACGCGTACCGCCGGCCGCTGCGTTAGATCGCAGCGGCCGCTGCGGCGGCGCGTTTCTTGTTCTCGATCTTCTTCTTGACCTTCTTCAGGCGGAAGAGGTCCTCTCGGGCACGCTCGTCGAGCGTCTGGCGAATGTAGGTCACCTGTTCTTGGAGTGCGGGAACCGTGACCTGCTCCAAAGCGTTGACTCGGCGGTTGGTCTTGTTGATCTCTTCGCCGAGACGCTTCAGTCGCGTCTCGATGTCGGCGTATTCGATGATGACATCGAGGATGCCTTCGAACTTCTCGGCGGTCTCGTCGACTCGTGATGAAACACCGGTGACCGAGTAGCCTCTGGTGAAGGACGACTTGAGCGGGCTGTCGCCCTTGGTCACGACTGGCACCGACACGCCCATGATCTTGGTACCGGTCATGTCGACGACGATCTCGCCCCGCGTGGCCAAACCTGCCGAGCGCAACG
Source organism: Coriobacteriia bacterium (assembly GCA_037140395.1). Taxonomy (GTDB): domain Bacteria; phylum Actinomycetota; class Coriobacteriia; order Anaerosomatales; family JAAXUF01; genus JBAXEO01. Next base: position 9,847 of record JBAXEO010000003.1, read on the forward strand.
CGACGGTTCCGTCGACAGCTTGGGCAACGGCAAGGGAGTACTGCGCCTCACGCACCGTCTTGCCTAGTGAATCAGAGAGGCGCAGCGTCTCGTCCATAACGCCCATGAACTCGATGAGCAGCGCGTCACGCTTCTGCTTGAGCAGATCCATGCCCTGCTGCGCCAAGCCAATCTGCGCCCGGCGCTCGAGCAACTCTGATCGTGTAGGGCGTACTTCTTCCATGCTAGCTCTCCTGCGCCTCGGCGTCGGGCTCTTCATCGACGGTTGGCGCGACGCTCACAGCAGCGACATCGGGGTTGGACGCCTCGACAGCGGTGTTGACGTTGTCAGGGTGGTACTTCTCGATGAAGTCACGGACGCGCTTGAGCTCACTCATGGGCAGACCGGCCAGCAACTCCCAGCCGATATCGAGCGTCTCTTCGATGGTGCGTCCCTCTTGGCCCTGGCCGACGATGCGCTCCTCGAACTGGTCGGCGAAGCGCAGGTAGCTGCGGTCGACGTCGGACAGCGCCTCTTCGCCCACAATTGCGACGAGCTTGCGAAGGTCGCGACCTTGCGCGTATGCGGCGTACATCTGGTTGGCGACCGCTCGATGATCCTCGCGGGTCTTGCCCTCGCCGATACCGAGGTTCATCAGGCGGCTGAGGCACGGCAGCACGTCGATCGGCGGGTAGACCGCGCGACGGTGGAGCTGCCGAGAAAGCACGATCTGGCCCTCGGTGATGTAGCCGGTGAGGTCAGGAATCGGGTGCGTGATGTCGTCGTCAGGCATGGAGAGAATCGGGAGTTGAGTGACCGAGCCCTTGCGGCCCTTGATGCGGCCGGCGCGCTCGTAGATGGTCGAAAGGTCGGTGTACATGTAGCCCGGGAACCCTCGGCGACCAGGGACCTCTTCGCGAGCGGTGGAGACCTCGCGGAGCGCCTCGCAGTAGTTGGTCATGTCGGTGAGGACCACGAGGACCTGGAGGTCCTTCTCAAACGCGAGGTACTCCGCGACGGTGAGCGCGGCCTTCGGAGTGAGAAGACGCTCGACTGTGGGGTCGTCGGCGAGGTTCAGGAAGAATACAACGCGCTCGAGAGCGCCCGTGTCCTCGAACTGCTGCCTGAAATAGGCCGCCTCGCGGTTGGTGATGCCCATGGCGGCGAACACGACGGCGAACTGCTCGCCGGACTTGACGCGCGCCTGGCGGATGATCTGCGCAGCGAGCTCGTTGGCGGGAAGGCCTGAGCCCGAAAAGATTGGCAGCTTCTGCCCACGCACGAGCGTAGTCAGTCCGTCAATTGCCGAGATACCTGTCTCGATGAAGTCGGCAGGCAACTCGCGAGCGTACGGGTTGATCGGTGCGCCGGTGATGTCGAGGCGAGCCTCGGCGATGATCGGTGCACCGCCGTCGATCGGCTTGCCGGTACCGTTGAGTACGCGGCCCAGAAGGTCGATGGAGACGTCGATCTTGGCGACTTCCTCGAGGAACCGGACTTCGGTTCGTGCGATATCAGTGCCAGCCGTACCTTCAAAGACCTGGATGACAGCCGTGCGCCCGGAAATCTCCAACACCTGTCCCGAGCGGCGCGAACCGTCCGGCATCAGGATCGACACCATCTCGTTGTACGCGACGTTCTCGACGTCTTGCACGAAGATGAGCGGTCCTGTGACGTAGCTCAGCGTGCGGTAGTCAGTAGAGAGCAAAGAGCGCTTTGGCTCCTCCTCAACGCGGGTATCGTTCGGCACTTCTAGTACACCTCGATTCCAGCGATGTCTTCGCCAATCTTACTGGTCATTTCGCGCATCTTGACGAGCGATGCTTCGTGCGGTGTTGTCTTGAGCATCGCGATTGCATCTCGGACAGGAAGGTCGAGAATCTCGCGCAGTGCCACGCCCCGGTTAAGAGCGCCGGTGGCCGCGTCGTTGAAGGTCAGAATCGTCTTGAGAATCCAGTACTGCTTGTCGGGCGGGCAGTACGCGTCGACCTCATCAAAAGCAAACTGCTGCAAGAAGTCCTCGCGAAGCATCCGCGCGATCTCGAGAATCAGCTTCTCGGACTCGGGCAGCGCGTCCGGACCGACCAGCTGTACGATCTCCTGGAGTTCCGTCTCCTTCTGCAAGATCGACATCGCGCGGTCGCGGTGCTCAAGCCAGTCCGGTGCGACGTTGCTCTCATACCAGCCCTTAACCTGACCCAGGAACAGCGTGTAGCTCTTGGTCCAGCTGATAGCCGGGAAGTGGCGGCGGTGAGCAAGTCCGGTGTCGAGTGCCCAGAACGCACCCGTGACTCGCAGTGAGTTTTGCGTCATCGGCTCAGACATGTCGCCGCCGGCGGGTGAAACCGCGCCAACCATCGTGACCGAGCCGATTCGCTCGTCGTCGTCACTGCCGAGCGGCTTAACGCGTCCGCTTCTTTCGTAGAAAGCCGCAAGACGAGTCGCCAGATATGCTGGGTAGCCTTCCTCACCAGGCATCTCTTCGAGTCGGCCAGACACCTCGCGGAGCGCCTCGCCCCAGCGAGACGTGGAGTCGGCCATCATGGCGACGTTGTAGCCCATGTCGCGGTAGAACTCTGCCAGCGTCGCGCCGACGTAGATCGAAGCCTCGCGCGCCGCAACCGGCATATTCGAGGTATTAGCAACGAGCACCGTACGGTCCATAAGCGGAGCGTCGTTACGCGGATCGTCGAGATGCGGGAACTCCGTGAGCACCTCAGTCATCTCGTTGCCGCGCTCTCCGCAACCGATGTAGACGATGATGTCGACGTCGGCCCACTTGGCCAGCGACTGCTGAGTAACCGTCTTGCCCGTGCCGAACCCGCCCGGGATGATCGCGTTGCCGCCCAGGGCGATGGGGAAGAACGTATCTAGGATTCGCATGCCGGTGGTGAACGGCGTGGTCGGGTCCATCTTGCGGATGTAGGGACGACCCTGGCGCACAGGCCAGCGCTGGCTCATGCGAATCTCGGTGCCGTCCTCCATCGTGGCGACCACGTGATCCACGTTGTACTCGCCAGCAGACACGATGCTCGCGAGCTTGCCGGCCTTGACCAGCGGCGGAACCATAACCTTATGCAGAATGGTCTGGCCCTCAGGCACAGTACCAATCACGTCTCCGGGCCCAATGTCGCTACCCGCCGAGACAACCGGCGTAAACGCCCACAGCTTGTCTCGGTCCAGTGCCGAGGCAACGGTTCCGCGCTCGATGTAGTCGCCGCTTTGCTCGGCGATTACCGGCAGCGGGCGCTGGACGCCATCATAGATCGACGTAAGCAGCCCGGGGCCTAGCTCGACCATCAGAGCGCCCTCGGTTGATTCAACGACCTCGCCGACCTTCAGGCCTGACGTATCCTCGTACACCTGGATGGTCGCCGTGTCGTTCTCGAGACGAATGACCTCACCCATGAGGCCCTCGTTGCCGACACGGACGATGTCGTACATGCGGGCACCGGTCATGCCGTCCGCGACCGCGACCGGGCCGGTGATCTTCGCAATCGTTCCGACGATCATGTCATCCCCGCCTAAGAGTGATGTCGAAGCCGATTGCTCGCCTGATGAGCCTCGAGAGGTAGGCGCGGTGATCCTCGCCCATCTCAAGCTTCTCCCTGATCGGCAGGGAGACTACGATCGGCCGGTAAATGGAGTCGATCTTCTTCTGGATGCGCTCGTCAATCGAGGACATCAGCTGTTCATTGATGGCGATAATGCCGGTGGCATCATCGTCGAGCAACGTGGTGAGAGTCCGTCGCGCCGTCTCCGGGCTGTCAATGACTTCGACATCCACGCCTGCGAGCCTAAACCCGTCAGCGGTGTCAGGATCGGTGAGCACAACGAGCCTATACAAGGATCAGTTCCTCTCTCACCCGGTCCGCCGGCATTCCTACGGCGATGCCCTTGATTACGATACGCAGATTGGTGATTTCGTTCTGCTTGCCATACAGGTAGGCGATTGCGACCCCAACGCCGTGCGGGTCCTTAACGCCTGCCATCAGCGCGCGCCGCATGAGTTGCTCCTCCAGCGCCCGCTCAAACACCGTGATCGAGTTACTTTCGAGATATTTGAGTGCCGCCTCGTCGAGAGCCGCCGCGTACGGCGTTCTCTTGAGCCGATCGAGCACCTCATCCACATCGGACATGCGCGCCAACTCCAAGAAGAGGTCTTTGCGAATCGTGCGACCACCTTCTAGGAAGAACGTTTCGGCCTTCGCGGCACCGGTGTCGGCCTTGAGCAGACGAAGCACCATGACCAAGTTCGCAGTGTCGATCTGCATTCCAAGGATTCGTCGAGCGATATCGACGTCGGCCGACTCTCCCACGAGGCGCGATGATGCCCAAGCGGCGTACTGCCGGTCGAGCGCCAGCTCCAGCGGTGCGAGGTCGTCGTCCCGGGTGTAGTCCGGGAAGGCCCGCCGCAGCGGCGGTGCGTAGACCATCCCCCACATCGCCATGGTGTTGATCACAGCTCCGACATCGTTGAACTGCGCGAGTGCCTCGAGTTCGCCCTCGCTCAGATAGCCAGCCGGAAAGAAACTCTCCTTCACCTCTTCAAGAGGCACGCTGTTGTGAGCGCCGCGTAGAACGGTCTTGATGTTGAAGACGTCCCAGCGCCCTAGAAGCGTGGAGAGCAGGGCCCGAGCCGAAGGGTTGAGAAACCGGAGCACCTTTCGATACGCCCGAACCATGTTGTCCTTGAGTGCTTTATCGATCACGGCCGCGTTGCGACCCTGAACGAGCTCAGCTTCGAGGTCGGGCTCGTACTCAGTGCCCATGAGCTCCTTGACCGCCTGGGTCACGTCGCTCGCATCGATGAGACGGTTGTAGAACTCCAACGGGAGCAAGTTCGCGCGCATGCCACGCAACCGCGCGTTGGCATAGCCCGCGTCGGTCTCCGGAACGGCTCTGTTGCCTGCCTGAATGACGGCCTTGCTCATGAAAACAGGACCCTCGCTACGTCGGCTTGGACAAACTGGCTTGCACGGTCGAGACGATCCTCTAGCGTGTTTCGGCGAATGATCTTTCCGCCACCGGTGTCAACAACGAGACCGCCGGCTGACTCAATATCGCCAAGCACCTCTGCGGACAGTCCCGCAGCGGCACTCGCCTTCTCGGCGAGAGCGGTGTCGGCGGATGCTGTATGCACCTTGACCGGTCCACTCGCACCCGCAAACGCCTCAGCCGCAAGCGCGGCGAAAAGCGCCTCATAGCCCGAGTCGCGCGCCGAGAAAAGCTGGGCGCGAGCGTCAGCAAAAACTCCTGCCACGGCATCGCCCTTGACCGTAGATACGGTCATCTTGGCAGCAAGACGTGCCGCATTGATCTTCTTAGAGGCATTCAGAGTCGCCACACGCTCGACCTGGTGGACGAAGGTGTCGTGAATCTGACGAGCCTGGAGCTCGGCCTCCTCGACGATGAGCTTCGCATGCTCGCGAGACTCCCCGACGATGTCTTCACAATCTGCCTGTGCCTGATCATCTAAGGCTCTCAGGATGTCATCAATTGCCATGGGTCGCCCTCTCTAGGACAGACAAAACGGGTCGCACTGGTCAGTGTCCCGTCGTGCTAGCCGTTGAGGATGATGGCCATAACGAATCCGAGCAGGGCGATGACTTCCGGGAGCGCCGTAAGCGTCAGTACAAAGACGCGCTCTTCCGGACGCTCAGCCAGGGTACCCTGACCTGCAGAACCGATCTTGGCCTGTGCCCAGCCGGCGCCAATCGCCGAGATACCCATGCAGAGTGCGGCGCCTAGCGTCTTGACGGCTCCGGCCATCGTGACTGGTGCCACGGCAGCGGCCTCCTGTGCAAACGCAACTGCTGGTATAGCCAGTACTCCGACAAACGTGCTTAGGAACACATACTTCGCGACCTTCTTGCTGATCATGCGCGCTTCTCCCCTCCGGTTTTCTGAAACGGCTTGTAGTCCTTGGAACCTGGCTCGTAAAACTTCCCGAAGAACTCGAGGAAGTTAAGACGCACTGCGTGGATATTCGGACTGAATGCGCAGATGACGAAGTTCAGCATCTGCAGCGGGACAGCGATGATGAGGCCGAGGATGGGATTGCCCATCGAGGCCGCGATCTTGTTGACTGCCTCGGCAAAAATCGCTCCTGCGAGGCCGACAGCCATGATTCTCAGATAGCTCGCGATGTTAGACAGGGCGCCGATCGACTCAATGGCGCCGACAATCCCACCGCCCTTGATCGCAAACGCGAAGCCCAAGAACAGGACGAGTGCTGCGATTGCCTGGAGAACGTAGGCCCCGGTCGTTCCGATGTTTGAGGTCAGCACCGCACCGAAGACGATCATGAGTACGAGTGCCGCGAATCCGATGACGAAGGCGAGGATGCCGCCCTTCTCATAGACATGCGACATGTGCTTGGTCTTCAGACCGTTGTAGATGCCGAGACACAGACCCAAAATCACCTGGAACGCTCCCAAAGCGATTGCGATTATCAGGAACGTGATCAGCATTTCCTTCTGGGTGCGCTCGAACGGAAGCATCACGCGCGCGCCGGCAGGTACCGGATAGCCGGCGCCAAAGTTGCCGTTCACGCTCCAGATCGGCTGGATGACATTGGCGAACTTCGGCCCGAGCAGGTTGCCGAAGAACTCACCGTAGACGAACCCAAAGATGATAACGCTGGTGGCTGCAGGGCCGAGGATCGCCGTTGCGAGCTGCACTCCGCTGTTTTCCTTGAACTTCATGCGCAGCCAGATCACGGTGCCCAACATGACAAGCCCGTAGCCGATGTCGCCAACGATCATCCCGAAGAACAGCGGGTAGAAGATCGCGAGCATCCAAGTTGGGTCGTAGGTGCCATACTTTGGCTTGCCCATGAACCCCATGAGTTCTTGATACGGAGCCGCCCAGCCTGCGTTCTGCAGCGCGATGGGTGCGTTCTCAAAATCCTTCTCGTCGATCTCCAGCTGGCTGACTACGATCTCGTCGCCGAACTGTGTCTTAAGCATGCCGTCGAGTTCAGGCATGTCCGCGACCGGAATCCAGCCGTCGATCATGAATGCGTATTCGGTGCGCCCGAACTGCGGGATCGCCACAATTTCGTCGATGCGGTCCGTGAGTACGTCGCGTGCGGTGGTGAGCTTTGTGAACCACTTGAGCGACATCTCGTCGAGTTCTTCTCGGATTCGATCGAGCTCTGCCGGAAGTTCTGCTCGGCGCTGGTGGATGGTCTCGTAGGCGACGTCTAGCGGCATGTCCTGGAAGTCCTGGGGCAGCCTAATCTGGTTCACGTTCTCCATCGCGAGGAACTTGTGGACCGGCTCGGCATACTGCCGTGCATAGACCACGATTGCAGCAGTCGTCTGCTCATCAATGTCGGTGGAAAGAATCTCACACTGCGAGTTGGTGACCTTGTCCAGCTCTGTCTGCAAGTGCTCCAGGCCCGCCTTGTAGCGGCGCTCGACGAGCAGCGCGACGCTATCAAACGCACCCGTCACGACGAGCTGCTTGGCGAGTGGCTGGATCTTGCCGAGAATGGGCTCGTAGCGCGCCAGAAGCGCGACCTCGCCCTCGGCGGCCGTGTGAAGCGCCGCAAGGTCTGCGGTCTTCTCCTCGACGTCGGCAATCACCGAGGAGATCTCGTCGGCAAGTTCCGGGGGTGCCAGATGCCAGAGGCGCTCGTATTCGATGACCCGCGCCTTGGGATCGACGCCATCCTCGGGCTCGTTGAGGGTCTTGAGGATGGCGCGAGTGCGAATCAGCAGTTCGTCGAGCTGGTCGTATACCTTAATCTCATCTCCCTGAATCTCCATGCGATCCAGAGCGACCTCGCCACTGGCGATTCGCTTTGAGAGATCTTCAATATGTATCTTGCCTTGCTCGTGAAGCGCACTCACGACGTCGAGAAACAGGCTCTTGGGGCCTATTATCTCGACCTTAGCCATTGGAACAAGCACATCGACCACCCTCCCCTGGGGATCGTAGTCCGCATCGCAACCAGCCTAAATAGTGGTCACGACGTCCAGCACTAGACGCACCGCTTCTGCACGATGCGCGGCAATCTGACCCTTGAGGCCGGCTGCCTCGGTCACGGCATCCGCCTGAAGACGGACCGCCTCTTCTTCGGCACCCGCGAGAATCTTCTTCTCGCTTTCCGCGGCCCCGGCGCCACCTTCGGCCTCGGCCTTGGCTACCAACTCGACGGCCTTCTTGCGAGCCGCAGTCACTATCTCGTCGGCTTCCCGCTTTGCGGCCAAAACGCGCCCCGAAATCTCGAGCTCCTTCTCGCGAATGAGGTGAAGCGGAGTGTTCGAGTCGGTGGCGATGGTCTCCTTGTGCATTCGAATCTCTTCGACGACCTTTTCGTCCACGGCGAATCCTCCTGGGTGCGATGACGGGTGTTACGGCGCAGCAAACGAAGCGACAATTTACGCCTCGGTGTCTGTTTCGGCATAAAGGGGAACCACTCCTGCCGAGAAATGGAGCGAATTAATTCCCCTTCACGAGAATCTTACCGCAGTCCGACGGCTTAGCGGTAAACGCGCTCAAGCCTCATGCCAAAAGCGCAGGTCAACTCGTAGTTTATGGTGTCAGCGGCCTCGGCGAGCTCCTCAAGGGCAATCCACTCGCCGCCCTGCTCACCAACGATCACCGCCTCATTGCCTCGCGACACCTCGACGCCGCGCGGGACCTCGACCATGAGCTGGTCCATGCACACCCGACCGATCTGGCGGCAGCGTTTCCCGCCGAGCAGGACTGCAAACTCGTTGGATGCCGCGCGGTGGACCCCATCGGCATACCCGAGCGGAAGCGTCGCAACCACCGTCGGCGCAGCCGCTGTCCACGTGAAGCCGTAGCTGACGCTCTCGCCCATCCCGACCCGCTTGACGAGCGTCACTCGCGCCTTGACCGACCTAGCCGGAACAAGCGTTACGCAGTCGTTCGTAGCTGGTGACGGATAGAGGCCATAGATCGACAGTCCGCAGCGCACCATGTCCAGATGCGTCTGGGGGTACAGGATGGTGGCGGGGCTATTGGCAGCGTGCACGATTCCCGGATTCACGCCCTCAGTCCGCATCTCCTCAATCGCCAAGCAGAACCGCTCGAACTGACCCTCGACTTCCCAGTCACCCGGCACGTCGGCGGTCGCGAAATGCGTGAACGTGCCCTCGAGCTCCAGCCCGGGGAAATCCGCAAGCCCGCGCGCAAACTGCGCCGCGTCAGCAGCGAACACACCGATGCGATTCATACCGCTGTCCACCTTGAGATGGTAGCGAGCCACCTTGCCCTGAGCCGCCGCCCATTTGCCTAGAGCAACAGCGAACTCCCGGGTGGTCACCGTCGGCACCAACTCATGCTCGAGCAACAGAGAAATCGCCGCTTCCGGTGGTTCGGAGAGAAGCATGATGGGAGCCGAGATGCCGGCCTTGCGCAGCTCCAGCCCCTCGGCAATCGTCGCGACACCCAATCGGTCGGCACCGCCACTCAGCGCCGCCCGAGCGGCCTTGACACCGCCGTGGCCGTAGCCGTCGGCCTTGACGACGGCCATGAACAGCGTCCCCTTCTTTGTGAGCGCCTTGAGATTCGCAACGTTGGTGGTGATTGCTTCCAGGTTGATCTCGGCCCAGGACCATCGGTTCTTTGTCACGCTGGAAACCTCCCGGTTTCGTTGAGCACCGCGCAGTCGCGCGCTACAAAGTGGCTGTCACCACAGTCCGAGCAGTTCGGCCACGGCTGTCGGCAGGTAGTCGATGAGGTCCTCGGCGGCAACGCAGACGGGCGTGAGCACCGAGGCCGCTGCCTCACCTGCTCGCCCGTGGACATGGGCGCCCAGGGCCCCGGCCTCCAGAGGCGAGAGTCCCTGCGCGAGGTAGGTCCCGATGATGCCCGAGAGCACATCGCCACTGCCCGCCGTTGCAAGAGCCGGACTGCCAGAAGTGTTGACGATCTGCCTCCCCGCACCGCTGATCACCGTACCGGCCCCCTTGAGCACGACGGCTGTGTCGTGAGTCGCGAGTACGGCAGACGCCGTGAGTCGATCGGACTGCACCTTCTGGGCGGTGGTAGAGAGCAGCCGCGCGAGTTCCCCCGGATGCGGAGTCAGCACGGTGGGGGCAGTGCGCTTCTCGATAAGCTGATGCGCGTCGACAAGCGCGTTGAGCCCGTCGGCGTCAACAACCAGCGGCCGCCTGAGCTTCTCGACGATTCCCCGAGCGGTCAGGACGGCTCCGTCAGCAAGCGTCAGCCCTGGGCCGAGCACGACCGCGTCGTAGTCGCGCGCCAGCTGCAGCGCCTTGTCCAACGCCGCCGATGAATACGCATGGCCGCGGCCTTGGGGAAGCCCGATGACCGGAATCGAGAGCAGATGAGCCTGGGCGATAGGCACGACCGAGCTGGGCACCGCGAGCGCAACGTAGCCGGCGCCCGCCCTCTGCGCCCCTCGCGCCGCCAACACGGCGGCTCCCGGGTAGGTCGCGGAGCCCGCAATCACGAGCACCCGACCGCGATCATTCTTGTGTGCATCGACACGCGGCCGAGGCAACAGCGCGGCATACTCGCCAGCCGACCAGACCTCGGTGGCCCCATCAATGTCGGCATGCGCGGGATCGATGCCGATGTCGGCGACAACGACGTCGCCACAGAATCCGGCACCAGGGTAGACGACGAGTCCCCGCTTGAAAGCGGTGAAGGTGACCGTGCTGTCGGCTTGGACAGCGACTCCAGCAACCTCTCCAGTGTCGGCATCCACACCGGTCGGCAGGTCGACTGCAACGACGTAGGCACTGCACCGGTTGACGGCCTCGACCCACACGTCCAGAGGTGCGCGCAGCGGGCCGGACGCACCCATGCCGAGCAGCGCATCCACCACGACGACGGCACCTGCCAGCTCGTGCGCACCGAGGGGGTCGTCGGCCACTCGCCATGCGACGCCCGCCGCGATAGCTGCGAGAGCCGCTTCGCCAGCGATGCCGCCGAGAGACCCGGGCTCTGCCATCGAGACCACGTGAACGCTTCGTCCAGCTGCGAGCAGATTGCGAGCCGCAACCCAACCGTCGCCGCCGTTGTTGCCGTGCCCAGCGAGTACGACCACGTCCCCCTCGGGCACCTCGGCCATGACGTGAGCAGCCACAGCACCCCCAGCCGCGCGCATCAGCGTCGCGAGGTCGGCTCCCCTCGCGACGGCGGCCGCCTCGACCGCCCGTGCCTGCTCAGCTGTGAGTGCGCGAACCATGACAGCTCCTCGGGACCAGGTCGGGCAATCCGCGAGAACGGATGGCCCGCATTTTCACGCTATCTAGTCAGTACCCTCGGACCCGACCTCGTCAAGCAGCGCACGCGCTTCCTTAAACGAGGCGGCCAGCTCAGCCTTGGGATCGGGCCGCTCGTCCTTCCGTGGCCGCGACCCCTCAGTAATCGCCACTGCAGAGGCAACGGCGGTGGTATGCGTGAACGACAGTGACAGATGCATCTCGACGATGCCGAGCTCAGCAGCTCGCTCGGCTGCTCGGCCGGAAAGCTTGGGCACGGGACGCCCGCTCATCTCGCGTGAGACTTCGACATCGGTGAACTTCATGCCCGCGAATCCGGTCCCTAGGGCTTTGAGGACGGCTTCCTTGGCGGCGAAGCGCAGCGCGTAGTGCACCTCGGGGCGGCCCCGCTTGTCGCAGTACGCCCGCTCCTCGGCCGAGAACAGCCGCTCTTTCAGCCGCGGTCTGCGCTCAATGGCGGCCCGCATTCTCTCGATCTCAACGATGTCTACGCCCAGTCCGGTAATCATGGGCTACTCGACCGTCACGGACTTGGCCAGGTTGCGCGGCTGGTCGACGTTGCATCCTTTGAGCTTGGCGATGTGGTAGGCCAGCAGCTGGAGCGGGATCGTGGCCGGAATTGCCGAGAGGGCCTCGCTGGTCGCCGGCACGTGGAGCACGAACTCCGCGTGTTGCCGGATGTCTTCGTCACCGGCGGTCGCAATGGCAATGACTTGAGCGCCGCGCGCGCGCACTTCTTGGATATTGCTCACGACCTTCTCGTAGGTTCGTCCCTGCGTCGCGACGACCACGACCGGTACCTGATCGGTGATGAGCGCAATCGGGCCGTGCTTCATCTCGCCGGCGGGGTAGGCCTCGGCGTGGATGTAGGAGATCTCCTTGAGCTTGAGCGCCCCCTCCATGGCTACCGGAACGCCCATGCCTCGACCGAGGAACAGCGAGCTTGTGGCGTGGACGCACTGTTGTGCGCACTCCTCAAGCGCTGTCAGGTCCTGAAGCTCAGCTTCCACGATGTCAGGGATGGTGATGAGCTCGCACCACAGCGAGCCGACCTTCTCGGAGGAGAGGGTGCCCTTGGCTTGCGCGAGCTTGAGGGCGAGCACCGTCAGTGCGGCGATCTGCGAAGTGAAGGTCTTGGTGGCGGCGACACCAATCTCCGGGCCAGCGTGGGTGTAGAGCACGCCGTCGGACTCGCGCGTGACGCGGCTTCCCACCACGTTGGTGATCGCGATGACCTTGGCGCCGCGCTCACGTGCCTCGCGGACGCCAGCCAGCGTGTCGGCCGTCTCGCCGGACTGCGTGATGGCAACCACGAGTGTCTCGTCGTCGACGATGGGGTCGGCGTAGCGGAACTCGCTCGAGCACTGCACCTCGACCGGAATGCGGGCCCACTGCTCGATGAGGCTCTTGGCAACGAGCCCCGCGTGCAGCGACGTCCCGCAGGCGATGATGTAGACGCGGCCCATCGACGCAATCTCAGCCGGAGTCATCTCGAGCTCGGATAGCTGAATGGAGCCGTCGTCGCCCATCCTGCCAAGCAGGGTGTCGCGAATCGCCTTGGGCTGTTCGTAGATCTCCTTGAGCATGAAGTCCTCATAGCCGCCCTTCTCGGCGGCGTCGAGATCCCACTCTACGTGCATCATCTCGGGCTCGACAGCGCCGCCCTCAAGGTCGACCACATCGACCCCGGATGCCGTCACAATCGCGATTTCGCCATCGTGCAAGACGATGATCTCGCGGGTGAACTCGAGCACGGCGGGGATATCACTTGCGACGATGTTCTCGTCCTCACCGACGCCGATGATGAGCGGCGACTCCTGGCGAGATGCCAGCACCATGTCGGGATGGTCGAGATGCACAACGCCAAGGGCGTAGGCACCCTCCAAACGCTTGATGGTCTTGGCAAACGCACCTACGAGGTCGCCCTCGTAGTAGCTCTCTATGAGGTGCGCGATCAGCTCGGTATCGGTCTCAGAGCGGACGATGTGCCCGGTTGCCTTGAGCTCCTCGCGAAGCTGGATGAAGTTCTCGATGATGCCGTTGTGCACGACCGCGATACGCCCCGAGCAGTCGATATGAGGATGGGCGTTCTCTTCGCTGGGCTTGCCGTGCGTCGCCCACCGCGTGTGCCCTACGCCCACGTTTCCGCCCACAGGCGACTTCTCAAGCGCGTTCTTCAGGTTGATGAGCTTACCGATGCGGCGCGTGACGCTTAAGTCGCTGCCTTCGATGATCGCGACACCAGCAGAGTCATAGCCACGGTATTCAAGCCGAGCAAGACCGCCGACGAGCACGTCACTGGCCCTGCGCGATCCAACGTATCCGACAATTCCACACATAGATGGACAAACCTCCAAGTCCGAGGGGTGTGTCGTACGTGCGGCCGATGTGCCGCGAAAAGCCCGGGACCTAAATCGTGGGGCCGGGCCGGGGTGATACTCCCCTGAGAGGTGGAACAACCGGTTCGATGTCGCTTTGTCCCCGCAGTCACCTGCGGGCTTTGTCGACACCGTTTCGACCCCGATCAGGGCCGGAGAGCCATCCGCCGAATCGTTCGATGGGCTCTCTCCTCGTCAACTGACGCACGTGTTCGCAATGCAGCCAGTCCCGGCGCTTCATCGTGCGGTTTCTCTCGGCAGGCAGCTCCCTCGTCTCTGCGGTTCCTACTCAGTCCTAGTGTAGCAGTCGAGGGCAGAGAGTGGCCTCGTCACGCGAGGGGAGTGAGCGCCGAACCACGGTGTGGGATCGGCAAGGCTTCCTAGCCTGCCTGCGGTTCACCGTCGGCCCATGAGGCGATCTCGACCACGCCGAGATAAGACCCTCCGGCATCGCGCAGCGCGATGTAGCGCACGTTGACCTGCCTGCCGGCTTTCATCTCGAGAAACACGGCCTCGTCACGCCACCCATCGCGCAACTCGGCGATGAGGCGCTCGATTCCCGACCTGCTGCGCGGCGGATGACACTCGAGCACATCCTGCTCAAGGCATTCCGGCGTGCGGTCGAAGATGCGGTACTCCGAGTAGTACCGCACGATGTTGTCGGCATCGACGAAGGTGACATCGGACTGAATCGCCGAGAAGACAGCGGCGATCTGTTCTTCTGAGAGCGATCCGTTTGGAAACTCGATGCGCCCGGGCACCGACATCAACCCAGCTCGGCCGTCACGATAGATACCAGCCTCGCCACAATCGCCGAGGCGGTCTCCTCGTCTTGCGCCTCTGCCATCACCCGCACGAGCGGTTCCGTGCCCGACGGCCGCACCAGCACGCGACCACTCTCGCCGAGCTCGGCTTCGGCCTCGCGAATAGCCTCGGCAATGTCGGCGTTAGTGCCGAGGCGATGCTTATCGGCGACGGGGACGTTGACGAGGACCTGCGGGTAGCGGCGCATCACGGCTCGCAACTCGGAGAGCGGCAACCCGGTCTCGCGAAGCACCGAGGCGACCTGCAGCGCGGTGACGAGGCCGTCGCCCGTGGTGTTGTGCTCCAGGAAGATGATGTGGCCCGACTGCTCCCCGCCCAAGACGGCGCCCGACGTGCGGAGCTGCTCTAGGACGTAGCGGTCGCCCACCTTTGTCTTGATCACGGTGATGCCGAGTTCGCGCATCGCCACCTCAAAGCCCAAATTGCACATGACCGTCGAGACAACGGTGTCCAGTGGCAGCGTGCCTTGTGCTTTTCGGTGGGCAGCGCAGATGGCCATAATGGCGTCGCCGTCGACCTCGGCTCCAGTCTCGTCCACGGCAAGGACGCGGTCAGCGTCACCGTCGTGAGCAATGCCGAAGTCAACGTCATTATCGGCAACAATCTGGCACAGCGGCGCGAGGTTGGTGGAACCGCATCCCACGTTGATATCCATGCCGTCCCAGTCGCAGTTGACCGAGATCACCTTCGCGCCGAGCCGTCGCAGCGCCTCGGGCGTCGCGACGGATGCCGCCCCGTGGCCACAGTCCACCGCGATAGTCAGCCCGCTCAGATCGACGCCGATCGTAGCCACGCAGTGCTCGATGTAGCGTTCAACCGCGTCTTCGACCTGCCGAATGATCCCGACGCCGCCGCCGGTCGGCCGCTCGTAGTCGCGCTCCGACGAGCAGAACGTCTCGATATCGTCTTCGACCTCGTCGGGAAGTTTGAACCCTTCTCGGCTGAAGAACTTGATGCCGTTGTACTCGGGTGCGTTGTGTGACGCCGAGATCACGACGCCACCATCAGCCTCGAGCTCGCGCACGAGCAACGCGACCGCCGGCGTGGGGACGATTCCGGCCACGAGCGCGTCGGCACCGCCCGAGCAGATGCCAGCGACCAGTGCGGCCTCGAGCATCTCTCCGCTGCGTCTGGTATCGCGGCCGACGACGATTCTGCCGCGGCCCTTCTCTCCCAGGAAGTGACCAGCCGCTTCCCCCAGCCGAAATGCAAGCTCCGGAGTGAGCTGGGCGTTGGCGATCCCGCGGACGCCGTCGGTGCCGAAGAGCCGTGTCATACGAGTCCCCTCACAGATGAGACGGGGCCCGCCGCGCGTGCGGCGAGCCCCGATCGGTTCGAGCAGTGTGCCGCCAGCGCCTAGCGCTTGGAGAACTGCGGCTTCTTGCGAGCCTTCTTCAGGCCGTACTTCTTGCGCTCGACCATGCGTGGGTCGCGACGCAGGTAACCGGCGCGCTTAAGCTCGCCGCGGTACTCGTCACTGGCCTCGAGCAGGGCACGTGCGATGCCGTGGCGCAGAGCGCCGGCCTGACCGGAGACGCCACCACCGTGGCACTGAGCGATTACGTCAAAACGCTCCGAAGTCTCGGTGGCCTTGAACGGAGTCTCGGCGAAGTTCACCAGTGCAGCACGGCCAAAGAACTCGAGTCCGGTCTTCTTGTTGACCGTCATCTGGCCGGTGCCGGGGACCAGGCGGACGCGAGCGACCGAGGTCTTGCGGCGGCCGGTGCCGTAGTAGACAGCTTTCTTCTCAACAGCCATGCCTTAGGCCTCCAGGGTGATCGCGCGCGGCTTCTGCGCAGCGTGTGGGTGGTTCGGACCTGCGTACACCTTGAGCTTGCGGTTCATCGCGCGGCCGAGCGTGTTCTTGGGCAGCATGCCCTTGACGGCCTTCTCGATGATGCGCTCCGGGTGCTTGGCCAGCATGCGCTGGAAGGAGACCTCTTTGAGGCCGCCCTGGAAACCGGAGTGCGTGTAGTACATCTTGGTGTTCGCCTTGTTGCCGGTCATACGAACCTTCTCGGCGTTGATGATGACGACGAAGTCACCGGTATCGACGTGCGGCGTGTACTGCGGCTTGTTCTTGCCCTTCAGGATTTGAGCTACCTGAGTGGAAAGCCGGCCGAGCACGAGGTCAGTGGCGTCGATGATGAGCCACTCGCGTTCAACCTCATGGGGCTTAGCGTGGTAGGTCTTCACAAGTCCTCCAACGAAACGATTGCTTCCGATGTTCGAATCGAACCTTCACGGGGCCTCTGAAACGAACCCTCACATAGTAGCTGCGGCTTGCGGATGCGTCAACAAACGCCTCCGGGCGTATCCATCCACCGTCAGAGTCGAGCGAATCGGAGTCCGCGCTCAAGCATTTCCCTCGTCAATCCACACGTCATCGGGGTAGTCGACCGACCAGAGTGTGAGCCCGCGTGCGGGTGCGGTCTGCCCGGCTGCATCACGTTGCCTGGCCGCCAGTGCCTCCCCCACCCAGCTGGGTTCGTAGCGCCCCACTCCGACCTCGACGAGGCTCCCGACGATGGTGCGGACCATCGAGTGAAGGAATGCGTTGCCGACCACGCGGACTGTCAGGCACCGCTCGCCCAGGATCCACTCCTCGGCGATATCGATGGTCTCGACTCGGCGCACAGTCCGCTGGCCAATCGCTGAGTTCGTCACGCAAAACGAACGGAAGTCGTGTTCGCCGACGAGCAGAGCCGCCGCAAGGCGCATTGCGTCCAGATCGAGCGGCTTCTTAATCCCCCACGCCACGTGTGCCGTGAACAGGGGCGCCACCGGTCCGGCATGGAGTCGGTATCGATACTCTCGGCGTTTCGCGTCAAACCTTGCCGAGAAGCCCGGACGAGCGAACCGCACCTCAGACACGACGATTCCCGGCGTCATCGCATTGAGCGACTTGAGCAGGATCTCAGGATCCGGTCGTTGGCCCTCGAAGGGGAACGACACCACCTGCCCCAAGGCGTGCACGCCGGCGTCCGTCCGCCCAGCGCAGGCGATGAGCAGCGGGCGACGGAGCACGATGGCCAGCGACTCCTCAAGGCGCTGCTGCACGGTTACCGCGTTGATCTGGCGGGCGAAGCCGGAGAACCGCGCGCCGTCGTAGGCGACGGTCAGAGCGATCACCGGGAAACCGAGGTTCGATCCCATTAGTTGCGGCACCTTACCGTGCAGGGTTGCATCTCGTCTCCTTGGGGCCGCAGCCCAATCATTTCTCAGAGCACTATCGTCGCATAGACTGCGACGGTCACGCCCACCAGCAGCGTCGCCCAGTCGGAAGCGCGCATTCTCGAGGCGTGCAAGCGCGTACGACGTTGACCGGTGTAGCAGCGAGATTCCATGGCCAGAGCCAGGTTGTCGGCTCGGCGAAAGAGGTTGACGAACAGGGGAATCAGCACCGGAACCCAAGCGCGAGCTCGGCGCAGCACTCCCCCCTCGTCGAAGCGCGCACCTCGCGCGGCCTGCGCGACGACGATCTTCTCGGCCTCCTCGGCGGTGGTGGGGATGAATCGCAGGGCGATGGAGAACATCATCGCGACGTCGTCGACGGGAAAGCGAAGCGGGCGCAGCGGCATCATGAGTCGCGAGAGTGCGTCAGTCAGCGCCACTGGGGACGTGGTCAGCGTCAGCAGGGATGTCCCGGTAACCAGCAGGATGATGCGCGCCGCGAAGTAGAGGCCTGTCAGCAGCCCGGCACGGCTGATCCCGAGCGACCCGAGCCGCAAGAGGCTGTCGGCCGGATTCCAGCGCAGAGCGTTCATCGTCACGGTGAGCAGCAGCAACACCGCCACCGGGCGCAGCCCGCGCAACGCGAGGTGCCACGGTACCCGCGAGAGCAACAGCGTCAGCACCACAAGCACGGTGGCCAGTCCCAGTCCCGACCAACCTGCCGAGGCAAACAGCACCACTGTGTAGCAGGCTACGAGCGCAAGCTTCACGCGCGGCTCCAGTCGGTGTACCGGGGAGTCTATCGGCACATACTGCCCAAAGGGGACCGGGATTCCCATCACGCGCTCCCAAAGACACGAGCCAGCGATGCTGCTGCGCGCGCAGGGTCGAGAGTGAACCGCCCGACATCGTGGCCGCGCGCGCGTGCGAGCATCTGGACGCGCAGGACGTCGGGCGCGAGCAAGCCCGCATCAGCGAAGGGTGCCGGCTCGGCGATGATGTCGGCAGCGGGACCGTCGTAGACCGCACGCCCAGAGGCGAGAACGAGCACGCGGTCGGCAACCCCTAGGAACTCCTCGGCCGAGTGGCTCACGACGACGATGCCCGCGTGACCACGCGCTTCCGAGACGATCGCGCTCACTGCGCGACGGCCCAGCGCGTCGAGACCGGCGGTCGGCTCGTCGAGCAGCAGATAGCGAGGAGCAAACGCCAGCACGCCCGCGATTGCAGCACGCCGCGCCTCGCCACCTGACAGCGAGAACGGCGACCGCTCGCCATACTCCGCAGGTGGCAGGCCGACGCTGACGAGCGCCTCGCTCGCAGCCGCATCCGCCTCAGCCTCGGAGCGGCCCATGTTGCGCGGACCGAAAGCGACGTCGGCCGCAACCGTTTCGGCGAACAGCTGCGACTCGGCGTCCTGAAACACCATCCCGACGCGCCCGCGCGCGGTCTTGCGCGTAAGCGGCTCCCCGTCGATGGTGGCGCTACCCTCGGCTCCATCGAGGAGACCGGCCGCAATCCGCAGCAGCGTGGACTTGCCCGAGCCGGTCGCGCCCAGAACTAAGACGATCTCGCCGGGTGCGACGCACAGCGACACCGACTCCAGCGCTCGCTGCGAGTAGCCAGTCCCCGCGGCATACGTGTAGCCGATGCCCTCCAGCGTCAGCGACATAGCGCGTCCACCAGACCCTCAGGCTCGGGCAATCCCGGAGCTAAGGTAATCCCGAGCTCGCGAAGGTGAGCTGTGAGCAGCGCAAACGGCGGAACCTCAAGGCCACACTCGCCGAGAAGCTCGGTCTGCTCGGCAAGCACATCGGCCGGTCCGGAGAACACGATCACACCGTGGTCGAGCACGACAACTCGGTCGGCTCGGGCCGCCTCGGCTAGATCGTGCGTGACGAGCAATATCCCCCTGCCCGAGCGGCCGAGACGCTCGATAACCGCCGCTACGTCGCGGCGACCCTCAGGGTCGAGCATGGACGTCGGCTCATCGAGCACCAGGTACTCCGGCTGCATGGCCAGCGCGCCGGCAATGGCGAGCCGCTGCTTCTGACCACCGGAGAGCAAGTGGGGCTCGCGACGCTCGAGGCCGACAAGCCCCACCGCGGCGAGCGCCTCGTCGACACGCCGGCGGATCTCGTCGCGCGGCCTCCCCAGATTCTCGGGCCCAAACGCCACGTCGTCTTCAACGGTGGTCGCCACGATCTGGTCGTCGGGATGCTGCAGGACAATTGCGACCCGCTCGCGGATCTCCCGAGTGAGCGACCCATCGGCCGTATCGAACCCATCCACCGTGACCGTGCCGGAGTCGGGCAGCAACAGCCCGTTGGTGAGCCGAGCCAGCGTCGACTTGCCCGAGCCATTGGCGCCTAGAACCGCAACCGTCTCACCGGGAGCAATCTCAAGCGACACGCTGCGCAAGGCCAGAAGCGGCTTGCCCGCGGCATGGTAGGAGAAGCAAACATCGAAAAAGCTGATCACGGTGCGTTTGTCTCCCCGAGGCGTCGCGCGACAGTAAGAGAGGACCCCCACTGAAGGAGGCCCTCTCATGTTAACGCTCTAGCACCCAACCCAGTTGCGGGCAAGCTAGTCGACGAGCTCCATGATGACCATGGGTGCCGAGTCGCCCTTGCGCGGGCCGAGCTTCATGATGCGGGTGTAGCCGCCCGGACGACCCTCGTAGCGCTCGCGATCGTTGAAGATCTTTGCGACGAGTTCCTTGTCACCGATGGCCGCGATTGCAAGACGACGCGAGTGCACATCGCCCTTCTTCGCCCAGGTGATGACCTTGTCGACGAGCGGCCGAACTTCCTTGGCCCGCGCTTCGGTGGTCTTGATCCGCTCGCTGATGAACAGCGCGCCAGCGATGCTCTTGAGCATCGCCTTGGTGTGGCTCGCGTCGGTTCCCAGTTTACGGCCCTTTACTTGATGTCTCATGGTCTGCGCTCTCCCACTAAGGCTTCAGGCCCAAGCCCATTTGCTGGAGCTTGTCCTTGACTTCTTCGATCGACTTCGCACCGAAGTTACGGATATTGAGCAGGTCGTTCTCCGAGCAATCATTCAGCTGTCCGATGGTGTTGACACCCTGCCGCTTAAGGCAGTTGTAGGAGCGGACCGAAAGGTCGAGCTCCTCGATAGGCGTGTCGAGCACACTCTCGCCCTCATCAACGGCCGCGGCGAAAATGCCTTCCTCCGACAAGGGAGTGGCCGCATGGTCGACAAACAGCATCATGTGCTCGTCGATAATGCGCCCAGCACGTGCCACCGCGTCGCTCGGGTCGATGGCGCCGTTGGTCTCGACCTCAAGAGTGAGCTTGTCGTAGTCAGTACGCTGACCCACGCGCGTGTTCTCCACGACGTAGGTACACCGAGTGACCGGAGAGAACAGCGAATCGACGGTGATGACCCCAATGGGATCCTCGACGCGCTTGTTGCGATCCGCCGAGACGTACCCACGGCCGACGCCGATGCGTATTCCCATCTCAAGCTTCGCGCCCTTGTTCAGGTGCGCGATGACGTGCTCCGGGTTGACCAGCTCGAACTCGGCAGGGACCTTGAGGTCCGCGCCGGTCACAGCGGTCTGACCAGACACCGACAGCGTAGCGACTGCGTCGCCCGCGCCGATCCCGGTCTCTCGGAAAACAAGGCCTTTCACGTTGAGCACGATGTCGGTGACGTCCTCACGAACGCCCTCGATTGAAGCAAACTCGTGCTGCTGGCCTTCGATCCTTATAGAAGTGGCTGCCGCCCCCTGAAGAGAGGAGAGCAGCACACGACGCATGCAGTTGCCCAAGGTGTAGCCGAAACCGCGCTCGAGCGGCTCGACCACGTAACGCGCAACACGAGCGTCGACCTGGTCGAGATCGACCGTTACCTCTGGCCTCATGAACTCTGTCATCCAGTAGCCTCCTTGGCTGTGAGGTACGGTTACTTCGAGTAGAGCTCGACGATAAGCTGCTCGCGGACCGGTGCGTCGATCTGCTCACGCGACGGAAGCGAAAGGATCTTGCCCTGCAACTTCTCGATGTCGACCTCAAGCCAACCCGGAACCTCGATCTTCTCAGACGAGATAAGCGCCGTCTTGATGACGATCAAGTCGCGGGACTTCTCGGCAATGGCCACTACCTCGTCCGGACGAACTCGGTACGAAGGAATGTCAACGCGCTTGCCATTGATGGTGATGTGGCCGTGGCGCACGATCTGCCTTGCTTCGTCGCGAGACTTGGCAAAGCCGAGACGATAGACCACGTTGTCCAGCCGGCTCTCGAGAATACGCAGCAGGTTCTCACCGGTGATGCCCTTCTGGGCAGACGCGATGACGTAGTAGCCGCGGAACTGCTTCTCGAGCAGGCCGTAGATACGCTTGGTCCGCTGCTTCTCGCGCAGCTGGACACGGTACTCCGAGTCACGCGGCCGTTTCTTGCCGGCCTGACCAGGAGGATACGGGCGCTTCTCCACTCCGCACTTGTCGGAGTAGCAGCGATCGCCCTTTAGGAACAGTTTGATGCCTTCACGGCGGCACAGACGACAGTCCGCCCCGGTGTATCGAGCCATAGGTACAAATCCTCCCGGGTTATACGCGACGACGCTTGCGCGGACGGCAACCGTTGTGCGGGACCGGCGTGCAATCCTGAATGCTCGAGATCTCCAGGCCAGCGGCCTGCAGCGAGCGGATAGCGGTCTCGCGGCCCGAACCCGGGCCCTTGACGAATACGGCGACCTTACGCAGGCCGTGCTCTTGTGCCATCTTTGCAGCTGCCTCGGCGGCCATCTGCGCGGCGAATGGGGTGGACTTGCGAGAGCCCTTGAACCCGACTGTGCCGGCCGATTGCCAGGAGATCACGTTGCCCGTAGGGTCAGTGATGCTGATGATGGTGTTATTGAACGTGCTCTTAATGTGCGCCTGACCGACGGCAATATTCTTGCGCTCAGAGCGCTTCAGCCGGGTCCGGACATTCTTCTTCTTAGCTACCATCGGTTACTTGCCCTTCTTCTTCGCGCCGATTTGGCGACGCGGGCCCTTCCGGGTGCGCGCATTGGTGTGCGTGCGCTGGCCGCGGACGGGAAGCCCCTTGCGGTGACGAAGACCGCGATAGCAGCCGATCTCCATGAGGCGCTTGATGTTCTGCGATACCTCGCGACGGAGGTCACCCTCGATCTTGAGGTTCTTGTCGATGTACTCGCGAAGACGCACAACCTCTTCTTCCGTGAGGTCGCGCACGCGAGTAGCTGGGTCGATAGCGGTCTCGCGGACAACGAGCTGACTGGTGGTCAGACCGATGCCATAGATGTAGGTCAGGCCGATCTCAACGCGCTTCTCGCGCGGGAGGTCGACGCCTGCGATTCGGGCCACTCGTGCTCCCTCCTAGCCCTGACGCTGCTTATGGCGCGGGTTCTCGCAGATCACGAGGACTCGGCCATGGCGCCGGATCACCTTGCACTTGTCACACATTCTCTTTACTGAAGGTCGTACCTTCATCGTTCTTTCCTTTCAACACCGTGAATCGATCTATCTGCACACCCAGCCGCAGGCGTGGTTTGTCCATGCATAGGCCCCGGTGACACGCTACCGGGAGTGTCCACTAGCTAGCGGACAGAAACGAAACTACTTGTAGCGGTAGGTGATTCTCCCCCGAGTGAGGTCGTAGGGCGAAAGCTCAACGACCACTTTGTCGCCGGGCAGGATGCGAATGTAGTGCATACGCATCTTGCCGGAAATGTGTGCGAGAACTTTGTGTCCGTTCTCCAGCTCTACGCGAAACATCGCATTAGGTAGAGGCTCGACAACCGTTCCTTCGAGTTCAATTGCATCGTCCCGCTTTGCCACGAAAAGGGTGCTCCTCACAATGTGGAAATCGCAAGTGGACATCTTATCCTATGTACTGCTGGCGCGTCCAACTATTCCTGCCCCGCTCAAAGCCGACAACCCCGCGGCCTACTCGGCTGTCAGGATTAGCGGTCCATTCTCGGTGATGGCCACCGTGTGTTCGAAGTGCGCAGATAGTGATCCGTCCCTCGTCACGACGGTCCACCCGTCAGGGAGCGACTCGACGGCTGCTAGGCCCGCGTTGACCATCGGCTCGATCGCCAAGACCATTCCCGCAGCCAGCAGCGGCCCCTTCCCGGGCGTACCGTAGTTGGGGACGTTGGGGTCCTCGTGCATGGCTCGGCCGATCCCATGGCCCACGTACTCGCGGACAATGGAGAAACCGGCTTCCTCAGCCACCGCCTGCACGGCAGCACCGATATCGAATAGGTGGTTGCCGCAAATTGATGCCGCAATTCCAGCGGCCAACGAAGCCCTGGTGGCATCGAGCAGCCGCTGGGCCTCCTCGGAGATGGTACCGACAGCGAATGTACAAGCGTTGTCACCGTAGTAGCCATCAACAATGGCGCCCACGTCCACGGAGAGGATCTGACCTTCGAGCAGGCGGGTCAACGCCGACGGTATCCCGTGCACAACCTGACATCCGACAGACGTGCATAGCGTCTTGGGAAACCCGTGGTAGCCCTTGAACGCAGGCACGCCGTTGGCCTCGCGAATGATCGTTTCGGCCAGCTCGTCGAGCTCGGCGGTAGTGACCCCGGGGGCGACGGCCTCGCCCACCATCCGAAGGGCTCGGGCGCTGACGCGGCCAGCCTCTCGCATGGTTTCGATCTCAGCGGCTGACTTGCGAACGATCACGAAGCGACTAGACCCCCAGCGCCGTTAGCAGTTCGGCGAAGACGACTTCGACCGCGCGATCCCCATCAACCTCATGGAGCACGCCTTTCTCGCGGTAGTAGTCCACGAGCGGCGCGGTTGAACGGGCATAGACCTCGAGGCGGTTGCGAACTGTCGTCTCATTGTCGTCGTCTCGAAGGTAGAGCTCGCCATCGCACTTGGGGCAAACAGCACCCGCCGAGACACTCGTGATCGCGCCGCAGACACGACAGGTGCGCCGCGAAGTCAGCCGAGCCACGATGATCTCAGGATCCACATCGACCGCAACCGCGGCCTCGATCATCTTGCCAAGTGAGGCGAGCTCGGAATCGAGTGCCTCGGCTTGGGCGACGGTTCGGGGAAACCCGTCCAGGATGAACCCGGGTACCGTATCGTCCTCGGCGAGACGATCTTTGACCAGTCCGATGACGACACTGTCCGGAACAAGCTCCCCGGCATCCATAAACTTCTTGGCCTCAAGGCCGAGAGTGGTGCTGTTGGCCACAGCGGCCCGGAGGATGTCACCCGTAGAAATCTGCGGGATAGTGAACTTCTCGGTAAGCATCTTGGCTTGGGTGCCTTTGCCAGCACCGGGAGCTCCGAGCAAGACGATGTTCATGCCAACCTCCGGGTCCTTCGCGTGACCGTCGTTCCTAGGACTTGAAGAAGCCCTCGTAGTGTCGCATCTTGAGCTGGCTCTCGAGCTGAGTCATCGTCTCGAGCGCTACGCCCACCATGATCAGAATCGACGTGCCGCCGAACTGACGCACCAGCGGGTCGTTGGTTGCGGTGAAGAGAATGGTCGGCACAACCGCGATGGTACCGAGGAACAGTGCACCCGGAAGAGTGATCCGGTTGAGCACGTTCTCGATGTAGCGGACCGTGGCAGAGCCCGGACGTACTCCGGGGATAAACCCACCATTCTTGCGGAGGTTGTCGGCCAGATCGATGGGGTTAAAGACCAGCGCTGTGTAGAAGTAGGTGAAGAAGACAATCAAGACGAACTCGGCGACCCAGTTGACCGGTCCCTGCGACAGCGACTGGCCGATGGTGATCAGCCACGGAATATTGGTGATCGTGGCGATCTGGAGCGGGAAGAAGAGGATGGCCGACGCGAAGATGATCGGCACAACGTTGGCGCCGTTGATCTTGAGCGGGATGTACGTGCCAGAGCCGCCGTAGACCTTGCGTCCGACAACGCGTTTGGCGTACTGAACCGGGATGCGGCGTTGTGCTCGCTCCATGGTGACGATTGCGGCGATCACGAACAACGTGATGACAAAGAGCAGCAGAGTGAAGACGCCGCTCTTGAAGGTGATCGACTGAACGATGGCCTGCGGGAACCGCGCCACGATGCTCGCGAAGATGATCAGTGACATTCCGTTGCCGATGCCGCGCTGCGTGATGAGCTCACTCATCCACATGATGAAGGCCGTGCCGGCAATCAGCGTGACCACGATGACGAGGTTGGTAAACCACGCGGGGACCGAGCCTGTGGCCGGCAGCGCGGTGCGGAACACGGTGAGAAGGCCGAATGATTCGAGAAGCGCGATGCCCAGCGTCATATATCGCGTGATCTGGGTAATCTTGCGCTGCCCGCTCTCGCCCTCCTTCTGCCACTGCTCAATCTTGGGAATCACGCCCTGGAGAAGCTGCATGATGATCGAAGAAGTGATGTAGGGCATGATGCCCAGCGAGAAGACAGCGAACTTCTCAAGCGCTCCGCCCGAGAACATGCCCAGAAGTCCAAGGGTGGCGTTGTCGGTGATGAGCTGCTTGACCGTATCCAAGTTGACACCTGGCACTGGTATATAGGCACCCAGTCGGTACAAAGCGATCATTGCCAAGGTGAAGATGATCTTGCGACGCAGCTCCGGTATCCGAAACGCATTGGAGATCGCTGTTAGCACGACGCCTCGACCGTCCCTCCGGCTGCCTCGATTTTGAGCTTGGCGGGGGCTGAAACCTTGTCCACGCGCACGGTGAGCTTCTTCTGCAGCTCGCCATCGCCGAGTACTTTGATTGGGGCGGTGGCGGACTTGACGATGCCCTTGGCGAGAAGCGATTCACCGTCAACGATGTCGCCTTCGGCGAAGATCTCGTCGAGGCGGGATACGTTGACTACCGCATACTCGACACGGTTGCGGTTCTTGAAGCCCGGGAGCTTGGGTAGACGCATGGCCAGCGGGGTTTGACCACCCTCAAAGCCCGGTCCCTTGGTGCCGCCAGCTCGCGAACCCTGACCCTTGTCGCCTCGACCGGCAGTGCTTCCGTGGCCGCTTCCGTTACCGCGCCCAACACGCTTGCGGGGCTTGCGGGAACCAGGGGCGGGGAACAAGTCGTTAATCTGCATGCGTAGTGCTCCGTTTCATTCGCTGGACGAAACCGCATTTCTTGCGTTTTCGCTGCCGGCCGCTCGCCGCCGACTGACTTCACCGAGCAGAATCCTATCAGATGCCCAAGGCCCGACACGTGGCCGGGCCAAAGTGGCAATCCGTGTTTCCTATTAGAGCTCCTCGACCTTGACGAGGTGCTTGACCTTGAAAATCATTCCGAGGACCGCGGGCGAGGCCGACTGAACGACTGAGTCGTTCATCCGCTTGAGACCAAGAGCGCGAACCGTACGCTTCTGGTCGGCAGGAAAACCGATCCCACTCTTGATCTGGGTAACCTTGAGCTGCTTCTCGGCTGGCTTCTTTGCCATGGGTTACTCCTCCCAGCCGTAGATCTGGCCCACGGTCATGCCGCGACGGCGGGCGATGTCCTGAGGGCTGGCAAGGGACTGTAGCCCTTGGGCGGCTGCCTTGACCATGTTCAGCGCGTTGTCGCTGCCTAGCGACTTTGAGAGCACATCCTTGACGCCAGCGAGCTCGAGAAGCGCGCGAACGGGACCGCCCGCGATGATGCCGGTACCAGGCGATGCCGGCTTCAGCATCACTCGACCTGCTCCGAACTCTCCGACGATGGCGTGCGGCAGCGTGTTGTGCTTGGTCAGCGGCACCTTGAACATGTTCTTCTTGGCGTCTTCGATGCCCTTCTTGATGGCGATCGGCACTTCCTGGGACTTGCCCATGCCGACGCCAACGTTACCCGCGCCATCGCCGACGACAACGAGCGCCGTCAGTGCGAAACGACGGCCGCCCTTGACGACCTTCGAAACGCGATTGATGTAGACAACCTTCTCCTGAAGATCGGAGGCAGAACTTTCCCTGCGCGCCATGTTCATCCTCCCTAAAACTCGAGGCCGGCGCTGCGCGCGCCGTCCGCCAGAGCCTTCACGCGGCCGTGATACAGGCGACCACCGCGGTCAAATACGACCTCGGTGATGCCCGCCTCAGCCGCGCGGCGGCCAACAGTTTCGCCGACCACGCGCGCAGCGTCGATCGTGGCACCGTTCTTCAGATCGCCGCGCACCTCAGTCTCGACGGTGGAGGCGGCAACCAAGGTGGTTCCCGCGACGTCGTCGATAACCTGCGCGTAGATATTGGTGTTGGTGCGGGTCACGCGCAAACGCGGACGCGCGGCGGTGCCGCTGACCTTGCCACGTACCCTGCGCTGCCGGCGTTCGAGCTTCGCCTGCTTCGCCTTCAGCTTGTCCATGTGCTCACTACTCTCCTCGATCTCACCGGCCGGCGGGCCGGATCACTACACAGCACCTACTTGGCAGCCTTGCCCAGCTTGCGACGCACGCGCTCGCCCTCGTAACGCACACCCTTGCCCTTGTAGGGCTCGGGCTTGCGCCACTTGCGAATGTCCGCGGCAACCTGACCGACCTGCTGCTTGTCGATGCCCCGAACGGTGATTCTGGTCGGCTGTGGAACCTCAAAGGTGATGCCCTGCTCCGCCGTGATGACGACGGGGTGACTGAAGCCAAGCTGCAGCTCCAAGTCCGAGCCCTTCAGGATCGCACGATAGCCCACGCCTACTATCTCAAGGTTCTTAGAAAACCCATCAGACACGCCGATAACCATGTTGGCCACAAGCGTCCTGGTCAGACCGTGCAGCGACCGCGCGGTGCGCGAGTCATCCGGACGAGTCACGACCAGAGTACCGTCCTGCATCTCAATTGCGAGCACGTCGGTGAAGGTCTGGGTCAGTTCGCCCTTGGGACCTTTGACCGTCACGGTGGAGCCGTCGATCTTGACCTCTACCCCGGACGGGACCGGGATGGGCTGTTTGCCGATACGAGACACGGCTTTCGCTCCTTTCCTGTCGTCCGGTTACCAGATGTAGGCGATGACTTCGCCGCCGACGCCCTCTTTGCGGGCGACGCGGTCGGTCATTACGCCACGAGATGTCGAAATAACTGCCACCCCAAGTCCGCCCAATACGCGAGGAAGTTCGTCCTTCTTCGCATACACGCGCAGACCCGGCTTGCTGATCCGGCGAATGCCGGTGATCGTGCGTTCCTTGCGAGCGCCGTACTT
>JBAXEO010000004.1:0-34975 GCA_037140395.1 Coriobacteriia bacterium
GGCAGGGCATGATGCCGCCCTCGGAGTTGATGTTCATGTGGCCCTTGCCCACGGGACACGCCGAGATGGTCTTGAGGCGCTCGAGGCCGTTGGAGACGTCGACGCCGCGCGCGGTGAGCTGCTCGGCGACGTAGGGGATGAAGCTCGGCATGGCGCCGATGTCCCACTCCATGGTGCTGTCCTCCGAGAGAATGTCGTCGATGATGAAGTCGCCTAGCTCGCGCCACTGCTCGGGCGTGATGCGGCCGTCGTCCTCACCCTCGCTGCGACCGGCGGTGATGAGGTCGCAGAAGTACAGAAGTCCGACGTCGAGCTGCTTAGCCTCGGCGATGAGGTCGTAGATGTGGGGCCAGGTGTCGACGCTGATAGCGGTCTTGATGGCGACGCCGACGCCCTCTTCGCGCAGGACCTTGATAGCTTCGATGACGCGTCGGAGGGTACCGGGCACGCGGACCATGGCGTCGTGGAAGTCGTCGGGGCCATAGAGCGAGGTGGCGATCCAGTCGATGCCCGCGGCGCGAAGGCGCTTGGCAGCGTCGCGGTCCATCAGCGTGCAGTTGGTCGAGACGGTCACGCGGATGTCGAGTGAGCGCGCCAGTTCGAGGATCTCCCAGAAGTTGGAGCGCATCATCGGCTCGCCACCCGAGAGGAACAGCGCTGGCAGTCCGCGCTCTCCCATCTGGCGCACGAGGGCGATGGTCTCGTCGTCGGACAGCTCGTCGGGTCGCGTGTGTCCGTCGGCGGCCATGTAGCAGTGGTCGCACAGGAGGTTGCAGCGGTTGGTGATGTTCCAGATGACATCGCTCGGGCGGCCAAGCTTGTAGGCCTTCACCGCGCGGTTCTCGACGGTGTCGAGCGGACCCTTGAAGAACAGTGACCTGACGTGCGCCATACCGAATGCCTCCTGAGGTCGGGCACCGTGCGTCGGCGCCCCTCTTGTGTTCGCGCACCATAGTATGCAACCGACAAGCCACGGGCGCGAGTTGTAACTTTTGTTGCTGAAGGCATCTGGCGCACGCGCAGCGGCATCGGATTCTCAGGCGAGTACACTGAGGGGCAGAAGAGGTGGTCGCAATGATAGATTCCCCGAAGCTCGTTTCGCTCGCCGACGTAACCGAAATTGCTCCTGGCGTACAGATGAATCGCCTCGGCTTGGGCACGTACAAGGCCAACGAAGGCCCAGACGCCGAGGGCGAAGTCGCCTATGGACTGTCAATTGGCTATCGGCTCGTCGACACGGCGGCGCTGTATGGCAATGAACGAAGTGTTGGTGCGGCGCTTCGCGCGACCGGAATTCCGCGTGAAGAGTTGTTTGTGAGCACGAAGCTCTGGAACACCGAGCAGGGCTTTGACCAGACGCTCGCCGCATTTGACGCAAGCCTGACGGCGCTCGGCACGGGCTACGTCGACCTGTACCTGATTCACTGGGCGATGCCCGAGCTGACCGCCGAGACGTGGAAGGCGATGGAGCAGATACAGGCATCCGGCCGGTGCCGAGCAATCGGCGTGTGTAACTTCCTGCCGCACCACATCGACCAGTTGCTCGAAACTGCCAGCATCCCGCCGGCCGTCAACCAGGTTGAATTCCATTCTCGTCTGCAGCAGCCCGAGCTGATCGCCTACTGCCGGGCGCACGGCATTACCATGCAGGCATGGGCCCCCATCATGCGTGGGCGGGTAAGCCTTATCCCGGAACTTGCTGAGATCGCCCAGCGCCACCGCAAGACGCCCGCCCAGATCTCACTTCGCTGGATACTTCAGTTGGGCATCACCACGATCCCCAAGTCGGTACATTCCGAGCGCATCGCCGAGAACGCGGCCATCTATGACTTTGTGCTCTCTGAGCAAGAGATGGCGACCATTGCCACTCTCGATACAGGAGAACGGGTTGGTCCGGATCCCGATCGCTTCGGGTGACGCATCTACTGGGAGGTAGAAGGATGCAGCGATGCCGCAGGGCCGTTGGGGCCGTAAGCGTTTGTCTGTTTGCCGCGCTGTTGTCAGCGGGATGCGCCAAGAAGGTGCCGATTACGACTAACTCCGTGGGAGCGTCTTCGGGCGCGACGTCCAGTTCGGTGACGCCCACGGCGGCTGTTATGCCGCCGGTGGACGGGTCCGGAAGCCCAATCACCAGCCCGATCTCAGGCACCAAAGCGCGCACGGAGCTGATGGACGCGGCGCGCAAGAAACTGGGCACCACCTCGGAGTTCGTGGTCTCCCAAATCTACGTTCAAGGAAGCTATGCACTGGGCGACTTGGAGACGGTCTCCGGCGGCACCAGGCAGTTTGTCGCCTTCAAGGGGCCAGAGTGGGAAGCCGTGTGGGTGGCTCCGTTCAACGCCTCAAACGCGTCTGCAACGAATGTTATGAGCGCTGTACCGGGCCTCTCGGAGGAGCTTGCCACTAAGGTGGACTGGAAGTTCGCCAAGCCAGCCAGCGATGCCGCGATGAGCTCGAGTCTCAAGACCGCGGCGAAGGGGTGGGCCAAGACGCTTATGGGCGGATTGGGCGAGCCCTACGAGGTGATGATGGCTCAGGTCGCCCAAGACGACAAAGGGCAGTGGTGGGGCAGAGCGGTCGTGCAGCCAGCGAGTTCAGCATCGGGCAGCTACGAATCTATCGACTATTGGTGCAAATACAGTGGCGGCACTTGGACGGGCAAAGCGCAGGATCCCGAGCCTCCAGCACCCACGACGTACTTCCCGTTGGCGGTCGTCGGAGCGCTGGGCTTCTAGGCTTCCTGCGAAGGGAGCGCGTCTTTGCGCACGGGCGCTCGTGGTCGCCCGGCCATTGGCTCGCACTGATTTGACGCCCGTCAAGGACGGGAAGTCCATGTGCGAGCACGATCGGGGGGTCCGCTACCGCCCCGGGAGGCACGCATGTCCGATAGGGCCCTTGCAGTTCCGATCGCCGTTGTGACCGAGCCGCGCTTCTTTGACACCTACGCCTTGGTGTACGCGTTCATCCTGACCTTCTTGGTTCCAGGGCTCGCAGTGATGAGCACCCTGCCGTTTAGGACATACACCTTCCAGTACGTCTCGGCGTTCGCAGGCCCCTTTGTGCTGGGATTGTTTGCGACGTTCTTCACAGACAGCACTGATCCGTGGCCCCGAGTAGTGCTGCGCTCGGCCATTATGCTTCCGCTGGTGATTCTGGCTGGCGTGACCGTTCTCTTTGCGGGGTCGCTGTCGGTTCTGCCGGTCAGCTCGTTCCTCAAGCCAGCCAACGGCGCTGTCACGACGCCGATTATGGTTGTCTTGCTTGCCGCGCTCGCAGCTCCGCTCGTGTTCGCGCTGGCGCGACGGCTTCGCAGGCGACCTGACTGGCGCGACGTTGCGCAGATCCTAGCCCTCGTGATCGCCTTGGGCGTAGCGGCGTGGGTTGGGCACCTGATGCTCGGCGCGCCAGGCGAACTGCGTGGTTTCGCGCGCAAGGACCTCACCATCTACGTGACCGGTGCGGTGATGTGGTACCTGCCCTCATTCGGCATCGCCGCCGGAGCATGGCGCGCAGTGGGGCTGGTGTAGGTTGCCGCACAGCGCACGATCGCGGAGCTACTGGTTCTTCGGTCCGGCCTGCATGGTGATGACTGACGTGAAGCCGTCGCTGTTGTCCGACGCGGTTACGACGTTGACCTGAAGGTCGCCCTTCTCGGCCGCGACCATACCTCCGTCACCCGTTGCCACGGTCGACTTAATCGTCCAGCCGCCCTTTTCGAGCTCGGTTTTGTACCAGTCGAGAAGCTCGGTCTGGGAGACCTTGAACCTGATGTTGACCATGTAGGACGTGCCGCCGCCGGGGACTTGGTTCGTGATGACTGCTTTCACGGTGCCATCATCGCGGAGGGGGACTTCCGTCGGGAAGTCGGCAGGTATCTTTGTGTTGCCGGACACGGTGGCCTGGGAACCATCCTTGCCCTTGATGGTTACGGAATCGCCGTTTACGTTGACGGCGCCTCCGGTTGCGCTCTTGAGCGCGCCCTCGGTGGCTTTCTGCGCGAGGAGTTGGCAGCCACTGATCGACAGGGCAAGGCTCGCGAGACAGATGATCAAAGCTGCTGAAACGATGGTGCGCTTCATGGGATGCTCCCCTCGACGGTGCTACTTGTGCCTAGTGTATGCCCGTCGAGAGCTTCTCTGGAACTCGCGGAGCAAGCGCATTGGAGCGCATTGGAGCGAATACCGAAGCGTCAGACACCAGCGGCCCTCCGATATGGCGGGAGCGCCGCTGGTGTCTAGATTCGTTGTTGTGAACGGGACTTCCAGTCGTAGCTACTCACTAGTGTGCAAGGGCGGATTGTTCGCGGTCGCTACTTCGAAGCAGCGTAGTAATAGGCGATACCTTCGTACTGGTACGTGCTCGCAGAGTGGGCTACGAGGTTGTCTCTCTCAGCCGCATCCGCGGTGAAGAAATGCACGCCCTGATTTGCGTTGTAGAAGCGGTAGACAGGCTGTGCGCCGTTCGGGGTGAGGGAGACGTTGTAAGCGATGCCGTCATAGCGATACACGCTGCTGAGCGAGTCGATCAGGCGGTTCTTCTCCGCTTCCGACGCTGTGTAGAAGTGCACGCCCTTCTTCAAGTTGTAGAAACGGTAGAGGGGGGCAGTGTTGGCCGCGGAGGCCGTATCCAGCGTGTAGGCTACTCCCTCAAGCGAATACGTTGACGAGAGGGTCTGTGTGACGGCGAGCTTCTCTTCTTCAGATCCCGTGTAGAAGTGCACGTCGGTGGTGCGGTTGAGGAAACGGTAGACGGGCCGCGCCTTGTGCACGATTGTCGGCACGGGCGTCGTCGGGGCGACAACCGGAGGCGCCACGATTGCGGCAGCTACAGTGATTGAGACCGTCGCCGCTGATGAGTAAGCCGTTCCGTCGCTGACGCGGTACGTGAACGAGTCGACGCCGGAGAAGCCGGCAGTTGGCGTGTAGGTGAAGGATCCGTTTGCAGACAGCGAGAGCGTGCCGTGAGCCGGCAGGGTCACCGTCGAGGCGCTCAGGGTGTTGGCATCGGCGTCAGTGTCATTGCCGAGCAGACCAGGTGCCGAGACGGTCAGCTTGGTGGTGTTGGCGGTGGCGTAGGCGTCAGCGTTGGCAACCGGGGCGGTGTTGACGACCGGCGGGGCAGCTGCGACAGGCTTGTTGTCATAGACGCGGACGTAGTCGATGTCGTAGTTGACGGGGAACGTGGTTGCGGCTGTCGGGGCACCCGGCCACGCACCGCCGACGGCGGTGTTCAAGCAGATCATCATCGGGTCAGACGGGATGGCGCCGGTGTAGGTGGTGGTCAGCTGACCATCGACGTACCACTTGATGTACGTGGGCTGCCAGTCGACTGCATACGTGTGGTAGCCGGCCGAGTAGTCCGGGCCGTCCCAAACCTTCTGATAAACCTGCGAGCCGTTCTTGTGAAGCGTCTGGTACAGGCGGCTTGGGCGGTCGCCGAGCATCTCGAGCACGTCGATCTCGAGGGTGGAGTCGTTGGTGAGCCAGAACGCGGGCCAGATTCCCGGGCCCTTGGGGAGCTGGGCGCGAATCTCAAAGTAGCCGTAGGAGAACCGTGTGCGGTTCAGGCTCGAAACGATCCCGGAAGCGTAGGAGTAGGTGCTGATAGCGCGGTTCTCGGACTTGAGGGTCATCGTGCCGTTGGCGAAGGTGCAATTGTTCGCGTCGTAGTAAGCGAGTTCGGCAAGCCCGGGGGATCGAGTGTTCCACGGCGTCCGATTGGCCCATGTAGCGGTGTCGAGCGGACCGTTGAATTCGTCCGAGTACACCAGCGTCGATGCGCCCAGCGCCACCGAACTCGTGGCGGCGAGGAGAGCGGTGGTGACTGCTAGCAGAGTGATCAGGCGTGTGATGTTCTTCATGAGACCGATGCTCCTAGGTGGGCGTTCGGGTTCTCCGTCGAACCCGCTCACCTATCTCATCGGCCCCGCCGAGGGAACCTTGACCTTTGAATCGCATTCGTTCTGTGACGTCCGTCACACATTAACCGTAGTTGGGATACTGGGATTCGTCGGCAAGTGCTAGACATCCGGCGCGGCGAGTTGCAATCTCCGAATGCTAGAATTCAGACGCTCGAACCAACCACTCTGGCCAAACGCGGAGGGATGTCATTGCACGTCTTCCGGGCTTCGAGGCGCGGCTCCACGGGGACGGACGCCGTCTCGTCCGGCACACTGTTGAGGCGTGCTGACTGGCGATTTCTGCTTCCGCATCCTCGGCTTGGCAAGACCGGCATGTTTGCTCAGGGGCTGCTCGCGGAGGCAGTTCGTTTGGTCGCCGAGCGGATGGTCGATGGCAGGGCGACGGGCGCGCATCAGTGCGAACTCACCGTGCTGCAGCGGCCCGATAGGGCCACGGTCTCTTCTGGGTTCGCGGCGCTTGTGCCAGGGGGCGCGTGCTACTCCGAGTGGTCGGGGCTTTTCCCAGGGGCTCCGGCACGTATCCGTGCGAAACTCGAGCGCGAAGGCTTCACCGGCGTGCGGCTCTACTGGATGCTTCCCACCGCCGATTCAGCGCGCGCGTGGTTTGAGGCGCGATCGGCAAAACCGGGCTACCGAAAGATTGTCAGAGGCATCATCGCCCAGTATGCCGCGCACTCGGGAGCGACCGGTTTGCTGCCTCTTGCGCTCGATACTGCGTTTGCACTCGACCTCTTCCCATCGATCTGCGCGACCTGCTACAAGCCCTTATCTGATGGCGATAGCCGTGGGGACGCCCCGGTCGAGTTCCCGAACTGGTTGACGGCGGGCATCGCTCAGCGCGCGGGAGTTTCGGCGAACGACTTGGTCTTGGTCATGCGTGCAGGGGGAGAGTTCGTTCAGAACAAGGTCAGCTGGTTGGTCTTTGTGAGCGACTCACCGGAGCTGAGATGGGTGGCCAAGGTCCCGCGGAATCCTGCCGTGGCCGGAGCTCTTCAGCGGGAGCACGACGCGCTGAGGCTCCTCGCGGACGACTCGGCCCGCAGCAGCGCGATAGCGTTGCCGAAGGTACTCATGTGGGACGAGCGCGACGGGCTTCCCGTTCTCGTGCAGACCGCGCTTGACGGCGAGTCTCTAAACTCACTTGCGCGTCGGAACGAATTCCCCGATCTCGCACGTCGGCTGGGTGCGGCACTGGCCGAGTTCGCTGGAAGTCCCCCTGCCGCTCTGGTCGTGGAATGGTGGCCTGAACTTGTCGAACCGTGGCTGGAGCGTCTCTCGGACGCCCTCGGGCTGTTCGGCGAGAAGGAACTCGCTCCTGCGGTTCGTGAAGCCCTCTCCGGCGTGGATGCCCTTCCCCTCGTGTGGTGCCACAACGACTGCACGCCTTGGAATGCAGTCATGGAGGGAAACTCTCTCGGACTCTTTGACTGGGAGGACGGTGTCGAAGAGGGTCTCCCATTGGTGGACCTTGTCTATCTGCTGGCCAACACGGCTTTCGTTGCAGACGGCACCGTTGGAGCACCCGATGCCGTTCGCAGCTACCGGCGGCTGCTCGACCCGACGGACCCTCGCGGCAGCGCCTTTCTCGGCAGTCTGGCCACCTACGCGAGGGCGGTGGGTGTTCGTGTTGAGGATGTGCCACGTCTGCGTATCGCGACGTGGCTCGCTCACACGACTCAGGACCTCGAGATCATCCTCGAGGCTGCGGGAGAACCAAGCCCACAGCTCCTAGCGAGCAGCGTCTGCCTACCGTTGCTACGCGCAGAACTCGAAGTATTCGGCGCCGGAAGCGATTCGCGCGCTTGAGGCGCAGCTCTATCGAGACGGATGGCTGACAAGCTCGTAGTAGAGCGATTCTATTCGATCGACAATGACGTCTGCTCGGAAGCTGGATTCAAATCGATCTCGCGCAGCACGGCCCATCTTGACTCGCAGAATCGCGTCCGA
This sequence comes from Coriobacteriia bacterium, assembly GCA_037140395.1. Taxonomy (GTDB): domain Bacteria; phylum Actinomycetota; class Coriobacteriia; order Anaerosomatales; family JAAXUF01; genus JBAXEO01. Next base: position 7,868 of record JBAXEO010000004.1, read on the forward strand.
GGCAAGTCGTGAGACGCTGTTTGCCAGTGCGGCAGCATCCCCTGGTTGGATGAGCAGACCCGTTTCGCCGTCCGTGATCTGGTCCAGAAGGCCTCCTCGTGCGGAGGCGACAACAGGCTTGCCCACAGCCATCGCCTCGAGGGTGACAGTCGGACAGGCGTCGAGACACAGCGACGGAATCGTCCCGAACATACTGCGGCGCCACGCTTCAAGAACCAAGTCGTGAGGCCATGGACCGACGGCGGTGACGCCGCTGGGTAGCGCTGAGCGCATGTCCTCGGTGATTCGACCGATGAGGACGATTGGCGGCGGGGTGTCCATGCGCTGGTACGCCTCGAGAAGGACTCCGATGCCCTTGTCGGGCACGGCGTCGCCCACTTGGAGCACGAATGGTTCGAGCGGTAGTTCGTTGAGACGAGGGTCATTGCTCGGCTTGCTCGGCTCGACGTCGACGGCGAAGTTTGGGACGACCGCGAAGGATAAGCCATCCTCGGCAAGGTGGTTTGATTCAGCGACTGCATTGCTCACGGGGAGGAACAGGTCCACCGCTGCAGCTTCTCCGCCGCGCGCCATCCGGTTGCCTAGATAGGTGGCGACCCCCTTCAGGCGGCCGAACTGGGCCGAGCAACATGACAGGCACCTGGGCGTCGAGGGTCCGGTGCAGAATTCAACGTTGCGATACATCATCCGACCTTGCGTACAGATGCGCCCGGAATCGTGAAACGACACGAGGTACTGGGCAGTGAACTCGCGTCTGAGAGGTATGTATGAGCGGCCCAGCCAGTTGTGCGCGTGAACGATTTCGGGCTGGAATTCCACCGCCAAGCGCCGCAATCCGCGCACAACCTCCGGATCGGCCAGCGGGATGGAGTGGCGTCTCTCGGTGGTGAAGAGCGGCCCGATCCGCTGGACGGCGCCCTGAAGTGCGCGAACTAAGACGTCACCATCCTTTCGCTCGCCGGGCCCATTCTCGGCAGTGGCTAGTGTCGCGACGCAGACCTCATGTCCGCGTGCTGCGAGCCCGTGTGCGAGGGCCTGAACGTGGGTCTCGACGCCGCCGATCACTGGTGGGTAGAACTGGCTGATGAGAAGTATCCGCAACCCAGCGTCTCCCGAGATTCCCACGCTCGGCATGCTCATCGGTTCATCCACACCGAGACGGTGCGCGTCGCAACTTCCCCACGGAGGTCGGCGAGCGTGGCGGTGATCGGCGAACGGGTAGTGAAGGTCGCTGTCTTCTTGATTTCGAAAACGCGACTGCCTCCAGCCGGCATGTTGAATTCCTGTTGTGAGATGAGTCGGCCCTCCTGTTCAATCACAACGCGGTAGCTGTCCGAAGGGGCGTTGATGTTGTTCGCGCCAATGCGAACGCCACCTGATTTGGCGGGAACACCCCAGAGTTGGACGATGCTGCCGCGGCCGTCCGCGCCGACACCCGAGGTCATCGCCATCAGTACCAAGAGAACGCAGGTCATCAGTACGAGTGTGTTGGCCACAGCACGCAACTCGGGATTTCGTCGAGCCGGTGGCGCTTCTTCCAGGAGTTCGGCAGACGTTTTGGCGCGGGCCGCAAAGCTTAGGGCCAGCGTGAGTAGCGTGAGGAGCAAAATCATGCCGCTGGCGTTGAGTCCGAAAGTCGTAGTCGCCAAGGCCATGCCCGCGAAAATCGTAATCGAAATGCTCGCTCCGAGGGAGAGGGCGAACCACTCGGCCCGTCCGAGCCTCTCGGAGGGGTCAACAAGCAACATAAGCGCGTGCCCTGGCAGGAGTAGGACGAACGGAAGCCCAAAGAGTACGCGCAACCAGACGGGCCCTTGCTCGGCGAGGAGAAGAACGACGCCGGCGATGGCGGTAGCCGTCGCAATGAGGAAGATGGCCCGATTCCGCGTCATGGTAACAGTCTGCTCAGGTCGAAGATCTGGATGTTGCCGCTGTCAAAGACCCTACTCGCCTCGTGGAGTGAGTCGAACTTATTTATCGTTTCCGAACCAACGGACGAGCCGTAGTCATACTCCATCCGTTCCCACTTCTCGTAGATGAAGCCCTTGAGGGGGGGCGTGCCGATGATGCGCTGATCGGCCAAGACATACCCCACGCGCCCCTGGCTGATGATTGCGCGCTCACGGTCGCCGACGGTCGGAGCTAGGAGCAGAGCCGAGACGGAGACGCTATCTTCACTGCTCAGTTGCCACTGACGCCCAACGCTTCCAATCAGTGCGCCCTCTGCAGAATCCGCGGCGAAACGCCCTTCCGATGGGAGCGTCTTGGCAACCCAGCTCGCCGCGGCGAATGATTCAGAGTCGTAGGGCACGCTCGTAATGCCGGGGTCGTAGGGGGCGGGCTGCCGCGTCATGGGGGACGTTCCAGCGATGATGCCACCGGCAAAGATGAGCGCTACGACCAGCGTGATCACGAGTGCGTTGAGGCGGGGAAACCTGGTCTTCCGCGTGGAGAACGACGCGATGCCCGCGGCCATCACGAAGGCGAGGGGTGCGTAGATGAACGCGGTGAGGCGAGCGCCAACCTGCCATCCGCTCTTTGTGAAACGCAAAGCAAGGGTCGCAGGGTAGGCGAGTGATCCAAACGTGAACAGGGCCCCGAGCACGCTGAGAGGGCGTCGCTTGCGAAGATAGAGCATCCCAAGGGGGATGAGCAGAAGAATCGCAAGCACTGAACCGATGCCAACCACTCGTTCCAGCATTGCGGCGCCATGTCCTCCCGTCGACTCGAAGAGCTTTCGGCTCGTTCCCTCATGTCGGATGATGCGGATCAACTCGGCCACGCCGGACATGAGCTGCGGCAACAGGTACGCCACTGTGATTTCGGCGACCGTGGTGAGCCAGCCTAGAACCGCCACGATACCGAGCAGTGGAACCCAACCGTTGCCGGGGAGGTTGCGAAGTCGTGTTCGCCATCGCATCAAGCCGCCGCCGGCTTCTTGACTACCCTCCTGCTCCGATTCCCTCCTGGTTTCTCGAACGAACTCGGCGAGGCTCCACGCGACGAGCGTTCCGACCAAGATGAATGACGTGACGTGATGCGTGACCACCACCGCCAGCAGCAGAAGAGCACCGGCACCGTTGAGAGAACGTCGGAGCCGGCCGTCCTCTCGCTGTGCGGTGCGAAGCGCGAAGATGCATGCGAATGCGAGCGGGAGCGCCAGAGACTCATACGCGTACATCGCGTCGAAGTACAGAAACGACGGGCAGGCCATGTACAAGAGCGTAGCGACCGCCGCAAGCCGAGAAGGCGAGGCCAGTCGCTCAAAGACCAGGAACAGCGACGTTACGGTCAGGAGTCGCGTTGCGGCGATCACCAGCCCTGCGGCCTGAATAGGGCTGAGCCCGGTGAGCTGGATGATTACTGCGGTAACGGTTTCCAAGCCAGGGTAGAAGGGTGAAACGCGCAACAGGGAGTTCGTCGTGAACAGGTGATGACCCCTCAAGATACTGTCGAGGGTGCGGTAGTGGAGCAGTTCGTCGTAGCCCCACATCATGCCGGGAGCAAAAAGGATCTTGACCAGATAGAGGGCGACTCCGACGGTTAGCAGGACCGAGATAGCCTCGATTCGCGACACCCTCGCGAAGAGCAGTGCGATAGCGGCGGGAACGAAGATGGACAGAATCCCGATCCACCACATCATCTGAGTGTCGGCGCCGGTCTGTCGGGACGCGGAGTTCGCAATCGCCACGCATTCGACGCCAAGGGCCGCGAACAGCGCGGGGATTGCCATTCGCGCCCACCTGGTCGCCCCCGACGTCCAGGCTATTCCCGCCTCGGATTCTGCCAAGAAGGCGGCTCGTGAATCGGCTGCCTGGTCCACCACTACCCCTGTGCCCGCGCGGAAACGCCCGCATATGCGCCGGTTGAGTCGTGCGCGAGCACCTCGCTGTAGAGTGAGAGGAGGCGAGCCGCGCACTCTGGCCACGTGGGAGCCGACATGTCCGGCGCGGTGGCGAGAGGATTGTTGAGGGCGTCGAGCATCTGGGCAGCTAGCTCTTCTGGTGTTTGGTCGAGGGGGACCGCTCGGGCCACGCCTAGCTGTGCGAGCTCTCTCAAGCCCGAGGTGTCGGCCACCAGCGCGGGCCGTCCGAGCTGGAGAGCCTCGATGACGGCTAGGGGATGCGTTTCAAAGTCGCTCATGAGCACGACAAGCGAGCACCACACGAGCGTCTGGGCCATTGCCTGCCGGTCCGTGCCGGGAATCGCGCCGATCGTTACTTTGCCGCCCAGCCCCAGCTTCTCCACCAGACTCTCCAGCTCCGGCTTGTAGGGGCCTGTCCCGATGACGCGTAGCGAGCTGCCGGGCAGCTCTCGCAGTACCCATGGCATCGCTTCAATCACGCGCTGGTGTCCCTTATAGCGCTCAAGGCGTCCGACCGAAGCGATCACCGGCCGCTCGCCGGTTTCGCGGCGCTCGGCCTGAACCAGAAGAGAGGACAGATCCGATCCATTGGGTATGACCACGAACCGCTCCCGGGGTATTTTGAGCGCAGCCGAGAACCGCTCGGCCTCGAACTCCGCGACCGCGATGAGCCTGCGAGCTCGCGCAAGTAGCGGACGCAGCACCTGCCACTGCAGACCGCGCAGCGCGTTGCGCGTTGCCGATGAATGGCCGCCGCCGTGGAATGTCAGAACGTACGGAATACGTGCGCGCAATGCGGCCAGCATCGCAATTGGAGCCACGGCGGTGTGATACGACTGGACGTGGACTAGGTCCCATTCTCCGCGGCGTATCGCGCGATAGATGCCAGGTGCGAAGTAGTAGTCTCGCTTGCGTGGCCAGGCACGGACTCGCACTACGGTGACACCGTCGATGATCTCGGACTTGGGCAGAGCGCCGGTCGTGTCGGTGGTCAGGACTGTCACGTCGGCGCTTTCCACCATCAGCCGGGCGACCTGCGCGACATGGTTCTCGACGCCGCCCACGAGCGGGGTGTAGCGCGGCGTGACCATGAGGAGCCTCAGCCGGACGGATGCTCCAATGCCGTCCCCAGATCCTGGCTCGGCACCCGCCGAGACGTTCGCCTGCGCCTTGATGTCAGCCGGCACCCGTGGCGGCCTCAGCCGTCCCGCAACGTAGCCGAATGTCGTGACTATGAGCCCGGCGACGATCGCGCCTGCCCGCGCCAGTCCGGCGGTGTCGCCCCTGAAGAACGCGCCGATTGCGTGTCCAACGGCGGACGGGAGCGTGACCAGTGCGTGACGGCGTTCGGAAGCGAGTCCGTCGCGAGAGCCGACGGCGCGGGAAAGCTGCGCTTTTGACACGCCTTCACCGAAGCAACGCTCTCGGAAATAGTGCCAGGTTGTTCGCGAGGTCGGAACTCGATGGTCGACGCGCGCACGCGCGGCGTAGACGAAGATCCCACCTGGGAAGCGCTGTGAAGCGCGGATGCAGGCTCCAGTCTCCTCGTCTCCCAACCCACCCGTGCGCTTTCGCCCTAGTTGGTCGCTGAATCCGCCGACTTCGTTCAACACGTCGCGTCGAAACGACATGTTCGCCCCGATGAGGTTTCGGACCGCCGTGCCCTCGGGCATTCCCCGGTACGTGCAGCCGAGAACCCAGTCAAACTCCTCGGGGAACCAGCCGGGTCGCGGACCCTCCCAAATGGGGGCGATGAATCCGCCGACGCCGAGGACATTCTCGTCCGAATACCCGCCGGCCAGTTCCGAAAGCCACGTCTCACAGGCGACTGCGTCGTCATCGAGGAATGCCACGATCTCGCTCGTCGCGAGGGCAAGCCCCGTGTTGCGTGCACCGGACAGCCCGGCCGGCTCGCTGCTCGCGACTATGGTGATGTCGGGGAAGGTCTCGAGCGCGCGCGAAAGAAACTCATCGTTGTGGTCGATGACGATGATGAACTGCGACGGCGCCAGTGACTGCGCCCGCACGGACTCGACGGCCGCGACGAAGTCGCTCCAGCGGTCCAACGTGTATGCGCAGATGATTACCGAGACACTCGTGCAGCACGTGCGCACTGTCTGCCCGCCAGTCAGCAGAAGCCGATTATCATCAGCATCATACGCCGACGGTGGTTCTGTCAGCAGGGCTGCTCGGCATCGGGGACGGGGGTGAGGCCGGCGTTGCGAAGAGCCTCGCCGGCTGGACGAACCCGCTGGCGGAGAATCTCCATGAGTACGCGCCACCCGTCTGTGAGTGGGACCAAGTGGGCGACGCCGCCGACGCGCGGGCCCTCAAAGCTCGCGACCTCGACGACATGGAGCCCTGCGATGGCTGCTCGTATGTTCATCTCGGTTTCGATCTCGAAGCCATCGGAACGCAGATCGAGTCTGTGAAGCTCGCGCAGCCAGAAGCCGGTGTAGCCATAGTTGAGGTCGGTATAGCGTGTGCCAAAGAGAATCCGGCACAGAATCATGAGTCCGAGGTTGCCCATCTTGCGGGTGAACGTCATGTCGTCGGTGCCGCCACCCGGTATGAAGCGGGAGCCCTTGACGTAGTCGGCGCCGGCGAGCAGCGCGCCAACGAAGGCCGGGATTTCAATCGGGTCGGTAGATCCGTCAGCGTCAATCGCAATGACGATGTCTCCTCGCGCGGCATTGAATCCGGCGCGCAGGGCGTCGCCCTTGCCCTTTCCAGGCTGGAACACGATCTTGATGTCAGGGCGCAGTTCGAGTGCGGTTTCCACGGTTCGGTCGGTAGAGTTGCCGTCGACTAAGATGACCTCGTGGATGCCCCTAGGAAGACGGGGCAGCACGTATCCTAGGCTCTCTTCCTCGTCCCAAGCAGCGATGACGACACTTACTCGCGGTGCGTCTTCTGCATGGATGACGCTGAGCGGGCCAGGGCCCATTGCGCAGACGCGCGGTACTGCGTGGAGCCGATAGGGCCTGGGTTCGAGCGCTAGTTGTGCCATTGAGCCACCTCCTGTATCCAAGCCCTCAATGAAGCGAGAGCCGACAGCATCTCTGCTGTTCGGAGCGGGCGGCTGGCTACAACGAGAATACAAAAAACCGGCCCGCATTCATGCTTGGGCCGGTCTCACCACTGACTCCCCGTCGGTCTCTCGGTGACCGTAGCATCACCGACGGATCATTGTCTCCCGTTACTTGAGCGCTATGCAGTTGTCACTACCCAAGGTGTTCGAATACTAGACTCCCCAACACCTATGCCGAACCTACGGCAGTTCTGCCAGCCTGTCTGTGACAGGTATCACTGTTAGACACATTCTTCTCAATTTCGCGCCGAGTCCGCATGGTAACCCATTTCGGCTGGATGGAGCCAGTATTTGTGCGGTGATGCGGCCGGAGCCACGGACGCCGAGGTGTCGGTTTGTCGACATCGTGAGCCGTGCGCGTCGCGGTCGCGCAAGACAAGGCCGAGGGAGTACAGTTGCGTACCATGAGAAGCTTCGGAGTGAAGTCCACCCAGAGTCGAAAAGCGTTCTTGCAGCCGTGCAGCCTAGACAGGGCCGGGACGCTGGCTGTGGTGATCATCGCCGCGCTCTCGGTGTCGGTCTTGTCGTGCACTCCCACTCGGGGTAGTGCAAATTCGCCGAGTGCGATACCAGTCACCATCATCTCGACGCCAGCCCCGGAACCGACGGTACCGGAGATTCCTCTTGAGCCAAGCGCTACTCCTCCGCGACCGGGCTTTCACCTCGTATTTGCCGACGAGTTCATCGGACCGCAACTCAACACGCGGCTGTGGACCTCCGACATGCCTTGGGGTTCCACCACCCTTAAAGAGGACCAGCGCTACTCGCCTGACGCTGTCGCCCAGGGCCGCGGGGTGCTCACGATCACGGCGACTCCTCAGCCGAAGGCTGATAGGCCGTACCGCTCCGGCGTGATCACGACTGAGAAGAGCCTTGCACTCAAGTACGGCTATGCAGAGTCGCGCATTCAGATTCCCGCGGGGGCCGGCCTCTGGTCGGCGTTCTGGCTCACCACAACCGTTCCGCAAGACCACAGCGAGATCGACATAGTGGAGGTTCTTGGCCAAGAGCCGCGACAGGCCTATCAGGTCCTGCACTACGGCTTCGGCGCGAAGAAAGGCAAGGCGCTTCATGTCTCGACCGAGCCTGAGTTGTCTGCGGGTTTCCATACCTTCGCTGTAGATTGGGAGCCGGAGTACTTGATTTGGTACGTGGATGGCGTCGAGAGGTTCCGGGTGACCGAGAACATACCTTCGGTTCCGATGGTGCTGATCGTCAATCTCGCTGTCGGAGGCAAGGACGCATGGTCAGGCCCTCCCAGTCGCGACACGGAGTTTCCGGCGGAGCTCAAAGTCGACTACGTTAGGGTCTACCAGCGCGACTAGGCTGACTCATTTAGGCTAAACGGCCGCCGCACGTGGTTGCTTGCTTCCTAGCCCGGAGCTGGAGGGAAGGGCGTTGTCGACTCTGGTGACCAGCAGTACCGTTCGCCACCGACGCCGGCGCTATCGATCATGACTCGCGAGGCCATTCTTGCGCGGGATTTCTCGACGTCGGATCTGGGGACCCACATGCGCCCGACGACCGGGACCCGGCGCAACAGTATTGCCCCGAATCGCTCAATCGGAGAGGGGAATAGCCCACGGAGCTGCGATTCGTAGCAGCCGATTGCAGCTATCCGCACATCAATCTCCGCAGCCAAGAGGGCAAGCCCGTGCAGCTGCCATCCGTGGGGCCCGCTCGCATCCGCAACGATTGTGCCCCATCGTGCACAGTAGGGGTATTCGTCGTAGTAGGTGATGCGTGCGGCGTCAACGACCTGCTCGACTGCCTCACGCGTTAGCGTGTGGTCGACGTGGCCGTACGCTGCCATCGGACAGAATACCGTTGCGTTGGGCGTGCTTCCCACAGCCGAATCCCGCAGGGCGGCTACGAGCCGAGGGAGCAGGGATTCTACGTCATCGGGCGCTGGTGCTGAGATAGGTTCGCGATACAGGGGCTCGCCCGCTTTTGAGCGACGAAAGATGACGTCGAGTTGGCCGAGGTGTTCGAATCGTGCGCCGAGTACGCCCATGGCAGCGCGATCTTCAGCTCGGCGACTGGAGAACGAGCCGTCGCCGGATCCCCAGGTCGCAAGCGCATACCGGGAGAGAGGGGACCGGGGCACTCCCGGCGCCTGGTCGGCGGTGAAGACGGAGACCACCGTGACCGGGATGCCAGCGCCGACTAGGCGAGTGATTCCGCCTCCGCACGAAAGTGCGGCGTCGTCGAGATGAGGTGCCACAACGATTGCGCCGTCTATCAGGTCGGGCCCACCACAATCGACAGGCGCGTGTCCGAGGAGTACTCCCCGAGCGTCGGCAAGACCGAAAATCGCTTGGGCCGTTTGGCTGACCAACCATGCGATGCCGACACCGGCGACCCCCAGCGGATGAACCAACAGATAGCTCAGAGCGATCAACACGAGCGCCGCAAGAACTTGAACCCAGACGACTCGCTGGATCCGACCCATTACCCGCAGGTACGCCAGGTACCAGGCGTTGAAGATGACCAGTGGGCTCGAGAGGCAAAGCCAGCGCAACAGCACCGTTCCCTCCGCGGCGTAGGTCTTACCGAAGAGCGTGAGGACGAGGGGTGCGCCGATGGCCAGTATTGCGGCGACGGGGAGAATGAGAAGCGCCATGTGGCGCAGGATGTCACGACTGTATCGGCCGATTGAGGGCCTGTTGGTCGCGGCTTCAGCGGAAAACGAATCCGCCATACTGCTTGCGAAGAGCGCGATGGGAGTCGCAACGAGCCACGCCTGGTAGAAGTACGCGTTCTCGGCCACGCCGAGCACGGCTACTACGAGCAGCGGGAGCAACCGCACGGCAGCTTCTGCGACGAGCGAACCGACATGGTCGCCACCCGCGGAGGTCGCAACTTCCCGCAGCGTCAGGCGTATTCCTCCGGCCGGGGCGGGCACGATATTTTCGGGACGGGTGAATACACCGAAGATCATCCAGCCGATCAGGGCGATCATGATGGGCGTCGGCAGAAACCACGACCCGACGATTCCTGCACGGGCCAAGTAGGTCGCGCCTATCACGAGCGTAGCGATCTTGGCGAGGTTGTAGAGAAGATTGTCAATGAATACCCACTTGGCTCGCCGGAGTCCTTTGAGCACGGCGTCTTGTAGGTAGAAGACCGACCACGACACGGTTGCGAGTACGGCGAACGTCCCCTGGAGCAGTCCTCGCCCCATTACGCCCTTGAGTTCCAGCGCACCCCCCAACAGCGCGAATCCCAGAGCGAATACTGCGGAAGTCAGGATGACGGCTCCGTATGAGAGCAAGATTAGTCTGCGGGTATCCGTTCCGGCGCGCGGCAGGAATCGCACCATCCCTGTGCCGAGCCCAAGCTGCGCAATCGCCGAAAGCAGGAGAAGCGTCGAGATGACAGCGGAGCTCGCTCCAACCGTGTCAACATGGTAGAGGTGCGCTGCGAGCATCCAGTAGATCAGCCCGAGTACCGCCGACGATGCCTGGTTGGCAACGAGCGCGTTTGCATTCGCGTAGAGAGGGATTCGGCTGGCCTCTCGGAGAGCCAGAAGGCGATTCTTCATGTCGCGATACCTATTTCGCCAGAACCCAGAAGGAGTACCCGCCGAACACCCTGACTGTGAGGTCGTGGCTGAGCGGGAAGCACGCTCGCCGAGGAAGCTCGAGCAAGGTCGCTTCCCACCCGGGGTGTGACCAGTCGATTGGGTTCTTCGTATAGAAGTAGTCCACGACCTCGAAACCCGTATCGGTCAGGGTTGCCAGAACGGTGTCCTTGGAAAAATTGTGTATGTGTCCCACGGCAGCCCTGTCTCTCATGATGGGCGAAGCGCGCAGGACCGTCTGCACTGACAGGTCGAGCGGGACGTGGAATATCGTGTGCACGCCCTTTGGGTGCACCTTCCTAAGGAATCCAAAGTAGTCCTCCACGTGCTCAAACACGTCGATGACGAGTAGCAGGTCAAACGGCCCGGCGTCCTCCTCAAGCAAGTTGCCGAGATGAAAGCGCAGGTTCTCACGTTCTCTCGGTTTACAGAGTCCGTAGGCCTGCGACGAGATCTCGTAGCCCGAGAATTTCGCTTCCTGCCCAAGCGTCTCGGCGAGGTGTTCCAGGATTCCGCCTGCGCCACACCCGATCTCGCACACTGTCGTGGGCGCCAGGCCGTTCTTCGCGAGCATCCGACGTATCTGTTCTGCCTTCCACGCCGAGTGCTCTTCATGCCACGTGGGGTTGTGGTCGAGGTAGGTTCCATCCTCGTAGATGGTCGTCGCGTCCATGCCACCCCCCGTCCTAGCAGCATTCCAGTATCGAGCATGGCTTCCGAGAACATCGTCCGTGTATGGAGTCTAGCGCACCGTAGTCGCTTGCGGATGGGTGGGTGGGGAGCGCGTCAAGGATTTGGCAAGGTGCGGGTAAGCGGCCCGATCTACCTTCGTCGGGTGCCGATGGAGAGTGCTCGCCCTTCTCAGCGCACGGGCCTACGTTGCGATCGAGCCGACGGTCCACCAACTGCGGCGAGCGGGAGACTTTGGAGGGGATGGACGATGCATCAAGGAATCGGGAAATGGGTGCTGGCGTGTCTGGTTGTGGCGGTCATGACGCCGGGGGTCGCCGTAGCTGCGACTCCACAGGGAGCGCTGGTTGACGATCCCACGCTGACACCGGCGGTTGCCGAGAAGTGGAAGCAGGCGACCAAGGCCAAGGATGCTCAGATTGCCGTTGCGGCTTCTGCCGCCAGGGCCGTTCAGCCGGCAGGTACCGTCGCGGCCGCAGCGACGTCCTCGCTCTACGGGCTGCATACGCTCGCTGCGACGAACTACAAGCAGGAGACGCCGTACTACTGCGGTCCGGCCTCGGCCCGTCAGAGCTTGAGCTGGCACAAAGCCAAGAGCGGCTCGTCGGCCACGTTGCCGTCACAGACCACTCTCGCTGGCAGAATCGGCACTACGACCAGTGGCAGCCTGACAACGGGGATCGCGCGGGCGCTTAACAGCTACAACGGCACGTTCGGCACGGTGAACTACGTTGCCTCTAACCTCACCGACACCGGTAGCCCGACGAGCGCCTTCTACACTCGCATCGGCTGGATGATCGAAGCTGCGCGAACCGTGCCTGTCATTCTGACGGCGACCGCACGGATTCCTCGCTACAACGGCCACTCTTCTCGACACTACATGTCGGTATCAGGCATAAACGACCTGAGTTCGGCGGTCACAATGCGGAGCGTCGATCCAAATCCCGACGCCCTGTATCGCGGAGTCTTCTGGGACGCCATGGGGTCGACGACGTCAAACGGCTTGTGCCGGGCCTGCTATCAGGCCGACGTGGACGGCAGCAACATGGCGATGTGCTGGTGAGCGGTCTAGAGAGGGGCCCCTTCGGGGGCCCCGCACACCGAGAGAGCCCACTGACGCACTCGCCGAGAATGAGCCGGGTCGCGGCCGTGATGGTGGTCGCCACGATCGGCGTCGCAGGGCTGTGGGCTGGAGCCGGGTGTAGCGGTCCAGCAGCGATGCGGCCTGGCGTAGCGGCTGCAGGTTCGGGGGTCTCTGCCGCCGCGCCTCGTGTGATGCAGCCGAAGGTCCGCACGGTGAAACTGCCGTACCGGGCCTACGGGATGGCGCGCGTGGTGGGTGACGCTCTCTACGTCAGCGTCGATTCCGGTACTGGGTTGATTGACACTCTGTTGCGCTATGACCTCGCCACGGGGAAGTCGCGGTCGCTCTTCACCGTGCCGGCCGACATCGCGTGGATTACGGTCAATGAGCGGTGGCTACTGTGGGAGAGCGAGAAGAAGCTGTATGCGGAACCGACCGATGGCGGAGCGCGACAGGTGCTTGCAACGACTCGGGAGGCGTACGCTCCGGCGCTGGAAGGTGATCTCGGGGCTTGGGTCGACTACGAGAAGGGTTCGGAGCCCGGAATCGTGACCCTCAACTTGAAGACGGGCGAGAAGCGCCAGATCGCCCGGACGCATATCGCCGAGTACTACAACAACTTCATGCAAATCAGGAATGGAAAGCTGCTCTGGACTGATATCTACGACGGGACCGGACACTACGTCGTGTACGACACAGCAACGGGCAAGACTCAGGACTATCCCATGCCCGCGACGCGATTTCGCTACCCGGGATATGCGCTCTGGTCCGGCGAGGCGATCTACTCGATCAACTTCGACCGATATGACGAGTGGGACTGGACCACACAGCAGGTGACGCGCTACTCGCTTGCCACAGGCGCTGTCACGCCAGTGTCAAAAAGCGGGGAGTACACCAACACTCTGGTCGTGGGGGACAACGCCATCGCCGTCATCGATTCGGAGCAGCGACTACTGGTTGGCGCTGCGGATGGCACCTATCCGGCTTGGGACCTGAGCGCCACGCTCGGCGCGCGTGTTGATAGCGTTCAGGTGTCCTCTGACGGAGCCACCGCGGTCGCGGGCCGCTCTCTGCCGGAGAAGCCGGAGACGACGCTGTTCATCTTCCAGCTGCGCTAGTCGCCTTTTTGCACCGGGTAGCGCAGCACTGTCTTGAGCTTTTCGGGTGCCGTGCGGTTGGGGTCGTTGAGGTAGATCTCGTGATGGCTACCGCTTGTGTGAAACCCTCGCTCCTGCGCAAACGCGAGAAGCCGGTTAACCGTCGGAGTCTCATCGGCGTAGGGCCCGAGGTAGAGTACCTGTACGCTCTGGCCCTCCGAGAACGTCTGGACCCTAACGTCGCCCAGACGTGGCAGGTCCTTCTTGGCAGCAACCTTTGCGCGTACCTCATCGACAAACTCGGCGCTCACTGGATCCGGCAGCATGATCATCAACCGCCACGCGGTGCTGTCGGGCGATGCGGGCGCCGAGCCTGGCCCCTCATCGGCGTCCCAATACAGCCCCTCGGCGGGCATGACTGGGTAGGAGAGCGACAGCTGCTTCTTGGCCGCGAACTTCACTGGGTAGGCGAGGCCGTAGAGTGCGCCCATCGAGAGCTGAAAGTCTGGCCCTCCTACGTTTGCCAAGCCGTCAATCATGAGGAACCGAAGCGGTGGTACGTCGACCAGCACTGGCGTGGAGGTTCCCGACTTGTAGAGCCCTGCGTATTTCCTTTTGAGGTCGAGATTCTCCGCCATTATTCCTCCCACGCGCGCACCAGCTTGAGAGGAGTGTACCCGCTAGCTTCGGCCGCGCAGTATTCGCGCGTCCACGCCGACGGCCCGCAGGGCGAGCACGATCTTCTCCGGGTTGGTCGCGCTGTCATCAAACATCACGGACACAATACCGAGTGACCGCACGGCAATCACCTTGGCCACACCGCCGATGTGGGCGACCGTCATCTCAGTGAAAGCGGTAGCCCACTCACTGGTCAAAGCCGACGTCCTCAAGTGAATCGCTCTCAACATGTCTACCTCCTTCTCGGGTTGCCGAGCTGCATCCCAAACTACTCGACACCTCTGACAATCCCTCCGGGGCATGGAGGACGCGTCAAAGGTGTGTGGCGATTCCGAGGTGTGAGAATGGAGGGGCCGGCGGCCGGAGTTCTCCGCCCGCCTGCGCGACGACTCACCCGCCACAGCGCGTGCGCGATGTCCGAGTCCCCAGCTACACTGCGCAGCATGACTGCATCCGCATTCCTCGCCGGCCTCGGACTCGGCGCATCGCTCATCATTGCAATCGGGGCGCAAAACGCGTTCGTACTGCGCCAAGGGCTCCTGCGGTCGCATGCGCTCGCGGTGGCGGCGCTCTGCGTGGCGATCGACTGGTCGCTCATCGTGCTCGGCGCGCTCGGGTTCGGCGCACTTGTCGGCCGCTTTCCAGCGCTCACCAGCGTCGCCGCGTGGGCTGGCGCCGGCTTCCTGCTGGTCTACGGTGCGCTCGCGTTTCGCTCGGCAGTCAGGCCGGGGTCGCTTCACGCCGAGAAGCTCGCGGGCGCGCGTGATCCCGGCACGCTCTCAAGCGCTCTGTCGGCCACGCTCGCGGTCTCGCTGCTCACCCCGCACGTCTACCTCGACACGGTCGTGTTGCTTGGCGGGGTGGCGGCGCAGTACGCACCACCTCTGCGTGTGGCGTTCGTGCTCGGGGCCGGCACGGCGTCGGCTGTGTGGTTCTTTGGACTGGCGCTGGGGGCCAGGATGCTTACGCCGGTGTTTGAGCGCGAGGTCGCGTGGCGCGTGCTCGACGTCATCATCGGCTGCATCATGTGGTGGATCGCCGCAGGACTCGTTTGGGGGCAGTTCGCGGGTCGCTGAGAGCTCTTTAGCGCCGCCGATTCTCATGGCGGCCGGGAGGTCGAGGGTCGGTGAGGATGGCGACGTCGCCGCTGCGCACTGAGCCGCGATACAGGTCCTCGCCAAAGCGCTCAAAGCCGGTCACGGTCACCCGCCCGTCAACGCGCGAAGCGATGCGCTCAAGCAGCTCGTCGGTCGATAGCTCGGCATCGCTTGCCAGCAGGATCATGTTGCGCGTCGAGTCGGTGACGCCATCAGCCGAGCCAATCGGGAAGACCCAGACGTTGCGCCACACGTTGGCTACCGTCCGATACAGGCTGCGAAACGGCTTGCTGTGGCTGCCGGTCGCGGCTCCGATCACGTTGTACTCAATCACGCCGTCGGCCGAGAGGTGGTCTCGGCAGGCGAGAAGGAACTCCTCAGTGAGCAGGGGGCGCGGGATGTGGTCGTCGTCAAACGCGTCGACCACGATGAGGTCGTAGGTCTCGGCGCAGTAGTCGAGGAATGCTCGGCCGTCGTCGATGAAGACGCGAATGCGCTCGTCATCGGGCAGCGCGAAGTACTCGCGAGCGATCTGAACCACCTGCTCATCGATCTCGACCGCGTCGATCTCGATCGGCGCGTAGTCGCGCCACATTCGCTTGACGAGCGAGCCGCCACCTAGGCCGATCACCAGCGCCGACGTGGGATCCGGCTTGACCGCGAGTGCGAGGTGCAAGTAGTTGACGTACTCGATGTCGGTCTCAAACGGGTCATCCAGTGCCATCGAGGACTGGTGGTTGCGTTCGAACTTGAGCAACCGCCAGGCACCGTTGTCGATGACACGGAGCCGATGGTAGGGCGAATCGAATTCCGGCATGTTCCCAGTGTAGGACAGCGCCGAGGTCAGTCGGTGACCAGGCTCACCGCGCGCGCGATGATGACGCCGAGCGTCACGAGTGCGAGCGCTCCCTCGACGGCCATCGCCGCTTTTGCTCGTCGGGTGTAGGGCATGGCGTCCGTCGGCCCAAATGAGGTGGCGCCGGTGAATGCCAGGTAGAGGTAGTCGCCGAAGCTCGGGTACCAGTCCGTCGGTGAGTTCTCGGGGTCCGTCTGCTGCGGGAATATGAAGTCGTGCTGCTTGGCGAGTCCGGACGCGCGCATGTCGGGTCCGCCTGCATCGAGTAGCCAGTAGAAGACACCGAATACCAGCACGTTCATGACCCACAGAACTGCTCCGGTGAACAGAAGTTCGATTGCGCCCTCGGGACGTGAGAGGAAGAACGCCTGCCGAGCAAGCGCGAAGAGGTTCACGCTGTCGCCCACGACCAGCAGTCCAGCCAGGGCGATCTCTATCCCGCGCCTCAGGCGCCACTGTCGGCGACGCACGAGGTAGACGATGACAATCGCGGCGAACATGACGATCGCAACCGTCGGCAGAACCCAGTGCCACTGGATCTGCAAGTCGATCATGATCCACCACTGGCCAGCAACGATTCCGAGAGCCGCTACGGCTGCGAACAACTGATCGTGCGCCAACACGCGCTGTGGCTCGCGCTTCATGGGATCACCTCTCGCTGCAGAGTCTACCAGCGATTGATGTTCACGAAGCTTTGCCCTGCATCGAGTTCAGGGCGCACACTGACGGAGACTAGGACATCCGAGGAGGGTGGGGAGGTTCACGTGAAGTCGTTGAGAACTCTGGCCGTGGGTACGATGCTCGTGCTGGCTGCGATGGCACTGAGCGGATGCGGAGGCTCGAACACCATGTCGACCTCCAGCGCGCAGTCAGTCAAACCTGCCGAGAAGCCCGCCTTCGCACTCGATTCGGCCAAGGCCGTTGACCAGTCCGTCTCGGCAGCAGAGGGTGGATTCGTCGCTCTCGAGACCCCTGGCAAGGATCTCGTCCAGGTTTCGTTCCCTCGTGGGTCGCTCGCTCAGAATAGCCAGCTCGTCGTGACGCCTCTCACTAGTGCGCCGAAAGGCAGCAAGGACGTTGTTGCCAATGGCGTGCTCGTCGAGGAGAAGGGAACTGGCGCTGGGCCGAAGCTGGTGTACCCGGCGGTTCTCAGCATCACAGTCCCCAAGGAGTTGCCCAAGGAGATCTCGATCGTGCGCTATCGCGATGATGGTTCAGGCTTCGATGTGATTCCCAGCAGCGTCGTCGTCAGAAAGGGCACAACGCAGCTCGTCGCCCAAGTCAACGGGTTCTCGGCATATGGTGCGGCTGCGGTCTCGCAGGCCGAGATCGACAAGGCTGCGGCCGCTCAGACCGAGAAGGACTTCAACTGGGTCATCTACGTGAAGGACACTTCTGAGATCAGCCAAGGGCCGATGAAGTACACGATCAGTCTCGACCTGAAAGCCGTGAACACGGCTGGTGACATCATGGGCACGTACACCGGCTCGGCGACGTCCAAGACCACCAGTGAGATGAACGCCGGTGGCGGCAAGGTGAGCGCGGAAGCGAAGTCGACGAGCACCGCGCTCGAAATCAAGATGGGGCCGTATCTCACGCCGCTCGAGCCGCTCGGTGAGGCAGATCCGAAGGACCTCGCCCCACTTCCGACGGCTGCCCCGGATTTCTCGGGCTCGGGATCGATAACGATGGCGACCACCGGCAAGGGTACGGTCAGCGCCGGAGGCTACAGCACATCAAAGGGCATCGCGAACAACTCCACCACGCCGATCGAGGTCAACGTCATCGGGCCGCAGGTCCGCATGCTGGTGAAGACGCCCCAAGGCACGGTGTACTTCGACGGCTACATCATCGGCGAGGGGCGCTAGTAGCAGCGACTCCGAATCGGCCAGTTGATGGATCGACGAGTCTTCCCGGCGCCGGCCGCTAGTCGCTCGGCGCTCGGGCGGCCCACCGGACGACCTCGGCTTCGAGCTCGCGCGCGTGAGTCAGATCGCCCACGTCATCGACCTTCCAGCCAGTCGACTCGAGGAGCTCGGCGACTTCGGCCTTGGCGTCTGCGTCGTCTCCCGCGATCCGCATGGTCGTCGGGCCGTCGTTGGGGTCCGGGTCGACCATCCTGTTCGCCCAAACGGTGTTGTAGGCCTTCACCACGCGGGACGTAGGTACCGCTCGCTGCAGCACTTCGGCAGCCGAGTCGTCGTCTCCGTAGGCGGCGCGCACTTCGCCGTCGACCCTTGCAATGGGGTTCGCAGTGTCGATGACGAGCCTGCCGGCGAGGTTCTCCGGACCGATCGCTACCACCGTCTCCTCGACCAAAGAACCGGGGTACGCCGTGATGACGATATCGCCGAAGCGTGCGGCCTCGGAGTAGGTGCCTGCTCTGCCACGGCCGTCGCTCGCATCGACGAACTCGAGCACGGCCGGCTTGGCCAGGTCTCGCGTACCGAGCATCACATCGTGTCCGTGGCGCACCAGCCCGTTCGCCAGTGAACTCCCCACGTTTCCCGAGCCGATGATCCCGATTCTCATTGCGGTCTCCTCACGTAGCGCGGGCCTCTGAGTCTACGTTGTACAGATGCCCGAGATGCCAGGAAGAGAATCGCAGCGTCGTCTAGTCCAGCCAGTGCACGTTTCCGCCGGCGAGTTCGTACGCCGCGCCCATGATGGTGACGTCGGCTTCCGAGAACCCCGCCTCATCGAACCAGACGCGCATCTCGGCGGTGGACTCCCGGACGTGCTGATCCACCGCCAGAGCGAGGGTGGAAGCATCGGTATGGATGTGGTCGGTCACCGGGGCGAGATAGGCTGGCGCGTCTCCGTCACGTGATGCTGCGACGGCGCCGCAGTCTTCATGACCGAGCACCACCACGAGCCGGGCTCCCAGCTGCTCCACCGCGTAGCGCACACTCGCGTAGCCTGCGTCCGAGATGACGTGGCCGGCGCTGCGGACAACGAACAGCTCGCCCGGTCCCACGTCAAAGAGCGTCTCGATGGGCACCCGGGAGTCCGAGCAGCCCAAGACGACGGCCCATGGCTGCTGCCCGTCCACGAACTGCTGGCGCTGGGCGGGAGTCAGGTGCGGCCGCTGGCGTCCCTCGGCGAAGCGCTGGTTTCCTGCTCGCAGCAGGCTGAGTGCGATCTCGACTGGATGGCTCATGCTGCGATTGTCGCAGAAGGTCGCGCCTCGCGTGCGAGTCTTCAAATGGCAGTTCCGACGGCGACGCCAAACGCCTCGGCGAACCGAAACGGCGCAGTGAAGGTCCGCAGGTCTACGATGGTGCCATGCAGCGCTCCACACCACACGCCGCCAGCACGCTTCTCGCCGACAAGCGAGTGGTCGTTCTCGGCTCGGGGAAGGTCGGCTCGGCGGTCGCTCGTCTTCTGAGCGAGGCCGGCCTGCGCGTGACCGAGGTGACGACACGCAGCCTCGCCACCGCCGAGAACGCTGCACTGCGAACGGGAGCGAAGGCGGGTACCGACAACGCGGCTGCGGCCGCGAAGGGCGACATCGTGCTGGTCACCGTCAACGACGATTCCGTCTCCATCGTGGTTGCCCAAGTAGCTGCCGCTGGTGGTTTTCGTCGGGGGCAGCTCGTGGTCCACATGAGCGGCGCGCTGCCGCTATCCGTGCTTGAGCCGGCGGCCAAACAGGGCGCGCTCATTGGCTGCGCGCACCCGCTTCAATCCTTCGCAACATTCGACGACGCGTCGGCCGCCATGCCGGGGTCCGTGTTCGGCATCACGCCCGGGCCGGGCTCGCTCCAGGCGCTAGAGGTCTTGGTCGACCTGCTGGGCGGCACGTCTGTTCTTGTCGACGACCAGAACAAGGCGCTCTATCATGCGGCCGCCGTCATCGCCTCCAACTACCTGGTCGCCGTCGAGGACATGGCGGTGCAAGTGCTCACAAGCGCCGGATTCGACCGGGAGTCGGCCCTAGGCGCTCTTCAGCCACTGATCTCGGGCACGGTGGACAACATCCGCGCGCGCGGGACCACCGGCGCGCTTACAGGACCGATTGTGCGCGGCGACGTGGACACCGTCCGCTCGCACGTGGCGGCGCTGCGCCAGCTGCCCGGCGCCGAGTTGCACCTGTACCGCTCTCTCGGTCGCCACACGCTCGAAATCGCTCGCCGTCGCGATACCCTGGATGCCGAGACAATCGAAGCCCTGCGCGAAGTTCTCGCCGACGAGCGGGGTGCTGCCGCAGACGATCTGCCCAGGGCGATAGTCGATGGCGGACCGAGCGCCTCGAAGGAGCACTCGTAAACCGCACGGCAGCTATCCGGGGCTCTATAGTGCACAGAACAACCACAGCTCTTAGCACCGCCGACCAGGCGCTGCTTGCCAACCACGGAGGGCGCATGTCGAGCACGGGCGAATCCAAGGTCGCGGTCATCGCGGCGGTCATTGGTAACCTTCTCATCGCTATCATCAAGTTCATCGCGGGGGCGATCACGGGCTCCTCGGCAATGATCTCGGAGGGGATTCACTCGCTCGTGGACACGGGCAACGGCGGCCTTGTGCTCATGGGCATGCGACGCAGCACCGCGCCCGCCGACGCCGAGCACCCCTTTGGTCACGGCAAGGAGCTCTACTTCTGGACGCTCATCGTCGCAATCTCGATCTTTGGCATCGGCGGAGGCATGTCGCTGTACGAGGGCATCACGCACCTGCTCCATCCCTCGCATGTCGAGAATCCCTGGCCTAACTACATCGTGCTCGCGATAGCCGTGGTAGTCGAAGGCTCCTCGTTCATCATCGCCATGCGGCAGCTCAATTCGGTGCGCGGCAAAGTGAGCGTCCGCCGGTTCATTCGCACCTCAAAGGATCCCAGCCTGTTCACCATCGTATTTGAGGACTCGGCTGCGATGCTCGGCCTGATCGTCGCTTTCCTAGGGATCTGGCTGGGGCAGCTGACCGGCAGCCCGCTCTTTGACGGAGCCGCATCGGTCATCATCGGCCTCATCCTTATGAGCGTCGCGTTTCTTCTCGCGCGCGAGTCCAAGGGGCTGTTGATCGGCGAAGGAGTAGAGCCGCCCGTCCTCGCGCGCATGAACGAGATAGTCGCTGCCGAGGAGGCCGTGGACGCGGTGGGGGACATCCGCACAATGTACCTAGGGCCCGACGACCTGCTCGTTAACCTCGACGTTGCGTTTCGCGCCGGTCTACCCGCCGAGCAGATCCACGAAGCTGTCGGCCGCATCGAGGCCAACCTCAAGGGCGCCTATCCCGAGATCGGGCGCATCTACATCGAGGTTGACTCGCTCAAAGACGTGCAGGCGGCTGCCCCTAGCCCAGCTCCCCCTTCATAAGGTGCCAGGCATGGCGAGCGTCGGTGACCGAACCTTCGTCCTCGATCGTCGTGATGTCGCCGGGATCCAAGTCCAGCGTGACCGCCTTGAGCACGCGACGCATGATCTTGCCGCTGCGGGTCTTGGGCAGCATGCTCACGATGTTGATTTCGCCGATGACCGCTACTGGCCCCAGCTCGTGGCGCACCGTGTCGCGCAGCTCGGCCTTGAGCTCCGGCGTGACCTCGACACCGTTCTTGAGCACAACAAACGCCGAGATGACCTCGCCGCGTAGCTCGTCAGGACGGCCCACGACGCCGGACTCGGCAACCGAAGGATGCATGAGGAACGCTGTCTCGACCTCGACGGTGCCGATGCGGTGGTCGGCGATCTTGATGATCTCGTCGGCACGGCCCGCGAACCACACGTAGCCGTCCTCATCGACGTGCGCGGAGTCGCCGGTGTAATAGACGCCGGGTATCTTGCCCCAGTAGTCGGTGCCGTAGCGCGCTTTTTCGCCCCAGAGCGTCGCGATAAGCCCCGGGAACGGGCGCTTGAGCACCATGATGCCCTTCTCGCCCACAGGACACGGCTCACCCTCCGGTGTGACGATGGCTGCTTCGATGCCGGGCAGAGGGATGCCCGCCGAGCCGGGCTTGATGGGCAGCAGGCTGATCCCGTACGGGTTGCCGAACACCGGTCCGCCCGTTTCGGTTTGCCACATATGGTCGATGACAGGCACGCGGTTCTTGAGCACCTTGTTCTGGAGCCAGTCCCAAGCGGGCGCGTTGAGCACCTCGCCTGCGCACATCACGCGCTCCAGGCGTGAGTAGTCCACCGAGTCGATCGCCGCTTCGCCGTAGCGCATCAGCAGTCGTACGGCGGTGGGCGACGTAAAGACGCCGGTCGCGCCGAGTTCTTCGATTGCCGCGCGCCACGTTGCGTCGGGCGTGGGGTAGTCGAGCGCACCCTCAAAAGCGAGCGTCGTGCAGCCCAGCAGCAGCGGCGCGTACACGATGTAGCTGTGCCCCACGATCCAGCCGATGTCGGAGCCTGACCACCACACCTCGCCGGGCCTAAGGCCGTAGCACCAGCGCGCCATCGCCGTGATGTGGACCTGATAGCCGCCGTGGGTGTGCACCGCGAGTTTGGGCTTGGCCGTTGTTCCGGAGGTTGCGAGAATGAACGCCGGCTCGTTGGCTTCCATCTCCACGTAGTCGCCGTCGAAGCCGTCGCCACGGCCGAGAAACTCCTGCCACATGAGGTCGCGGCTCGGGCGCATCGAGGGCGCCTCTGCGGAGCGCTGCAGAACGATGACGTGCTCGACAGCTGGCCCGACGTTCTCCATGGCCTCGTCGACGATGGACTTCAGCGGGATCTCTTTGCCGCGGCGGTAGGTAATGTCGGCCGCGAACACCAGCCGAGAACCGCTCGCGCTCACTCGATCGGCCAGTGCATTCTCGCCAAATCCGGCGAATACGACCGAGTGGATCGCGCCGATGCGCACGGTCGCGAGCATGAGCATGATCGCTTCAGGGCATGTCGGCATGTAGATGGTGAGCCGGTCACCCTTGCCGATACCCATTCCGCGCAAAGCAGCAGCTACCCGCTTCACTTCGGCGAGAAGTTGGGAGTAGGTGAAGGTGGGCCGATCGCCGCGCTCGTTGAAGTACACAAGCGCGTCCTGGTCGCCTCGGCCGGTTTCTACGTGGTGGTCCAGCGCGTTGTACGCGAGGTTGGTCTTAGCGCCCGCGAACCAGCGAAACGACGGGTCGTCGGCCTCATACACAGTGTCCCACTCGCGAAACCACGGCAGCTCGCGCGCAGCGCGCTCCCACAGAGCGTTGGGATCGGCCAGGCCGTCTTGGGTCCAGCGATTAACGATGGGGTTGATGAGCTCCATGCGCTTACCTTTCCACACTCCGACACGCGACGAGTGCGTCGAGTATGCCAGAGGGGGCGGTAGAGCGCAGGGCGCGAGTGCGGAAAGCGGTTGCGGAGTCGACGGCCGGTGTGGGCGGGCGTGCTGAGAACCGCGGTTGTGCGATGTCAGACGTGGGGCGTACAGTGTCGTTGCGGTCTGAAACAGTTGTAAACGGAGGCATACCATGGTGCGCACGGCAGTCACGATCGGCTTCTCGGTACCTCCCGATCTAGCGCTGGAGGTCGAGCGCCTGGCGCAGCTTGAGGGCCGAACCAAGAGCGAGCTCTTTCGCGAGATGGTACGGGTGTATCGGCGTGAGCGCGAGCTGGCCGTTTTCGAGGACCTGGCCTCATACGGACGGCGCCAGTCTCGCGCGGCGGGCCTCACGGAAGACGACGTTGAGAGACTGATTCACGAGGCGCGTGGTGTCTAGGGTCGTTCTCGACACCAACGTCTATATCTCGGCATACGAGTTCGGCGGAAAGCCGGCCGATGTGGTGCGCGCGGCCATTCTCGGCGAGTTCGAACTGGTGTCCTCTCCGGCGATTCTGGCCGAGGTCGCTGACAAACTGGTTGCCGTTCTCGACTTCGACCGTGAGCACGTGGAAGACGTTGTCAGACAGATTGCGCGGGTGAGCATCATTGTTCGCCCGCGGGTCAGGCTGCGCGTTGTGGCGGATGACGCCGACAATCGGATTCTTGAGGCAGCGACCGATTCGTGCGCGTCACACATCGTCTCAGGAGATCGGCACCTGCTCCAGCTCGGGGTGTGGGAGGGGATTGCCGTCGTGCGGGTCGCCGAGTTCCTCGGCGCGTGAGAGCGGGTACACCTTTCTTGACGCCAACTCTCCCGGGAGGTCCCCATGTCCGATCGTATCAATCTCGGCCCGCAGGGTTTCCTCTATCCGATGCCGATGAGCCTGATCGGTGCAGACCTGCCGAGCGGCCCCAACTTCATGCCCATCGCGTGGGTCAATCGTGTGCAGTTCAACCCGCCACGTCTGGCCGCGGGGATGGGCAAGCCGCACGCGACCAACGCGGGCATCCGGGAGCACGGCGAGTTCAGCGTCAACATCCCCAGTGTCGACATGGTCGCCGCCACCGATTGGTGCGGAATCAAGTCCGCGAACAATGGCGTGGACAAGAGCGCGGTCTTTGAGGTCGTCCGCGGCACACTCGAGCATGCGCCCATGATTGCCGAGTGCCCCGTGAGTCTCGAGTGTCGCGTCACCCAGGTGGTAGACCTCGGGAGCCACGAGCTGTTTATCGCCGACATCGTGGGGACATGGACCGAGGAGCGCTTCCTCGATGACCACGGCAAGCCCGACATCACCAAGGTGCACTCGTTTACGCTCACCATGCCGGACAACCGCTACTGGGCGATCGGCGAGCAGGTGGGCGACGCGTGGTCGATCGGCAGGACGTTTGAGCCACCGAACGAGGGGTGAGGGAGCGGCGCCTTTCGCGCGCAGCGAGGGGCACTTCGTCTTAGATGAACTCCCACTCGTCGGTGATGCCGTCGGCAGATGCCGGCACCAGTGGCTCCAGCTGAGCGATGAGTTCAGGGCAGTCGTGGGTCGCACTCAGCCACACTTGGGACATGTCGACATGTGCGTAGTCGTGAGTGAGCCGGTTGCGCATCCCGGTGATCTTGGCCCAAGGAATGTCCGGATGCTGAACGCGGAAATCTTCGGAGATTCGTCCTGCGGCCTCGCCGATGACTTCCAGGCAGCGAATCGTTGCATCCTGTACGAGGCGATCGGCGCAAAACCGTGATTCCGACAGCCGGTCGCCGTAGTTGCTCGCTCGGCGTGCCCAAATCAGCATGTCGAGAAGATTTGCGTCATCGCGCAACGTAGACCGTCCTCGCGCCCTCGAGGATGCTCGCCACGCGCAGGTAGTTTTCAGATGCCTCCACGGTCGCGCGGTCAACGAGGTCGACGTTGCGCCTGAAGATGCCGCGAAGCTCCGTCTGCAGGTCCAAGATCTCGCCGATATCACGCGGACTTGAGTCGCTTGCCCACGTCACCAAAATATCGACGTCGCTCGACGGGCCGAAGTCTGTGCGCACGCTGGAGCCAAAGAGTGCCAGCTCACGCACTCGATGCAGCCGACAAAAAGCCGAAACCGTGTCAACAGACACGCCGAGGCGATCAAGCGCGCGAGCCCCAATCCCTGAGGCCGAAGAGGTCGCATACGGGCCTGGGTCCTCTGCTGCGAGCGCCGGCAGAGAGGTCTCAAGTTCCACACCCAGTGCGCGCGCGATCGAATCGACTCGCGAGAGCGACGCCGAGCGGTAGGCGCTCGCCTCCCAGCGAGCAATCTGTGGCTGCCGAACACCCACGCGTTCGGCCAGCTCGCGCTGGGTCACGCCATGCGCTGAGCGGGCCGCAACCAGGAGGGCACCTATGTCGAGCGGTGATGTCATGGCTGGAGAATAGCATATAAGCCATAACATATCACCAAAGTAATCAAGTTCGTCAATCCGAGAGGAGCTGGTGCAGCGTCGCCGGCTGAGGGAACGGCGCTCTCCGCTGCGCCCCAACGCCCCCGCTGGGTATGTACCGTCCATGACACATCTCAGCCTGCACGGCGATCGCGTCACACTCCGCCTTTTGACCGAGGCCGACTTGGAGCGCCTTCTCCAGATCCTGTTGCAGCCCGGCGTGGCCGAATGGTGGCCCGGCTATGACATGGCGCGCTTGCAGGCTGACACTCATCAGCCCACAACCACCTCGCTTGCCGTCGAGTTGGGTGGGGAGGTTGTCGGTCTGGTCATGTATACCGAGCAGGCCGACCAGTACTATCGGTCGGCTGGAATCGACATCGCGCTGGATGTGACGTGTGTGGGCCAGGGCCTCGGGAGCGACACGCTCCGTACGCTCGCGCGTCATCTCTTTGATGACTGCGGGCACCATCGGATCACAATCGACCCGGCATTGGCTAACGAGCGAGCAATCGGGGCGTATAGGAAGGTCGGCTTCAAGCCCATCGGAATCGGCCGAGAGTACGAAAAGGGCGACGACGGCACGTTCCACGACAACCTTCTCATGGACATGCTTCGAGGCGAGCTGCAGTAGCGACTGCCCGCGCGGGGCCCCCTGCCGCTCTGTCGGGGTCGAGGTCGTGAGTCGGTGCCGTACAATCGCACTAGAACTGACAACACCGAACAGGAGCAGCCGCTTATGATTCCTCGCTATTCCCGCCCCGAAATGGCCCGTATCTGGGAACTGCAGAACAAGTTCGCGATATGGCAGGAGATCGAGGTGCTCGCTTGCGAGGCGCAAGCCGAGCTCGGCGAAGTCGGCATCACGCTGGAGGAAGCCGAGCAGATCCGCGAGCGCGCGGGCTTCTCGGTAGAGCGTATCGACGAACTTGAAGCCACACTCAACCACGACGTGATCGCGTTTCTGACCGACATGGCCGAGCATATCGGCGAGCCGAGCAAGTGGGTTCACTACGGCATGACCAGCTCCGACTTAGGCGACACGGCGCTCTGCGTCCAGATGACGCAGGCGCAAGACATCATCATCGAAGACGTCCAACGCCTTGGCAGTCTGTGCAAGCGTCGGGCGCTCGAATTCCGCGACCTGCTGTGCAGTGGGCGCACACACGGCATCCATGCTGAGCCGATGACCTTCGGCATGAAGTGGGCGACATGGGCGTGGGCCCTGAAGCGCGCCGAGCAACGGCTGCTGGCCGCGCGCCAGTACTCGTGCGCGTGGGGGGCGATTTCCGGCGCTGTGGGCTCGTACTCAAACATCGATCCATTCGTCGAGAACTACGTCTGCGAGAAGCTCAGCCTCACCCCCGACCCTGCATCGCCGCAGGTTATCGCGCGCGATCGCC
>JBAXEO010000005.1:0-30373 GCA_037140395.1 Coriobacteriia bacterium
GTGCACGAAAGCACGCCTGCGAGGCGAGGTTGTGCCGCTCTCCGATGAGACCCGCGAGGCAATCTCGGCGGCAAACTCCGAGCTTGCGGGATCCGGCTACCGGACTCTGGCTTTCGCGATGCGCGAGCTTGAGACCGGCGCCTCCGAGGAGTCGGCCGAAGTCGAACGCGATCTGACCTACGTCGGGATTCTCGGACTCGTCGACCCACCGCGCGAAGAGGTTCGAGACGCCATTACCGAGTGCCACCGCGCCGGCATCCACGTCGCGATGGTCACCGGTGACCATGCGCTGACCGCGCGCGCTATTGCCGCCGACATCGGGCTGCTCGACACCGACCGCGTGGTGACCGGCCAGGAGCTTGAGGTCATGAGCGACGACGAGCTTGCCGAGCAGGTCCGAGACATCCGCGTCTACGCACGGGTGAATCCCGAGCACAAGCTGCGCATCGTCGACGCGCTCAAGCGCAACGGCGAGGTCGTCGCAATGACCGGTGACGGCGTCAACGACGCGCCCGCGCTTAAACGAGCCGACATCGGTATTGCGATGGGTAAGGTGGGCACCGACGTGGCTCGCGAAGCCGCCGACATGGTGCTCTCCGATGACAACTTCGCGACCATCGTGCACGCAGTCGAGCAAGGGCGTGTCGTCTTTGACAACCTGCGCAAGGTCATTCTCTTCCTGTTGTCATGCAACATGTCTGAGGTGCTCGTCGTCTTTGTTACCGCCTTCTTCTCCCCCACGGCAGCCCTGCTGCCTCTGCAGCTGCTCTGGATCAATCTGGTGACCGACGGGCTACCGGCGCTCGCGCTGGGCGTCGATCCCGGGGATTCCGGCGTCATGGACCGGACGCCGCGCGTCGCCGAGGAGTCGATTCTCAGCGGGCCGCGACAGATACAGATCCTCTGGCAGGGCGTCGTCATGACGCTCTCCTGCCTAGTGCTGTACTACTTGGTCGCACCACTGCTACCGGGAATGACGCCAAACGTCGACCGCACCATGCTCTTTGCTGCGCTCGTGCTTACGCAGCTCCTCCACGCGTTCAGCTTCAGGAGCGAGACGCGGAGCGTGTGGAGCACGAACTCGTTCGCCAACCGCTGGCTGGTTATCGGGCTCATCGGCTCGATGGCTCTGCAGTGTGTCGTGATCTACCTGCCGGCAGCGCAGTCCGTGTTCAAGACGGCATCGCTCAGCCCCATTCACTGGCTTGCCGTTGTGGCGGCGGCCCTGGTCGCTATCGGCATCCTCGACGCGACAAAGCTGCTCGTGAGCAGACGTGCGCTCTCCGCCTCGCCGAGTGACGCTCGATGAGCAATCGCCCGGACTTGTCGCATGAGGACCTCGCCGCGTACGTCCACGAGCTCCGAGGAGCGCTCACCATCATCGCGGGCTACTCCGAACTCCTGCGACGCCCTCTCGACGCCACGTCGAGTGGGGCGGCCCTGGACGGCATCGAGCGGGCGATGCGCCGCGCTGACTCCTTGTGTGCCGATGCCCTCGCTGGCCGAACGCCCTCCTCGGCATACGGCGAGGCGTTCGCTCCGTTGTCGCTGAGCGCTCTCGCCGAGCAGGTCGCTGCCGACCAGCGCACGGCGACCGGCCGCACTGTCGAGGTCACTACCCAGGGCGCCGCGCAAGTTCTCGGCGACCCCGATGCTCTGGCGCGCGTTTTGGGCAACCTGATCGACAACGCCGCAAAGTACTCGCTGTCCAACGCACCAATCGGTGTACGCGTCGCCGAGGAGGAGGGTGAGCTGGGTCCTATCGCAACCGCCGAGGTTGCCGACCGAGGGCCGGGGATCCCTGAGGAGGATCGCCAGCGCATGCTCCAGCCTTTCGCGCGCCTCGAGCGAGACGCCGACAGTCCCGGGACCGGACTCGGCCTGGGTATCGCTCACAACGTGATTGCCGCCCACGGCGGCTGCCTGAGTATCGCCGCGCGCGATGGAGGCGGCACGATCGTGAGGCTGGAGCTCCCGCTGCTTTAGCGGACGCGCTCGTTTCGCGCGAAGAAGCTCAGGCGGCGCTATCGGATGGGCTCGAGTGCAAACTCCACCAGCATCCGACACAACTCCGGAAACTCGATACCTGCGGCGCGGGCGGCGTCCGGGACCAGTGATGTCGACGTCATCCCGGGGATGGTGTTGACCTCGAGCAGCCAAACGCTCCCGTTCTCTTCCACGATAGTGTCGGCGCGCGACATTCCCCTGCATCCGAGCGTCTTGTGTGCCGCAACGGCTAGGCGCTGACACTCCACGCGCGCCTCTTCGCTCACGCGCGCCGGAATGATGTGGCTGCTCATACCGGGCACGTACTTGGATTCGTAGTCGTAGAACTCGTGTTCCGGAACGATCTCAAGGGTCGGCAGCGCCACTACGTCGTCGTTGCCGATCACAGCAATCGTGACTTCAGTTCCCTCGACAAAGCGCTCAACAAGCACGTCGCGGTCGTACTCGAAGGCCTTTTCGATCGCCTGGGCGAGTTCGCTTGGCTGATGAACGATCGTCATGCCTACCGATGAGCCCTCGTTGGCTGGCTTGACCACGGTCTTGTCGCCCAGTGCCGAGGTCAGCGCATTGAGGTCATAGAGCCTGCCACGATGGACGACAGCGTAGTCCGGCGTGGGAAGACCCACCAGCGAGAAGAACTGCTTGCTCTTGACCTTCTCAAGCGCCAACGCGCTCGCGAGAACGCCCGAGCCGACGTAGGGAAGCTCGAGCAGCTCGCACAGACCCTGGACGGTGCCATCCTCGCCAAAGCGTCCGTGCAGGCAGATGAAGGCGACGTCTGCTCCCGAACCGATCAGCGCCGAAATGAACCCGTCGTCCCCGGTGTCAATCGGAGCAACGTCGAATCCGAGCCCTTCCAACGCTTGGGACACCTGCGCGCCTGTGTTGAGTGAGACGGCCCTCTCGGCGGACTTTCCACCGAACAGGACGGCGACGCGAGTCTCTCTTGGATTGACAGTCACAGCAAGTCCTTTCGGGCTAGAGCAATCTGCCGAGGCGAAGCATGTCGACAGCCCCCAGCGCAATCAACCAAAGCGCGACTCCGGCAAGCGTCGTCACAGCGCCTATGATCAGTGAGCGGCTGAAGAGTCCTGCGCGTGCGCCTCGCGGCCGAGACAGCCAAACGACGAGCCAAACCGCCAGCGCGACCAGCGGCCCGAGCGCAGTCAAGACCAAGCCGCCAAGAATGCTGGGGCCATAGATTGTGAGTTCGTAGATGGGTGTTCCGGCGGGCGCGGCCAAGAATTGCCAGATGAGCAGGCCTGCGAAGATGACCCAGAGCGCGAGGTAGACCATGAATGGCCAGACGGGAACGCCAGCACGGTCGTTGGGAATCGCGATGTCCTTGGCGTCCTCAAACGCCTCCTGCTCTCCAACGACCGTGCCTGGAGCGATGTCGTCGAGAGACTCCGCGCTCTCGGTCTCCTCGGCAGCCTCGCTCACAGCTGGATCCGGAGTCGAGGACTCGGCCTCGAGGTCTGCCTGCAGTGCCACGATTTCGGGATCGCTGGGCTCGGGATCACTGGCCTGGAGAGCGACGTCCTCGGCGGGTGCGGCCTCGGGTTCGGGGTCTTCCAGCGCCGCTAGGACCCCCGTCAGACTCGCAGCGTCGTCGAGATCGTCTGCAGCAGTCGGTGTCTCTACGTCGGCGTCTAGGAAGTCTTGACCGTCCCCCATGAAATACCCTCTCATCCGATACGACTCAGAAAAGTCTAGCTACCCGACGCGCTGCGCTCAACTGCCGAATCACGTTCCAAGCTACGGTGTGCGATGCCTGTGGTCTTGTCGGGAAGAAACCATGTAGTCCGTGTGGGCGGCGCATTACCTGCTCTTGCTATCATCGCACTTCGGGAGTGACTTGCCCCGAAAGCCCCACAATTACTCAGAAGGAGCCACCCATGACCGACGAAACCCCCTTGGATGCCGCCGCTGACGAGGCGACCCCGGACCTCTCATCGATTCCTCAAGAGACTCCCGAGCAGGCCGAGGCCGAGGCTGCCGAAACCACCGCGTACAACGAAATGGAGCAGGCCCCTCCGGGAACCGGACCGATGATTACGCCGCCACCGGTTGCCGGATGGGATGAGCCCGCGCCTCTCGCCGCTCCACCGGCGGCCTCCCAAGCTCACGGCTCGACGGGAACAGTCGTGGCTATCACCGTGATCGTGGCTCTCATCATCGGTGCCCTTGCCGGCCTCGCTGGTGGTTATGCCGGGGCGCGCCTTGCCGGCGGAGCCACCAACATCGCTGTCCCCGCCTTTGGACGCCTGACGACCGCCACGGTTCCGACCAGTACCGCCGACGAACCCGTCATAGCTGCAGCAGCAGCAGCCCTCCCCTCGGTGGTCAACATCGACGTGACCGAGACTGCTTCAGGAAACAGCTCGAGCGCTCTGCCCAACTCTCACCCCTCGGTTCCCCTTGGCGGCCAGGGATCCGGCGTCGCCTACAAGCTGACGTCTGACGGAGGGACCTACCTCCTCACCAACAACCATGTGGTAGAAAACGCATCCAAGATCACGGTCAGAAGCACTGCTGGTCGCTCGTGGCCTGCCACGGTCGTTGGCCGCGATGCCGACAACGACATCGCCGTAGTCAAGATCGCCGAGAAGCTCCCCACGATTGCCCTGGGCAACTCCAAGAACCTCGTGGTCGGGCAGACGGTGGTCGCAATCGGTTCGCCTTTCGGCTTGGAGCACTCGGTGACCTCGGGTGTCGTCTCGGCGATGGGCCGCTCGCTACCCGACTTTGGCGACAACACGTCGGGCAGCTATCCGCTCATCGACGTCATCCAGACCGATGCAGCTATCAATCCGGGTAACTCCGGAGGCGCACTGGTGGACCGCACGGGACGGCTCGTCGGAATCAACACGGCAATCTACTCAGACACCGGGTCCAGCGGCGGCATCGGCTTTGCGGTGCCGGTCAACAAGGTGGTTGACGTGGCCGAACAGCTTATCTCGGGAGGAACCGTCACGCACCCGTTCATCGGCATCATCGGCGGCACTGTCAATCCCGACCTTGTCGCTTCCGAGAAGCTCACCGTCGAAGAGGGTGCCTTCGTCAATAAGGTCGAACCGGGCTCTGGGGCCCAGAAGGCCGGCGTGAAGGCGGGGGACGTGGTGGTTGCCGTTGACGGCGCCGACGTCCGGACGATGGACGACCTCATCCTGCTCATCCGGCGCCACAAAGCCGGTGATGTGGTCAAGATCAAGGTGCTGCGCGGTGGCAAACCGCTGGATCTCAACGTGACCGTGGGCAATCGCCCAGCGGCATTCTCGGGAACTGCGACCGCTACGCCGACTCCAAAGAAGTAGCTCGCCTACAAGCGTATCGCTAACACACGCGAGGCCCTGAGGGTATCCTTCAGGGCCTCGCGGCATTTAGCGGCGGTGGGTGGGTAATAACCTCTCACCACCACAAGCAGTCAGTCCACCCATGAAAGGACATCTCAAATGGTCGAAATGTACCGATGCAAAGGATGCGGATATCTCCACGTCGGCCCGGCACCGGACTTCTGCCCGGTCTGTGGCGCGCCGAGCACGGCGTTTACGCTTTACGAAGGACCCGGCGACCTGTCCGGCTCACAGACGCTTGAGAACCTGAAGGCCGCCTTCGCTGGCGAGTCGCAGGCTAACCGCCGCTACACGCTCTGGAAGCGCGTTGCCGAGATTGAAGGCGCTCCAGCCTCGGCTCTCAGCGCTTTCAATCGCGCGGCTGTCGAGGAGACCGCGCACGCACTCGGCCATCTCGCCTACATGGGCGGCTTTGGCACGACTACGCAAAACCTCGCTGCTGCTGCCGAAGGCGAAGGCTACGAGACCGCCGAGATGTACCCCTCGTTTGCGGCGACCGCCGAGGAGGAGGGCCATCCGGAGATCGCGTCGTACTTCCGTGCCGTCGGCCGCTATGAGGGTGGCCACAAAGCGGCGTATCTCGCCGCGCTCGAGGAACTCGACCAGTAGCGATGGTCGCCAACGCCGACCTGGTCGGCATCAAGGCGCTCGACCCAGCCGGACTTGAGGCGCTCGTTGCCGACCTCCAGCAACCACGTTTTCGTGCTGGGCAGATCGAGCGCTGGCTCTACGAACGAGGGGTCGACTCCTACGCCCAGATGACAGACCTCCCAGCCGGGTTGCGAGATACCCTCGCGGCCCGGCTGGCTTTGCCTGTGCCCGAGATTCTCAAGCGCCAGGAGTCCACCGACGGCACGCGCAAGTACCTCGTAGGTCTTGCCGGTGGTGCAACCGTTGAGGTGGTCGGCCTTCCAAGCGGCGATCGTTTGACCGTCTGCTTCTCCACGCAAGCCGGGTGCGCGATGGGCTGCACCTTCTGCGCAACCGGAGTCGGCGGGCTTTCCCGCGATCTTGGACCCGGCGAGATGGTGGACCAGGTGAGCCTCGTCGCCCACGACTTTGGCCGCCGGGCGACCAATGCTGTCGCGATGGGCCAGGGCGAGCCGTTTGCGAACTACGACGCGACGTTAGGCGGGCTGCGCTTCATGAATGCCGAGTCCGGGCTCGGCATCGGAGCCCGCCACCTCACCGTCTCGACCTGCGGCCTCGTCACCGGCATCTCTCGGCTCGCCCAAGAGCCCGAGCAGTTCACGCTGGCCGTCTCGCTGCACTCTGCGATCCAGGAAACCCGCGATCGCCTGATGCCGGGTGTTCGAGCACTGAGCCTGCCCGTGCTGCGCGAAGCCCTCATCGACTATGCCGACAAGACCAGACGCCGCCCGTCCCTCGAGTACGCGCTCATCGGTGGCGTCAACGACGGCCCCGCCGAGCTTAGGGCGCTCGTGGCGTTTAGCCGCGGGATGCTGATCCACGTGAACCTGATCGCGATTAACCCGGTCGCCGAGAGTGGCTTCGACCGGGCGCCCGCCGAGCGGCTCGCCGCCTTTGAACACAGCCTGCGCGACGCAGGGGTCGAGGTCTCCATGCGCGCCGAGAGAGGCTCCGACATCGACGCCGCCTGCGGCCAGCTGCGCCAGCGTCAGACCGCCCGCTAGGCTAGGACCGTCGGCCCCGCGATACTTCGCTCGCTGCTCGGTGCTCGCACATCCCGTGGGGCACGTCGCAGTTGGTACACGCTGCGCCGGACACCGGAGGAAACTCCGACTCCTCGATCTCTCGGTACCTGCCGACCAACTCGTCCTCAATGCGTGTGGCGTCGATAGCAGAGAACGCAAAACCAACCTGCTCGACCTGCCCCTCTCGCATCACCTCGGGTCGAACGAACACAACGTCGACGCTCTGGCACCCATCGCGAAGGGCCGCAAGCGCGTAGCAGTCGGCCTGCAGGCGATAGCGATCGGGCAGCTCATCGGGCTGTCCGGAGGCGCCTGACTTGTAGTCGACGATTAGGGCCGCGTCGCCGCTCCGGGCATAGAGGTCGATGCTACCGGCCAATACGAACAGGCCCTGACCCACGGCAACCGAGATGGGCGCCTCGCGCATCACGATCTGGGCTTCGAGCGTGCGTTTCGCCACGTCG
Organism: Coriobacteriia bacterium; assembly: GCA_037140395.1. Taxonomy (GTDB): domain Bacteria; phylum Actinomycetota; class Coriobacteriia; order Anaerosomatales; family JAAXUF01; genus JBAXEO01. Next base: position 7,504 of record JBAXEO010000005.1, read on the forward strand.
GACTCGCAGTACCGTGTCGCCGCCTCGGCGAGCCGCCCGGCATCCTCAGAATCCAACTCAAAGAAGCGCGCCAGAGCCTGGAACCGTGCCGAATCCGGTGGTGCCCCCTCTCGCGAGACCAGCCGCAACGCTGCGTGCAAGGCGGATCCGAGGCGTTTTGGCTGAGCCCGGTCTGAGGCGATGGCTGCGGGTGGCGCGATGCCCAGAACTCGGCGAATACGAAACTGCCGAGGACACCGCTCGAACTCGCTCAGCTGCGTGTAGGACACTGAATCCGGAAGCCACGCCTGAGACCGCGCGATCCCCAGCGGCTCCCCGAACGCTGGCGGAGGCGCGTCGAAGGACTCCGAACGCTCGTAGCCGTCCTCCGCGGTCTCGCCCGAAAGATCGATGACCCTGAAGCGCCCCACGACATCACCGCCAAGGACGATGTCTTCCGCCTGCGGGCGGCCAATTGGCACGTCGTGCCCGAGCACCCGAGCGAGCTTCACCAGGTCGCTCGTGGAGGCTGAGCGCTTGGCCGGATTAAGCTTGCCGGAGCCGCTAACCATGAGAAGATCCCGCGCTCTGGTCAGCGCGACGTAGAGCACGCGATCGCTTTCTTCCTCCTGTGTGGCCTTGCCGGCCTCGTCAAAGAGGCTGAACCACTCGGAACCCGTTCGTGACTTCCCGTCATCGTCTCTCTGGGGCGTCTTCAGGGCCAAGAGAAGCTGCTCGGCGGTCCTGTCCGTGCGCACGATGCTGCTCTTTCCTCGGCCTGACCGCCCAATGTCCGGCACCACAACCACCGGGAACTCGAGTCCCTTGGACGCATGAATGCTCATGATCCGAACACAGCTCGCTCCCTCGTCAACCGCGCTGTCGGGCGCCTCGCGGTCGTTGAGACGCTCCTTTGTGTCCAGGTATGCCGAGAATCCCGCTGGGCCCGAACCCTCTCGCAGCTCAAACTCCCCCGCCCGCCGCGCGAACTTGAGCACATTGGCGAAGGCATCTCGGCCCATGTTGCCCTGCGCAAGCAGGCGAAGGTCGTATCCGGCTTCCTCGACCGCCCTGAGCACCACATCTTCGAGGGGTTCTCGCCCCACGCTCGCCTGGGCGTGCTCGACAACGCTCCTCAGTCGCTCAAGCGCTTGGACTTCAACCTGCTCCAGCGATCTGCTGTCCGAGCAAACCAGGTCCCATAGCGAGAGACGTTGCCCTTGGGCCTCGAGCCTCAGCTGGAGCAGAGCATCATCAGAAACTGGGATGAACTCCGAAACCAGCAGTAAGCCGAGGGCTGCCTCATCGGCCACGTTAGCGATGACTCGAGTCAGCGCCCGCATCACGGCCGTTTCAGCGAGTCCGAAGAACCGGCCACCGCCGACAATCACGGCCGGGAATCCTTGAGCCGCAAGCGCGTCAGCGTAGATGTGCGCGTCTGTGTATGCCCGGAGAAGTACCGCGACGTCGCCGGGGTCCAGACCGCGCTCTCTGAGTTCGGCAAGACGCTCGGCGATTTCGGCAGCTTCACGCTGCCGAGCTGCGTTTATGCCGTCGTCGCCGCAATCGACCAGCATCACCTCGACTCGAGGCTGGTCTTGGAGTGTCGCATCAAGAGGCTGGGGCGGGCGACCCCCAAGCATGGGCGCAAGAGGAAGCGTAGCGTTCTTCGCGTACTGCGAAGAGCTAAAGACGCCGTTGACGAAGGCTATGATCGCGCCGTGAGATCGGTAGTTGGTCGCGAGCTCTGCCACCAAAGCGCCCTGTTGCTGCATCGACTCTCTGTGCGTGCGATAGACGGCCACATCTGCGCCGCGGAACCCGTAGATTGCCTGCATCTCGTCGCCTACGGTGCACAGGTTTTCGGCGGCTATTCGCTCCACGAGCCGCAACTGCAGCGCGTCAGTATCCTGAAACTCGTCAATCATCACGACCGAAAACTGGTCTCGATACCGCGCGGCGACCTCCGGCCAGTTGTCGAGCAGTTCCACGGCCGTGGTCTGCAGGTCTTCAAAGTCGAGCATCCCAGCCCGCTGCTTGAGCTGTCGGTAGCCATGGCTATACACCGTCACCAATTCGCCAAGCATGGCTGCATACGGGAAGACCACCGCCGTGGCAGCGCGAGCGGCAAGCTGCCCCTTTCGGGATGTCATCTCCTCGTTGATCTCCTCAAATCCTTTGAGCTTCTTCAAGGGTTTGTAGCGCTCGGCCATCCCCAAGATGCTCTCGAGAGTCCCCTGCTCCGAGTGGTCTAGGGACGCTATCGTCGCGCATTCCATAAGGAGCTCTCGACACTGCTCAGAATGCTGGATGTGGGCAGTGCTGCTCCCGGTGTAGTCGATGTCGCAGGTCGACGTTCCGTCGCCAAAGAGCGCCTCTGCCTCGGAAAGCAGCTCTCTGGCCGTATGTGGGGTCTCCAAACAGATTGCATTGGCGCCAAGACCAGCCACGGAGAGCTGGCGCACAACTTCTAGCGTTGCTGCATACACCGTTTCGGTCTGGTAGGTGTCCAGCAGATCTCGCAGACGGTTGTCCGGACCGTCAAGCACCGTGAGCGCATCTCGAAACGCCTGCTCTCTCAGGCGACCGGCCTCCAGCGTGTCTGCGACAGAAAACAGCGGGTCGATACCTGCCTCAAAAGGGCTGCGTCGCAGAATCCGAGCACAGAACCCGTGGATTGTGGATATCCATAGCTCTCCGGTGCGTCCCGCTTTGTGGTCGCTCTGGTTCCCAATCTCGCTTCGCACACGCTCAGCTATCTCGCCGGCGGCCTTCTCTGTGAACGTAATTGCCACGACGTTGTCCGTTTCGACCGGAGTCCATCCTTCCAGTCGTCCGGGGACAACCGCGTTGGCAAACCGCTCGGTGATCATCCTCGTCTTTCCCGACCCCGCCCCTGCTGTCACCAGCACAGGGCCAATCAGGTGCTCGGCTGCAAGGGCCTGCTCGCGATTCAGTGCGACCTTCATGACGGCGCCCCTTCGCAGATCAGCGCAAGCGCACAGTAGCGACATGAGTCGGCGCTGCGGGGTGTGCGCGGGATGTCGCCAGCGGCAATCCCCTCGACAGCAGCCGCCACGCGCTCTTCGAGCATCTCGACCATCGCAGAGAACCCATCGGCGTCGATAGCATCCTTGCCCAGCGCTTCGCTCGGCAGATTTCCGAGCAAATCGAGTCGCCAGAACCCTCTGAGCTGTCTGCTCCGCAGCGATCGATAGACCGAGCCGACCACGGGCTGACCCACGAGCTGCTGCGCCGCCAGTGCGTACAAGATGTGCTGGATGCTCATCCCCGCTCCCGGTCGCACGAGTTTTCCCACGTCGCGCAGTGACTTGTAGTCAGTCACGACGACGCCGGACGAGCCGGTATCAAGTCTGTCTATCCGGCCAGCAATCGAGACACCGGCGAACTGAAACACCGGGTCGCTGCCAAAAACGACCTCGTGTCCGAGCGGCGCGTACTCCGGCAGCAGTCGCGCGTCATCTTCGACCACGTGGCGCGCCCACAGGCGGGTGCGCCCCACGTCAATCTCTTCGCTCAGCCCCTGCAAGAACGCACCGCCGAGTTCGGATTTCGCGGCGCAGACCTCAAAAAGCGCGAGATCGTCGGAGAGAGTCTGCGGGGTGACGCGATTTCGTCCCTCGCCCTTCATCGCCTGGTAGAAGTCAGCGATGAGACGGTGAGTCCTGCTTCCCAGAGCGGCCGCATCCATGGCGGAGTCGATGTCACGAGGTTGCAGTACTCGGGTGAAGAACCAGCGATAGGGACATTCAAGATAGGTCTCGATCTCGGTTGCCGAGAAGACACGGCCATGCGATGCCTGCGCAGCCGCCTCGGCGCTGACAGTATCGTGGAGGACCACTCTACTCGTCGTCGGCGAGCCTCCGGCAAGCAGGCGCGCCTCCCGTCGGCCAGCAGTAAACACCGGCATGAACGCCCGAGCGTCTTCGCAACGCACTATCTCGAGGGACGATTCCTTCCCAAAGGGGGCGCTGTCATCGGGCTCGGAGTCTCGATACAGGTCCAGAACCTCGTTGAGCAGAGGAGATGCGAGCTGCATGACCCCGTCGCTACTGACAGTCTGCCGAACGAGTGACAGTCGCTTTCGCGCTCTCGTAAGTAGCGAGTAGAACTCAAGCCTCGCCAGCTTCTCATCTGCTCCCCCCTCGCGCCCGGTTGCTAGGGCGTGCACCTGGGACGCAAAGGTCTCCTGAGCTGCCGTCGGGGATTCTGTCTGGGTCAAACCAGCGATGATGACCTCGTCAAAACGTCTAGACCCTATGCGCGCCGCCTGAATAATCTGGACGCGGCCGATGGACTCTTCTGAAGTAATTGCGCACGCCAACGTCGGCACAACCTCCAAGACGTCCACCATTCCAAACGGGTTTCCCGAGACAGATGCCATCTCCGCCACTGCTCTGGTCACCGCCCGATGTGCACTCGCGTCTTGTCTCTGGATTCCCTTTTGGTCGAGAGCGGCTGCGTTTGAAATGAGCGCATCTGCCAATTCTTGCCATTTTGGCGCAGTCGCTTCGCTCAGGCTGGATCGTGCGAGATCGCGACACAGGGAAGCCATATGGCCGCTCGCCCCGCCGAGATTGATGAGGTCGACAAGTACCCGGTGGCTGTCCTCCGTCTGCCGCCTCTTCCTCCACTCGCTGTCCAGGCCCAGCGCGGCATGCGCATCAGAGTCGCTGAAGGGGCCATGGAGGAATTGCAGCGCCTCGGCCCGCGCTCCCCTACCGATGGCGATCGCAAGAAGAGCTGCAAGTGCTCGCCCAAACGAAGTCGCTCCAACGGTCAGCGGACAGTCGAAATCGCATTCCAGCCCCTCTGCCGCCATCGCGCTGCGCAGCACTCCTACACGTGGCCCCAGGTCTGTGAATACCACAGCAACCCGTTCTGCTGCGGTGCCTTCGCCAACGAATCTGCCTGCCATCGCGGCCACCAGGGCAGCCTCGGCCTCGTAGCCTCTCGCCTCGCCCAAGACAAGTTGGCCGCTCGGCTTGATCAGGCCCGATTCTCCAAAGACCCGATCTGCCAGGAGCGCCAGCTCTGTGTCCTGCGGAGTCTCAGTCGCCACTTGGATATCATCTGCCCGCTTCATCAGGGCCGTAGCAGCATTATCGTTGGCCTCGGTCGGGGCAAAGCCCTCTTCCCAGGTCAGGGAGGCACAGACCATGTTGCGTCGGGATAGTGCGGATAGGAAGTCCGTCTGTGCTGCCGAGAGGCTCGTGAAGCGCAGAAAGCCAACAAAGCCTATCTCTGGCGGGTCTTGGGCGAGAAGAGGCCCGATCCACTCCGGCTCAATCAAACCCAGCTCACCGAGTTCGGCCCGATACCGCCCCAGGAACTTGAGCGCAAGCGCGGTCGCCTCCGGCATTTTGGCGCCATCAATGCGGCCAGACAGCGCACCTTGGCGTGCTGCTCGTATCAGTAGCCTCTCGAAACCAGGAGCACGCGCGGAGGCGGCCAGCCCGGCGTGTGCCGGATCTGCCAGCATCTTCCTCATTACAGCCGTTCGGATTGCTCCGCCCGCCAGCCCCCGCCCATCGCCATGCATCTGCCACAGCTCTTCTGCGAGTGCCGAAGGCGTTGTCACCCGCACCCCCAGCGGCGCCTTTCCCGAGATCTCTCTTAGAAGACGACGGGCATCTGCGAGATTGGGCACGACCAAGGTCGGCGACAGTCCGCTGTCGAGGGCCTCGAGGGCCCATCTCAGAATCCAGCCCGTCTTGCCCGCGTTTGCGCGTCCTATCACAACCCTCAGCGGCATTCGTCCCTCCTTCGTCCCGCAAGACTATCCGCTGAGGTCTGACATCAATCCTGAGTGATGGTGTAGCGCTGCACTCCCTCTCGGATCTCGCGAACCTTGCGCCACGCAACCTCTTCGTCCCTGCCGAGGTAGTGATCCATCCTGCCGCCGAGCATCTCAGCGGCGCTCTCTGCCCGGTCAGCCAACGCGCGCGCTACGCTCGCCGCGCGTCGCGCTTCAACGGCCAACCGCTGTCGCGTCTTGTAGCCCGAACTCGGAGCCAGAAGCAGCCCGCACAGTAGTCCCGCGGCAGCTCCGAGAGCTGTCCCTATGACAAAATATTCCAGATTCCGCCTCACTGCTCGTCCTCCTGGATACTCAATGCAGCTTCTTCGTGGGACAGCAACCGATAGATGCGGTCCAGTTCCTCTTCTCCCTGGAAGTCAATCTCGATCTTGCCGCGATCTTTGGCGAGCTTGACGCGAACATTCGTCCCCAGCCGCCTACGGAGCTGGCGAGCGAGGACCTTGAAGGATTTCGGAGTCGCCGGCCTTGGTGTCCGCTCCATTTGCCCAGCGGCGAATAGCCGAGCCAGGTTCTCGGCCTCTCTGACGGACAAGCCATCGTCGACGATGCGTCGTGCGAGCTTCAAGCGTGCCGCCTCTTCTGGCACCGAGAGCACGGCTCGGGCATGACCGGCCGACATCCCCCCCTGATAGACGATCTCCTGCACCTCGTCGGGCAGATCGAGCAATCTCAGGCCATTGGTGACAGTGGACCGGGACTTGGAGACTTTATCGGCGAGCTCGGCCTGGGTCATACGGTGTTCGGTGAGGAGTCGGCGATACCCGCGTGCTTCTTCAATCGGATTGAGGTCTTTGCGCTGCAGGTTTTCGATCAGCGCCATCTCAAGCGATTCGATCTCCGTACTCGTACGAACTCGGACAGGGACTCTCTCCAATCCGGCCTGCCGAGAAGCCCTCCACCGCCGCTCACCTGCGATTATCTGATAGCCCTCCCCCATTGGACGAACAAGGATAGGCTGAAGCAGCCCGACCTTCTTTATGGAGTCGCTGAGCTCGAGAAGGCTCTCTTCGCTCAGGTCCGTCCGCGGCTGGTCCGGATTGGGCGAGATCATGTCGATAGCGAGTTCGTATACGTCGCCGTTGGTCTGCGATTCTTGCGAGGCGCTCGGAATCAGTGCCGCCAGCCCACGCCCCAGTCCCCGTCTAGACACGGTCAACCACTTCCTTCGCTAGGCTCGAGTATGCTTCCGCGCCCTTACCTGTGGGATCGTACAAAGTAACGGGCTTTCCAAAACTGGGAGCCTCGGAGAGTCGAACCGTACGCGGGATTAAGGTGGTGAACACCTTGTCCTCGAAGAAATCCCTCACTTCGTTGACCACCTGCTGCGCCAATCGCGTTCGAGAATCGTACATGGTCATGACTACACCAAACACCTCAAGATCGGGATTCAGATGCGTCTTGACCAATCTGACGCTGTCCAGAAGCTTGGATAGCCCCTCCAATGCGTAGTATTCGCACTGAATCGGAATGAGCAACCCGTCTACTGCCGTAAGCGCGTTGATCGTCAGTAGCCCAAGGGACGGCGGGCAGTCAACGATTACAAAGTCGAAATCATCCGACACCGGTTCCAGAATCGTCTTTAGCTTGGTCTCGCGGCTGAAGGCGGAAACCAACTCGATTTCGGCCCCTGCAAGCTGAATAGTCGCGGGAGCTACGAACACATGTTCGATTTCCACCGGCTCAATGATTTCCGCCAGTCCCGTATCCCCGAGGAGGGCGTTGTACATGCATAGCTCGCGCTGGTTCTTGTTGAGACCGAACCCGGAAGTCGCATTGCCTTGGGGATCCAGATCCACCAGCAGTGTCTTGTAGCCCAGCTGCCCAAGCGAGGCCGATAGGTTGACTGCCGTCGTGCTCTTGCCGACTCCGCCCTTCTGGTTGACAATTGCCAATTGCCTTCCAGGTCCGGACAGGCGACGAACTGAATCTCCGTATGCCAACTCTCCCCCTCTTTCCAAGCGGAACACTGTTGGTCTAGGAGTATAGCCCAGTGCTGAGGGCCGCGATAGTGCGTTAAGCGAGCGGAGCGTGTTGAGCCATGCCCTCGCGCCGCGGCAGCGGCACAGAGGACGCACCGGTCTTCCGGTAGCACAGGACGGTGCGATGGCCGACCTGTTCCGGCATATCGAAGCCGCGCTGATACTCTAACTTCATGCCGACTCGGATGGCAACGATGTTGGCCCGGCTGATCTCATCCAGCGAAGGCGACCCCTTTAGGCACAGAAGCCTTCCGTCTGCGACAAGAAGGGGCGACGCTAGTTCCACGAGCGCCGGAAGCTCCGAGACGGCTCTCGCCGCGACGACCGCAAAGGATCGGGGCCTCGATCGCGCAAGAGCCTCCGCCCGTCCAGCCACTGTGCTCACTCTTGCGTTGAGCCCCAAAGCGGAGACAATGAGCCCAAGTTCCCTAATCTTCTTGCCAACGGAGTCCAGCAGCACAACTGGACGATCCTCGAAGATTGCCAAGGGAATCCCTGGGAATCCCGCGCCCGTACCCAGATCCAGCATCACGCCATCTGGTGAGCACTGTACATCCTCCAGCACGCTGAGGGAATCGCCGGTGTGCCGGCGAACCGCGTCGATCGGATCGGTGATCCGCGTTAGATTCACACGTTTGTTGACCTCAAGCACTAGCTCGATATGGTACGCGAGCAGTGCGCACTGATCAGAACTCGGCTGGATGCCCATAAGACTAAGATAGTCCCTCATCTGCGACTCCAGACCGGTGTGTTTCACGTGAAACCTCCAAGGTTGTTCTGATGATCAGTCTAGCACTCGGCCGGAACTATACGTTGCAAGCAGTTGAGTCGGTGAATGGCCTGCGATTGAGGCTTGCCATTGTGCTCATCAGAAAGAGAAACAAACGCGGCGCCGACATACTTTCCAAGGGGTGCCTGCCAATCACGATCATGAGTTACCTGTGAAATAGAAATGTCCCGCCGGCTCCCTTGGCCTCTAGCACCACGAACTCCGTTCGGCGCAGCAGTTTCACGTGAAACCCGGACGGCCTTCGTCTGAGCCAGACTGCCTGAACTTAGTGGTTCGAGTAATTCTGGCAGTGCTGGCACGCCCGACACCGACTAATAGTTCGAGTGAATCTTCCGCGCTCTTTTGTGCTTTGTCCGGTCCCGCACCTTCGCTGCCCTAGCGGATCGCTGAGACAAGCCCGATGCGGTTAGGCGGCACCACTACTACTCTCGGACTGATCACAGGAGGAGTGTCTGCAGCGCGACGGGCTTAATCCGACCCTTTCCGCAACAAGCTGCTTCCCGGACGTCGGGAAAACAAGAAGGGCGCCGCTGGGCGCCCTTCTGAACCTGTGCAGTATTCAGCGTCGATGCTACGCCGGATTGATGACTACGACGCGGAACGGATCGTCACCCTCACTCTGAGTGGTGACTCGCCGGTCGTCCCGGAGTGCGACATGCACGACGCGCCGTTCGTACGCAGTCATTGGCCTCAAGCGAACGGCTATGTGCTGATGCGCTGAGCGATCTGCCGACCTCCGCGCAATATCTTCGAGCTTCTGACGCCGCCGATGGCGATATCCTTCGACATCGACGATAACCGGATGGCGAAATCCGAGCTCACGACTCGTGATCGCCGAAACCAGAGTCTGGAGCGCATCGAGTGTGCGCCCGTGTCGGCCGATCAGGATCGCGAGGTCTCCACCGACGACATCCAGAATGATCTCACCCTCGTCGCCCTCATACTCTTCAACTGCCGCACCCTCGATCCGAAAGGAATCCAGAATCGTCTTGAGTGCCTTGGCGGCCGTATCCGCAACCCGGTCCAGGTCCTCGTCGGAGAGCTCAGGAGTTTCGACGGCTCGGAGCTCCGCCGGTAGAGCCTCCTCAGCTTGGTCGACGGCTTCGTCGGCCTCGAACTCATTATCCGCAATCTGCGATGCCGCCTGCATCTCCTTGAGGTATTCGTCTTTGACCCAAACTCGTACGCGAGCGTCTCGCTCGCTTCCTATGCCGAATATCTTCTTGCCGGGCTCTTCAAGAATCTCATACGCGACGGCGTCTTGTTGGACGCCCAGCTCCTCAAGCGCAGCATCCACTGCCTCGGCAACCGTGGGTGCCTCTTTGGTGCACTCTTTCTCCATACCTGCCACCGTCCTTCGCCACAGCGCCTACCGGCGCGGAACTAGCTTTTCTTGGGTTGCTTGCTAGGGGTTTTGTTGGAGGGCTTCTTAGATGAGACTTCCTGGCTCGCCGTCTTTTGACTATCCTTCTCGGCTTTGGCCGCGAGCTCGTCGGCCGCCTTCTTCTTGTTCATCCACGTCATCGTCAGCTGCTGCTGTGCGACGCCCCAGATGCTGGAGGCGTCCCAATAGAGGAGCACGCCGGCGGGACTGGACCAGCCAAACCAGAGCATCGCGATGGCCATGTACGCGCCAATCATCTTCTGCTGCTTGTCGCCGGGCATCAAAGCTTGCGGCAACCAGATGCTGACCGAGAAGAGGATCACCAAAATGATGTAGGGGAGGGCGGCCATAATCCCAGCCATCGGACCAGCAACTGCGGCTGCCTTGTAGACATCTTTAGGCATCAGGGAGAGATTGGTAATAATTCCCAGAAACGATGGCACCTCGGGCGCGATCTTCGGGCCGAGCTCACGAAGCACCTGGAATAGCGCGAAGAAGACCGGCATCTGGAGCAGGAGAGGGAGACAGCCTCCTAGAGGATTGACCTTGTTCTCGGAGTAGAACTTGAGCGTCTCCTCCTGCAGCTTCTCTTTGTCGTCTTTGTACTTCGCCTGGAGCGCCTTGATCTTGGGCTGGATCTTCTGCATCTCATACATCGAGGCTGTCTGCTTGATGGTGAGAGGGAGAATCAGAATCCTGATCCCAATCGTCAGCAGGATGATCGCTACACCCCAGTCGCCCGTGACCGCGTGGAGGTAGGTGAGGGCCGCAAAGATCAGATTCTTGAACTGGTCCCAGATTGGCCAAGAAGCAGCAAATACATGCACGCTATGAGTCCTCCTCGTCGCAGAGATGAATCCGTCCCGCTAGGGAACAGGATCGTGTCCTCCAGGATTCCAAGGGTGACAGCGCGCGATGCGCTTGAGCGCGAGCCATCCACCTTGGAGCAGTCCGTATCGTTCCAGTGATGTTAGCGCATATGCCGAGCAAGTCGGCGTGAACCTGCATGAAGGCGGAAATGCGGGGGAGATGAACGTGCGATACCCGCGCACGAGAAGCATGGCTCCCCTCCGTGGCAAGGCGGCAATTGTTTGGGTGACCTCGCTCAAAGGGTGATGCCTAGTCTCGAGAGTTGAGACTGCAAAGCACTATCCAAGTCCCCGCACGCGGCATCCCTGGTGGAGGGTCTGGCAATAAGGAGAATGTCGTATCCGCGCCACGGGCCTTCGCATCTTTGGGTGGCCGCACGAAGGACCCGCTTGGAGCGATTCCGGACCACCGCGTTTCCGAGCTTCTTCCCCGCGATAAAGGCGACGCGGCCCATGTGGCCGCGTCCCTCGGGTGTCTTTGTTGCTAGCACGATAATCAGCGGATGGGCCGCCCTCTTGGCTTCTCGGAAGACCGTGTCGATCTCTCTTGAAGACTTGATGGTGCCCATTTCCTCACGCTCCGGTTGTCACCGTCACGTGGACGGACAGAGAACCTTGCGTCCTTTGCGGCGGCGGGCTGCGAGAACCGCACGGCCGCCACGGGTCGCCATGCGTGCGCGGAAACCGTGCGTCTTAGCACGCTTCCGGTTGTTAGGCTGGTAGGTCCTTTTCACTGTATCCTCCTTGTGGTGCCCCGGAAGTATTGGGGCAAAGCCCGACGATTATAGGGGCGCGGTTCTCTCTGTGTCAAACCGCCCGCCGCGTAGTGGCGCCGTTTGGCCGCCTCGCAGGCTCGTTGCGAAATCCAGAACTCGATTCGTGCGAACGTGCGTTCCTTTTTGCTGAAGCCGCAGGTAGATGCCTAGATCTTTGGTCGTCGAAAACCACTCCAGAATCTGTGGATACTGTGGAAAACGCAGGACTCACGATTCTCCGGCCTGTGGATAACGGTGGCCTTGGCGTTGTTGGCTCGGGGACCCTTTGCTATGCTCCCAACGCCTCACAATCCGCTTTTGGCACCTTCACGACACGAATACCTACCGATTATCCCCTTCTTTCTGCCTTCCGTCGCTTCAGGTAGATCGGTGGCCCCGTCAGTGAGTAGTGCGGGCGGCTGGTCCGACAGTGAATGGTCTTTTCTGGAATTAGTACGGCCCCGGGTGTGCGCGCTCCACAAGTGCCTCCAGAAGCCGGACTGGATTCTTGCACGCTTTCCACAGCAAACGCGCGCTTCTAGCAGGATGATTCGCTTTAAGTACGCACCGCACTGGAAAGCTCTTTCCACAGATGTGGAAACTTGTGTGGATAGACTGGGAAAGCGCAGCTAGATGCCTTGGTTTCAGTTTGGGCGCGCAGGAAGATAACCGGTAGATACACGTGTGTTCTGGTGTTATTTGCGACACCCTGCGTCAGCCCGCCTGTGGATTACTCCACTGGTCTGTGAAAAGTATGGAAGTCGGGGGAGCATGAAATCGTTCTACTCCGCGGTCGTTCAATCCGCCTCTGCATTTCCGGCGGGGGGTGGCTCGTTGGCGATCTCGCCGGCATTATTCACCTCAGCCTCTTCGCCCGCGCGCATCGCTGTTTATGAGGCCCCAGGGGCTGCTCCCCGCGTCGAAGAGATTGCTCCGGCTCCAATCCCCGAGTTCATCGAGACTATTGCAACCCGCGTCCATGAACTTACGGGAGAGGCGGGCGGGAACCTCCCTTATACAGTAGTACGCGAGGTGGCAGAGAACCTTATCCACGCCGGCTTTGCAGAGCCTGTGATTTCTATTCTCGATGGGGGCGGCACGGTCCGCTTTGCCGACCAGGGCCCCGGTATTGCAGAGAAGGACCGGGTGGTCCTCCCAGGGTACACAACGGCGAGTGGTGGTATGAAGGCATTTATTCGAGGGGTGGGCTCTGGCCTCCCAATCGTCAGGGACTTCCTTTCTCTGTCTGGTGGCGCGCTCGTGATTGAAGACAATCTCGGCTGTGGTTCCGTCGTGACAATCAGCTCCCGGCCGTCTTCACGCGGCTCTCTCGCTGCCGGGATCACTGCTGTTCAAGCCAACGGGCAGATATCTCTTGCTCACGATGGTCATCGTACTATTGAGGGTGAAGTAGAGATTGCTCGTCCTCGATTGACCACCCGCCAAACTCAGGTGTTGGCGTTGGTGCTGGAGTCGGGGTCTGCGGGTCCCAGCCTTGTTGCGCGAGAGCTGTCGGTCGGCCTCTCAACGGCCTATCGCGATCTGGCCCTTCTGGAAGAGCTCGACCTCATCGAAGCCGATGGGGGGAAGCGTGGCGTTACTGAACGAGGCCTTCGTTTTCTTGACGAACTAGCCGCCCGATAACCCTTCAGCGACAAGGAAGCTTTCTCAGATGCCAACCGCTACCGAAATCACCGCCGTATGGTCGCAAGTTCTCGACATTGTCCGAGACGAACTAAACACGCCGAGCTTTAAGACTTGGTTTGAGCACACCGCGCCCATCGAGATTACCGACGATGGCGTATTTGTTGTGGGGGTTCAGAACGACTTCGCACGAGCATGGCTTGAGGATCGCTACTCCCAGCGGTTGAGCGCGGCGTTGGAGCAGGTCACGGGCGTTGGACTACGCGTCCGAATTGTTGTGGACCGCGACGCAGCATCCCCTGACGAGCTCACGGCGGGGCCAAACGGCACCGCGGCAGACACACAGGAGCAGATCAGTACCCGGAGCGCGCCCCTTGAGACCAAAGGGCCGTCCTCGCCCTCATCTCAGTTTGATCCCAAGTACACATTTGATCTCTTCGTCGTAGGCGAATCAAACAGTTTTGCCCGAAACGCCGCCCTAGCTGTGGCTGAGCAGCCGGGGGTGAAATACAACCCCCTCTTCATCTGGGGAGGCCCAGGATTAGGCAAGACTCATCTTCTCCAAGCGATAGGACACTACGTCACCGAGAATTTTCCTCACAAGAAGGTAATCTTCGTCACTTCGGAGCAGTTCACCGACGATTTCGTTAACTCTCTTAGAGCTAAGAAGGTCGATGGATTCAAGCAGAAGTACCGCTCTGCAGACGTCTTGTTGATTGATGACATCCAGTTCCTTGAGAGCAAGGAAGGCATTCAGGAACAGTTTTTCAATACCTTCAATGAGCTGCAGCGGCGGGGGAAAGCTATCTGTCTGGCTTCCGACAGGCCCCCAAAAGATATCGACATGGAAGAGCGCTATCAGAGCCGTTTCGCTATGGGCCTCAACGCTGATATCCAGCCCCCCAACTTCGAAACCCGCCTGGCTATCCTCCGTCAATTCGCCGAATCCCAAGGTATCACCGTGCAACAAGACGTCCTGACCTACGTTGCTGAAATCGCCTCTCCCAACATCCGGGAAATGGAGGGGGCGATGATCAGAATCGGCGCGTACATGGACCTCTCAAACCGCCCTGTTGCCGATCTCCCGATGGTCCGGGATGTGGTGAAAGACATTTTCCCTGAGCGGTCCACTCGGCCAATATCGGTGGCCACTATCCAACGGGAAGCAGAGCGACTGTTTGGGGTTTCGCACTCAGATCTAATCGGGAGTAAGAGATCACAGGCGATAGTTTATCCTCGGCAGATCGCCATGTACTTGTCCCGCGAACTAACCGACCTATCGCTACCAAAGATCGGGGCAGAATTCGGGGGGCGGGACCATACAACCGTGATGCACGCGCAGGCCAAGATTCAGAAGCTCATGAGTGAGCAACGTGAGGTATTGAACCAGCTTCAGCAACTCACGAACACCATCAAGCAGAAGAGTTAGACGGGGAGTCCTTCAATATCCCTGTTGATAAGGTTGTTATGAACTTGTGGGTGAGTTGAGGCTAGAGGGCTGATTCTGTGGACTGTTTAGAGGCCCTGTGGTTTATGTGGACAACAAGAGCAGATGTTCCACAGTCACGAACAGGGAGCTACTCGGTCGATGACCTGCGAGAACAGACGATGTACACATGTCCACAGGGCTTATTGTCTCTACTACTAAGTTTTAAGAAAGAAAGGATCAATACATGAAGATCACAATTGCTCGGAGCGAACTTCTAAATGCTCTCTCAGTCGTAGGAAAAGGAATGTCCGCGCGATCGACCCTTCCAATTCTCTCGGGGATTCTTTTTTCGGCAGCAGACGGTTCTATTCAGATGCAGGCAACCGATCTAGAGGTGTCTGTTCGACACACGGCCCCCGCTCTCATCGAAAGTGATGGGCAGGTCGTTCTCCCTGGAAAACTCCTGACAGATATCGTCCGAAGCTTTCCTGAAGCAGCGGTCACAATAGAAACTGAAGGGGAAGTCGCTCTAGTCCGATGTCAGCATTCGTCGTTCACGGTGAAAATACTGAACCCCTCCGATTTTCCCAAGTTCCCTGAGGTTGCCGTGGACAAGAAGGTGGTTCTTCCAGCCGCCACCCTCACTTCGATGGTCAGACAGGTCTCCCGTGCTGTCAGCCGAGATGAAACCAGGGCAACCCTAACCGGCATCCTATTTATCATCGATGGGCCAACCGTGAAGATGGTGGCCACAGATTCATATCGCCTCGCAGTGAGAGAACTCGTCTTAGAAAATGTTGCTGGTGAAGACGTCGAAGTAGTGATCCCCGGCAAAGCTCTCGAAGAGGTTTCAAAGCTCCTAGGAGACGTCGAAGAGATTAGCCTAGGGGTCTCAGACAACCAGATTGTGTTTGAATTTGGAGCAACCACCTTTGTGACCAGGAGGATTGAGGGAACGTTCCCCAACTACAAGCAGCTCATTCCAAAAGAGACCGTGACCAACGCAGTTGTCTCGGCAGAAGAAATCACCGCAGCGGTCAAGAGAGTGTCTTTGATGGCGCTGCACAACACCCCCCTCAAAATCAGTATCAGCGTTGCCGACCAAACTCTCTCCTTGTCGGCGACCACTCAAGACGTCGGTGATGCTTCAGAAGATCTTCTGGTGAAAGCTGAGGGGGAAGACGTGGAGATTGCTTTCAATCACGCGTTCTTGATGGATGGGTTGAGCTCGGCGCCGGCAGAAACAATACGCCTCGAGGTGCAGAGTGCTTTGAAGCCCGGTGTCCTGCGTACAGTGGGAGACGAAGGGTTCCTGTACCTGCTCATGCCGGTCAGAGTCAGCTAGGCAAGGCGTGTCCCTTTGCGTTACACGTCTCAAACTCAGCGACTTCCGGAGCTATGAATCGTTTGAGATGGAGCCCGGCGAGCGAGTCACGATCGTCTTTGGCCCCAATGCGGTAGGCAAAACAAACATCATAGAAGCCCTCCAACTCCTAACGTCGGCATCGTCATTTAGGAATCCCTCTTGGTCGCAGTGTGTGCGGTGGGGGAGTGAGCAGGCTTCTCTGCTGTTGGAGGTAGAAGGGGATGGCCGGAAGATCGAGACTAGGTTGCTGATTTCTGCTAGCGGAAAACGCTCCTACTCGATCAACGGGACCCCAAAGAGAACGTTATCTGAGATCAGCCGGGTTCTGCCCTGTGTTGTGTTTACACCCGATGATCTCAGGATGGTCAAAGAGTCCGCCGAGAGGCGAAGGGCGGCCATCGACGGTGTCGGAGATCAACTCTCGGGGGCCTACCTTTCTCTGAGAAGTGAGTATGAGAGAACCGTCAAGCAGAGAAATTCCGTCCTCAAAAGTTCGTCACCTAACAGGGGCGTTATGGACGCCCTCACCGAGAGGCTTGTGAATCGAGGGACGGCGTTTTCCGGTCATCGTAAGAGGCTTTTTGCCCGGCTCTCAAAGAGGCTTTCTGAGACCTATGGGGCGCTAGTTCCAGGGGAGCAGTTGGACGTGGTGTACGAATCCTCATGGACCCGAAGAGGGATTGAAGAGGAAAGTGAAACGGCCTTCGAAGACGCGCTCCGTCTCAGCGGGGGAGAGGAGCGGGTGCGCGGTGCCACATTAGTGGGACCCCACAGAGATGAGCTTCGCTTTCTGCTCGACGGCAGGGATGCGAGGATCTATGCCTCCCAAGGGCAGCAGAGAACGATTGCGTTGGCGTGGAAGCTCGCCGAGGTCTCGGTGATCACCGAGGTGGGCGGACAGCAGCCAATTCTCCTTCTCGACGACGTTATGTCTGAGCTCGACGAAACCCGCCGAAGCGCGCTGGCCTCATTTGTGGGCGAGGCGGCCCAGACATTCGTGACCACCACAAACATCGGCTACTTTGAGCCCGACATGGTCGCCCGGGCGCACATCGTGAGACTCGGATGAAGAGGCGGGGGAGGCCAACACAACTGCAAGACTCCTTGGAGGCCGTTCTCGGGCGGCTGGACAGGAAGAACGCCGGCGGGGCCGCATCGGCCAAGGTAGGAGCAGCTTGGCTCGCCATTGTTGGAGCATCCGTACAGAGCCACACCACTGGTGCGTATGTGAAAGACGGCACCCTGATTGTGTATGTGGATAGCCCCATCTGGGCAACCGAGCTATCTGCAATGTCGGAGCGCTACCGTGGTGCGATCAACGAAGAAATCGGTCAGGAACTGGTAAGGGACATCCGGTTCACTGTCTCCAGGAAGGTAATCGAACAGCACCGTATCCTTCGTGACGAGAGCGACACCGATGAATTCTACAAAGAAGACGATGTGCCTTCGGTTGCGCTGACGCCACCCGAGCTCGCCCAAGTCACAGCATCAGTCTCCACGATTTCAGACCCGGAGCTGCGCGAGGCGGTGCTCAGAGCCACAGTGAAGGACTTGGAGTGGAAGAAGGGTATCGCTACCCGTAACTCCCGCGAGGCGCCGTCAGAACGCCTCTGAGAGCGTATTCTGACCCGCCTACACAACACTTTGTGGTACTATGGGGTGCACAACCACAACATATCGTAGTCCCTGGAATCGGGCGGGCGGCTGCGATTCAGCACGTAGTCATGTGAGGAGACGGTGTGTCAGTAGACGCGGGATATTCAGCCAAAGACATCCAGGTTCTCGAAGGGCTCGAGGCCGTTCGCAAGCGGCCCGGAATGTACATCGGGACGACGGGCCCCAAAGGTCTCCACCATTTGGTCTACGAAGTTGTCGACAACTCAGTTGATGAAGCGCTCGCTGGCTACTGCAACGACATAGACGTAGTGATTCACGTCGACAACTCGATCAGCGTCACAGATAACGGCCGGGGGATGCCAGTCGACAAGCACCCCAAGATGAGAAAGCCAGCCGTTGAGGTCATCCTCACAGTGCTGCACGCCGGAGGGAAGTTCGGCGGCGAAGGCTACAAGGTCTCTGGAGGGCTTCACGGCGTTGGGGTCTCGGTGGTCAACGCTCTATCCAGCAAGCTCGAAGTTGAGATCAAGCGGGACGGAGCCATCTGGACACAAACTTACGACCACGGAAAGCCCACGGCCCCACTCCTCCAGGGCGGTAAGTCCAAGGCCACCGGTACCACCGTCACCTTCTGGGCGGATACGGAGATCTTTGAAACAACCGTCTATGACTACGACACTCTTGCGTCGCGATTCCGTGAGACGGCCTTCCTGAACAAGAACCTGCGCATTCACCTCACCGACGAGAGGGAACTCGAGCCCCGCAAAGAGGAGTTTCGTTACGCCGGCGGCATCGTTGACTTCGTCAAGTACCTCAACGAAAACAAGGAGACCGTCAACTCGCGGCCCATCTACTTTGAGGCCGAAGGTCCCGAAGGCTCCGTTGAGATCGCGATGCAATGGAACACGGGCTACTCCGACGCAGTGCTTGCCTTCGCCAACAACATCAACACCCACGAGGGAGGAACCCATCTTGACGGGTTCAAGAACGCGCTGACTCGAACCATCAACGAATACGCGCGGCGCCAAGGGATTCTAAAGGAGAAGGACGAGAATCTTTCCGGCGAGGACATTCGAGAAGGACTGGCCGCGATCATCTCGGTAAAGCTCACGGATCCCCAATTTGAGGGCCAGACAAAGACGAAGCTCGGAAACACCGAGATGCGAGGTCTGGTGCAGTCGGTCGTGACCCAGGGGCTGTCGGAATACCTCGAGGAGCACCCGGGGCCGGCGCGCCAGATTGTGAGCAAGTCGGCACAGGCGGCCAAGGCGAGAGCGGCCGCGCGCAAAGCACGCGAGCTAACGCGCCGCAAGGGATTGCTTGAGTCCTCGACGCTGCCAGGAAAGCTGGCGGACTGCTCGATTAGGGACGCCGCCTTCGCCGAGATCTACCTGGTAGAGGGTGACTCGGCTGGTGGCTCGGCCAAGCAAGCCCGCGATCGCAGCTTCCAGGCGATTCTGCCCCTACGCGGCAAGATCCTGAATGTGGAGAGAGCGGGGCTGAACCGCGCCCTGTCCAGCGAAGAGATTCAAGCGATGATCACTGCGATGGGCACGAATATCGGTGAAGAGTTCGACATCGAGTCGGCCCGGTATCACAAGGCAATCATCATGACCGACGCTGACGTGGACGGGGCGCATATCCGCTGCCTCATTCTCACGTTCTTCTATCGCTTCATGCCGGAGATGATTGAGAACGGCTACATCTACATCGCACAGCCCCCGCTCTACAAGATATCTGTCGGTAAGAAGCACGAGTACGCGTACAACGACGCCCAGCTCCAGACGGCGCTCGGTAAGCTGGCCGAGGGCACGAAGTACACGATCCAGAGGTACAAGGGTCTCGGCGAGATGAACCCTCAGCAGCTGTGGGACACCACGATGGACCCCTCCACCCGCACACTGATGCAGGTGACGATCGATGATGGTCTAGCCGCCGAGAAGGCGTTTACCGACCTGATGGGCGATCAAGTCGAGCCGCGCAAAGAGTTCATCCAGCGGCATGCGAAGGACGTCCGGTTCCTAGACATCTGACGCGAGCAAGAAGGGACCACGGGACGAACCGTGAGTGACCAGGGCTTCAACTTCACTCCGCCTTCGCGGCGCGAGGCCAAGAAGGCCTTCGAGCCGCCACCGTGGGAGCAAGAGCAGTTTGATGAACTAGCGCGGCGCAAGCAGACCGAAACACCCGTGGACGAAGTACCCGTCGAAGTTGCGGAAGACGGGAAGGTCACGGCTGACACTCCCGCTCCGGAGGCACCCGTGCCGACGGGGCCGAAGACCGCAGGCCCGCAGGCGGAAGAGGATCTCCGCATCGAAGCGATGCTGCTCGGATTGAAAGATGAAGAACCGGAATTCGGGACAGAGCTGTGGAAGGCGTCGCTAGCGGCGGGCGCGGTGCTCGTTGCGGTCGGGACGGTTCTGGCGGTGTGGGGCGTCTTTGCCACTGCGGCCGCGCGCAAGACGGGCGCGATAGGTCTGCTCGGCGGAGGCATTTTGGTCGTCTTTGGAGTCGGATTCGCCGGCGTTGGCGGGTGGATGGCGTTTAGAATTCTGCGACAGCGAGGAGTGCTCTAGTGTCAGACGAGAGCGGGATGATCGATACCAGCGGTACCACAACGCTGCCAATCGAGATTCAAAATGAACTTCGTAACTCGTTCCTTGAGTACTCGATGAGCGTTATTGTCTCGCGAGCACTCCCGGATGTGCGCGACGGGCTCAAGCCGGTGCACCGACGCATTCTGTACGCCATGAATGAGTCTGGTCTCACGCCTACGCGCGCGTACAAAAAGTCTGCGTGGACAGTGGGAGAAGTCATCGGCAAGTACCATCCTCACGGGGACTCGGCTGTCTACGACACCATGGTGCGGATGGCTCAGCCGTTCGCGATGCGTGCGCCGCTCGTCGATGGGCACGGCAACTTCGGCTCGGTCGATGGTGACCGCGCCGCCGCCATGCGCTACACAGAATCTCGTCTGCAGCGCTTGGCGATGGAGCTCCTGCGAGACCTGGACAAGGAGACCGTCGATTTCGGGCCGAACTACGATGAGTCGCTCCTCGAGCCGTTGGTTTTGCCGGCACGGTACCCGAACCTTCTGGTTAACGGTTCGGCGGGCATCGCCGTCGGAATGGCCACCAACATTCCGCCGCACAACTTGGGTGAGGTCATCGACGCGACCTTCATGCTAATCGACAATCCCGACACCACGATCGAAGAACTCATGACCGTCATGCCGGGCCCCGACTTCCCCACCGGCGGAACGATCATGGGTCGAGACGGTATCAAGTCAGCCTTTGAGACCGGGCGTGGGTCGATCACCGTCCGCGGACAGGCCCACATCGAGCAAACCTCAACCGGACGCACGCGCATCATCATCTCCGAGATTCCCTACCAGGTGAACAAGTCCAAGATGGTCGCCAAGATTGCCGAGCTGGTCCGAGAGAAGAAGCTGACCGAGATATCGGACCTGCGCGACGAGTCCGACCGCAAGGGCATGCGTGTGGTCGTGGAGCTCAAGAACAACTGCATCCCCCAGGTAGTGCTGAACAAGCTCTTCAAGCACACACAGCTTCAGCAGGGGTTCGGCGTGATTATGCTTTCACTCGTTGACGGCGTGCCGCGTACGCTCAACGTCAAGGAGATGCTCCACTACTACATCGAGCACCAGAAGGACGTCATTACTCGACGCACCCGCTACGAACTAAGAAAAGCCGAGGAGCGCGCGCACATCCTCGAGGGTCTGGTCATCGCGCTGGACAACATCGATGAGGTCATCAAGATCATCCGCGCGAGCAACGACGACCAGGAGGCCAAAGCCAACCTCATCGAGCGCTTCGGCCTTTCGCCCATCCAAACCGATGCGATTCTCGAGATGCGACTTCGTCGCCTGACCGGCCTTGAGCGCCACAAGATCGAGGACGAGCTCACTGAGCTCCGCGACAAGATCGCCTGGCTCCAAAAGGTCCTGGCCGACATGGGCCTCGTGCTCCAAATCATCAAAGATGAGCTGGCCGAGGTGCGCGCCAAGTTCGCCAACAAGCGACGTACGCAGATATCAAGCGCCGTCAAAGATCTCGACGTCGAAGACCTCATCGCCGAGGAGGACATGGTCGTCACCATCACCAAGGCCGGCTATGTCAAGCGGCTTCCCGTAGCCACCTACCGCCAGCAAAAGCGCGGCGGCAAGGGCCTGCAGGGAGTCAACCTGCGAGACAACGACTTCGTGGAGCATCTCTTCATCGCGAGCACGCACGACTTTGTGCTCATCTTCTCCACACGCGGCAAGGTGTACCGCATGAAGGTGCACGAGCTGCCCGTAGGGTCGCGGCATGCGCGAGGGATGGCCGTGGTCAACATCCTGCCATTCGAGCAGACAGAGAAGATCGCCGCAGTCATCAACACGAAGCTGTTCTCGGCAGACGAGTTTCTGATGTTTGCGACTAGGCACGGCATGGTCAAGAAGACAGCCATCCAGGCCTACGACCGCAGCCGTCGAGACGGCATCATCGCCATCAACCTGCGCGACGATGACGAGCTGATCTCGGTGAGGCGCGTCAAGGAGAGCCAGAAGGTCATCATGGTTTCGTCGGCCGGCAAGGCCATCAAGTGGGACGAGGCCGAGGCGCGGCCAATGGGGCGCGACACCATGGGCGTCAAGGGCATGAACATCAAGCCTGGCGAGTCGATGCTGGGCATGGAGATCGCACCGGCAGAGAGCGAGCTCTTTGTGGTGACCGAGCGCGGCTATGGGAAGCGCACGCTCATCAGCGAGTATCCGCAGCACCACCGTGGCGGTCAGGGCGTGAGAACGATTCAGATCACACCCAAGAAGGGCCCACTGGTTGGGATGAAGATCGTCTCGCCGGCGCATGAGCTGATGCTCATCTCCGAGGAGGGTGTGGTCATCCGCGTCAAGGCCGACGACATCTCCAAGCTGGGACGCTCCACGCAGGGCGTGAAGGTCATGAACGTATCCGAGACCGACCACGTGACCGCAATCGCGCGTGTCAGCGGCGGCAACAAGAAGAAGGCGGCGCGCGGCATTTCCGAGGGGCAGGGCAACCTACTGCAGCCGGAGGGCGGCCCCATGGCAGTCCAAGAGGTGCCTGACGACCTGATGGAGGCCGAGACCGAGGACTTGATGGCTGAGGAGTTTGAGGACAGTGGCGAGGGTGAAGCCACGGAGGCCGAGGAGTAGGACTGGCGGGGGGCCGCGC
>JBAXEO010000006.1:0-29342 GCA_037140395.1 Coriobacteriia bacterium
CCTTTGGCGATGGTCAGCTCGCCGGTCGGGGTGATGATCGCCATCACGTGGCAGTTGGCGGGTAGCGCGAGGTCCATCAGCCGCTTGCCCACCGCCGAGGCCGTCGGAGGCAGCGTGATCTCCTCGATGGAAACGTTGTCGGCTTGGAGGCGCAGCAGCGTGATGAGATCGCCGAAACCGACTTCCTTCTCCACGAGCGAAAGCATCATCGAGGTGGATGAAACGGGCACGTCCACGCCAAACTCCTTGGTGAACAACCACTCGTTCTTGGGATGGTTGATGCGCGCGAACACCTTCTCGCATCCAAAGTGCTTAGACAGCATCGCGACGACTAGGTTGTCCTCATCGTCTCCGGTTGCTGCGATTACGAGGTTCGCTGAGCCGATTTGCGCATGCTCAAGAACGTCAATCTCGCAGGAATCTCCGTGTACGACGGTGATGTCGGGCATCATTGCCGAGACCACGTCCGAGCGGTCAAAACGGCTCTCTATGAGCGTGACTTCGTGCTCGGCCTTGAGTTCCTGAGCCAGATAAAGACCGGACTTGCCGGCTCCGATGATGACAATCTTCACAGCGGCCTCCTACTGCATTCCCATGAGCTTGCGAAGCTCAGGAATCGAGTCACGGTCGATAGCAATGTAGAGAAGGTCGCCGGCTTTGACGACGTCGATATCGGTAAGCAGCATCGCGTGGCCATCGCGCTCCGCTGACACGATTGAGAGCACGCGCGGTAGCTCGATATCGAGCACGCGCTTCCCGTCCACCGCCTGAGTCGCTTCGATCTCGACGAGCAATACCTCGCCCTGCCCAAACGCGAAGTCGCTGCGTGCCTTGGGGTCGAGCACCATCGCAAGTAACCGCGATGCCGACCACTGTACTGCCGAGACGGTTGGGATGCCGAAGCGCTCGTAGATCGAAGCACGCTTGGGGTCGAAGATGCGAGCGACCACCAGCGGAACGCCAAACCGCTCGCGGGCGACGCGTGCTGCCACGATGTTGCTGTTGTCGCCGCTGGTAGCAGCGACAAAGGCATCAGCCCGCTCGATGCCGGCCTTGATCAGGGTGTCGCGATCGAATACCTCGCCGGTCAAGCGCATGCCGTTGATGCCCTCGAATTCCTCAAAGACTTCCTCGCTCCGATCCACGACTGCCACCGAATGTCCGTTGGCTTCGAGTTCGTGCGCGACATAGCGACCGACGCGGCCGTATCCTCCGATTACCACGTGCATGTGCGAACTCCCTCGTCTGTGAGCGGCAGTTTGATCCGATCACCTTAGGTACGCGTTGAGCATCGCACCATGGTAGTCCCAGCTGCGCTTCGCGTCATCCAATTGAGGCGAGAATCGCGCGCTTCGGGCGAGGCGCTCCACCTGCGCATTCGTTGCGGCGGTAGAATTGCCGGACCAGCCAGTTCCAGCAGAGCGGGGGCCATCATGCGCGTACACGTCATCCAGCAAGTTGCCTTCGAGGGTCCCGCCGCCGTCTCACGGTGGGCGGCCGAGCGAGGCCACACCATCACCGCCTCGCTCGCCATTCTCGAGGAGCATCCCAATCCCGAGGACATCGACCTGCTCGTAATCATGGGTGGGCCGATGGCCGCCGACGACGAGGTCGCCTCCCCTTGGCTACGTGCCGAGAAGCACTTCATCGCCGCCACAATCGCCGCCGGCCGCCCGGTTCTCGGCATCTGTCTGGGCGCTCAGATCCTCGCCGAGGTTATCGGCGGAACGGTGCGGCGCAATGAGCAGCCCGAGATCGGATGGTTCCCAGTAGAGCGAACGCTGGAGGGAGCCGAGGAGCCGCTCTTCTCGGCGTGGGACGAGCCCGTAGTTGTCGGGCAGTGGCACGGCGATACCTTCGATCTACCGCTGGGCATGGAGCCGGCTCTTTCGAGCGCCGCGTGCCGCAACCAGGCGTTCGTCTTTGATACGCGCGTGGTCGGGCTGCAATTCCACCTCGAGTGGGCGGAGCTGTCGCTTGCCGAGCTACTGGCCGAGAGTGCCGGTGACCTCACCGTTGTCGGCCCCTTTACTATGGCTGTCGAGCAGATCGCCGAAGGCGAACTCCTCCACGGGGCCACATCCCGCGAGCGACTGTTTGCGCTGCTCGATGGGCTCGCTGAGATTGGGATCGGCAAACCGGGCGATGGCCAATGAGCCTGATTGAAGCGCACCGGATAGTACCTGCCGACTCCGACGGCTAGACTGGCCACTCGTGCAAATACCGTCAGCAAAGGGACTTCATGAGCTGGAAGCGCGACCCCAAAACGTGGGCGGCCATCGCCGTCACGATGCTTCTGTGGGCCTCGGCGTTCGCGGGAATCAGGGCGGGGATGCGCCTGACGCCTGAAGGCGTTCCCGGTGTAGGTGGCTACGGGCCGGGCGAGGTCGCGCTGCTGCGTTTTGGGACGGCGTCGGTGGTGCTCGCAATCTACGCGCTCATCACGCGCATGAGGCTGCCTGACTCGCGGGATTTGGGGCGAATCGCGCTCGCCGGTCTCACTGGCATCACGATCTATCACGTGGCGCTCAACTTTGGCGAGATGACGGTCGGCGCGGGCGCAGCCTCGCTCCTGATCGCCGCCGGTCCCATCTTTACCGCGATGATGTCGGCGGCGTTTCTGGGCGAGCGGTTGACTTTCTTGGGGTGGCTTGGCATCGCTGTGGCGTTTGTGGGAGTGGCGGTTATCTCGGTAAGTCAGGGTGGCGGGCTGAGTTTTGCGCCGGGCGCCCTGCTCATCTTGTTGGCAGCGGTCTCCACCTCGGTGTTCTTCATTGTTTCCAAGAAGCCGCTCAAGCACTACACAGCACTCGAATTCACGAGCTACTCGATTTGGGCCGGCACAATCCCTCTGCTGTTCTTTGCTCCCGGGCTCCTCAACCAGCTTCCCAAGGCTGTGCCCTCGGCGACAATCGCTATCGTCTACCTAGGCATCTTCCCCGCGGCCATTGCCTACGTGCTGTGGAACTACGCGCTGGCCCGAATGCCCGCATCGATCCTCTCGTCGTTCCTGTACCTCGCGCCCGTACTGGCGATGGCGATTGCGTGGGTTTGGCTGGGCGAACTCCCCACGGTGCTCACCATTGTTGGCGGCGCCGTGGCGATCGTGGGCGTGATCATCGTGCAGACCAAGGGGCAGGCGAGACACGTCGTCGCGACCGGCCCGATTGAGCTCATGTAACCTGACCGGCTGGTATAGTGAATTGAGCCGCGTTGGAGGAGAGACACCATGCCAATCGTGAGAATCGACATCCAGTCCGGCAAGACCACCGCCTACAAGCGCGACATTCTCCACGGAGTCCGCACAGCAATAGTCGAAGCGCTGGGAGTACCCGACGACCGGGTGATGCAGCGCCTGATCGAGACTCCCGCCGAGAACATCGACGCGCCCGACGTCCGAACTGATCGGCTCACAATTATCGAGGTGTCGATGCTGCCCGGCCGAGGCCCCGATCTCAAGGAAGCGCTCTACGCCGCGATTGTCAGCAGACTTGGCGAGAAGCCCGGCATCTACTCGCACGACATCATGGTGCTAATCGGCGAGCCTTCCGCCGAGTGTTTCGCGCTGGGCGGTGTCATGCAGTGCACGCTGACGGCTTCGTCTCAGGAGGATGACGAGCTGTGAGCGATACGAAAGGTAGCCAGACCGCGCAGCCGATGGGCTCCACGCGCGCCCGCCCCTATACGCTGGGCGAAGAGATTGCCAACAGCATCATCCATGGACTGGGAGTGGGCCTCTCGGTCGCCGCGCTCACGATGCTGTTGGTCTACGCCGGCCAGAGCCACAACGGCTGGGCCATTGGCAGCGCCCTCGTGTACGGAATCGCGCTGGTTCTCGAGTACACCGCTTCGACGCTTTACCACAGCTTTCCGCAGGAGCGCGTCAAGCACGTCTTCAAGATCCTGGATCACTGCGGGATCTACGTGCTCATCGCGGGAACCTACACACCCTTCACGCTAGTGACTCTGCGCGGGAGCAACGGTCTATGGCTGTTCGGGGTGGTATGGGGCCTCGCCATAGCAGGCATTGCCGTCGAGGCGTTCTGGACCTACCGCCCCCGCTGGCTCTCGGCCTCCGTGTACTTGGGGATGGGCTGGCTCGTTGTTATCGCGATCAGGCCGCTCGCCGCAGCCCTGCCTCCCGCTGGCCTCTGGCTGCTTGTGGCCGGGGGCCTGTGCTACACCTTGGGTACCGCCTTCTACGTCATGAAGAAAGTCCGCTACATGCACGCTGTTTGGCACGTTTGGGTGCTCGCCGGAAGCATCCTGCACTTTCTCGCGGTGCTCCTCTACGTCATCATCCCCGCGTAGCGCGGCCTATCAGCCGCGCGGACGGACTACTTGCCCCCAGGGAGAGCAGCACCATTGTCGTATCCACGCTGCTCCCAATAGCCTCGGTAGTTGGCGTCATCAGACACTTCGATTCCGGTGACCCACTTGGCCCACTTGTAGCCGAGGCGGTCCTCGGCGACCACCTGGAAGGGGAAGCCGCGCTCGGGAGGGATTTCTCGGCCGTTCATCGCGTAGGCGAGCAGCAGGTTTCGGCTCACGACGTAGTCAAGCGGAAGCGACGTCGAGTAACCGTCGTAGCTGGTGAAGATGACCGTCTTGGCGTCTTGGCTGTAGCCGGCCTTCTCGAGCAGGTCTCGTATCCGTACACCCTGCCAGAGGTAGGTCTTGCTCCAGCCCTCGACGCAGTTCAGAGTCGTCACCTTCTGGAACGACGGCATTGCTCTGACCTGTGCGTACGTCAATTCGAGGGGCTTGACGACCTTGCCGGTCACCGACAGCCGGTAGGCCGACCGCTCGATGTCTTGCGGGCCCTTGATTGAGTTCTCAGGTTCGCTTGCCACGGTGTCGAGAGGTTTGCCCTTGTAGGATGAGACCTCCACTGTTCCCAAGTTCGTAGACGTAGGCACTGCGCTCTGCTCGGCGGCAGCAGGCGGGATTGATGTCGCACTAGGTGGGACAAAGCGGGCGCATCCAGCCACGAGTGAGACAGCTACGATCATCAGCGTCCACACTAGGAGTTGTCTGCCAACGCGCATGGGCCCCTCCGTCCGAGTTCGTCGAGTGCAGGTGCGAGCGTAGAGTATGTTCCCGAGGGACCGTCAGGCGAGCAGAAAGGCACGTCGCATGAGTTCTCAGTTTGACGCCGAATTCCTAGGACGGGAGACGTGCGGGACCGACGTGGTCACGACGAGGTTCTCCCGGCCGGCCGGGTTCAGCTTCGTTGCGGGGCAGTGGATGCTGTTGTCACTTCTGATGGGCGACGAGCGGCTCACCGAGACGTTCACGATCTGCTCAGCGCCAAGCGATGACTACCTTGAGATCACCACGCGACTGACCGGATCAGCGTTCAAGACAGCGCTCACGGGGCTGGTCTCGGGAGATTGCGTACAGGTGGCCGGGCCTTCTGGACGCTTGGAGCTACCTAGGGACTTTGCACGAGTGGGCTTTTTGGTCGGCGGAGTGGGCATCACGCCAGTGCGCAGCATGTTGCGAGAAGCGGTTGCGGCGGGGCGCGTGTTTCAAGACGCCCTGCTCGTCTACGCGAATCGCGACGCTTCATGCGTGCCTTTTCTGGGCGAGTTCGCACTGATGGCCAGCAACGGTGTTCGCATGGTGCTGTGCTATGAGGAGCCGTCCCAAGGCTGGACCGGCGAGAGCGGATTGATAACCGCCGAGATGGTTCGTCGGTATCTGCGGCCGGGAGAAGATGACCGCACGTTCATCGCGACAGGGCCGCCGCAGATGGTGGGCGCCATGGAGCGTGTTCTCGATGAGCTTGGCGTCCCCACAGAGCGCAGAATTATCGAGCGGTTCGGCTCGAAACCGTCATGACTCGGTCAATGGGGCGAACGGCCACCAGATGAAGCTGGCAGGCCGGGCAGGGTGGGCGCTTCTTTGAGCACTCCGCTCACCCGTGCGGTTTTCAGAAGTGTCAGCAAACCCTTTTGCAGCTAGACTACAGAGGTCGTACTGGGCGTACTGTAGGTACGGCTGTTTTCTCTAAGGATTGTCGTGTGTGCGGTCATGGCTTCTTGAAGGACGGTCGCAGGCTTGTACGATCTCGAAGGCGTCTTGGGGCCCACAGTCACGAAGTTCGTCGATTCCCACGTCAGGTCCCTTCTGGCTTGGGACATCTTGGTGTTCTTTGATCGCAACCCCACCGTGGTAATGGACACTGCCGGATTAGCTTCGCGTCTGGGCCGACGCGTCGAAGAAGTTGAGCCTGAAGTCAATGACTTGTGCAACGGGAAGATCTTGAGTTCTGATGGAGGCCTGATTCGCTACGACCCAACCCCGGAGCTCGGTGGTCAGGTAGATCAGTTCGTCCAGGCCTGCCAAGACCGCGGCAGGCGGCTGGCCCTCATCGCCCAGGTGTTGCACGGAATCGGCAAGAATCCCGGGTAGTCGCCGCGTGTCAGAGCTTGTCCGAAGCTTCGATATTGATCGACTCCTGAGCGATGACTTCCACGATGCGCACGTTGCCCTGAGAAAGGTTCACGCTCTCCGGATGCTCGAGCTCGGTTCCGGAGGCGTCAAACGTCAAGCGAATCTGCGGTGCCAAAGGATCGGTACCTGGACGTTCGACCACTCCGACCGACTGATCCGAGAGTCGGACGAGACACCCCACGGGGAAGACTCCCATCGCGCTTGCGAAGAGCCGCGCGAAGAAGGGATCCAGAACCGAGCCAGCGTCATGGAGAACCTGCAACACGGCCCGGTCTGGCGTGAGCGCCGCACGCGTGCTTGTCGGGTTGGTCAACTCCTCGTAGCGGTCGGCGATCGCTATCATCCGGCTGTATGGATGCGGAATGTAGTCTGTGGGGCGCGCGGGGAAACCCGTCCCGTCGACGTTCATGTGGTGTTCGTAGGCCGCAAGAAGAGGCGCGGGGTCGTCGAGAGAGACCCGCTGCAGTATTTCGGCACCAATCTGGGGATGTAGAGTTCGCATCCGCTCAGCTTGGGAAGGGTCGTCTTGGTCGAAGGCGGACTTTCCGACATCGTGCAAGAGCGCCGCTGTCCCCAGGACGGCGAGGCTGTCCTCAGGCAGTCCGAGCCGACCGCCCAGTGCCAGTGAATAGATCATGACGTTAAGCGAGTGAAACAGCGTGCGTTCGCCTACGCCACGGATTGTCGCCAGTGCGAGCATGGCCGACGGATCCTGCATCAGGCGGCCGAGCACGTGGGTGACCATTCCGCTGGCCTCGCTCAGATTAGTGCCCCCGCCGCTCGAGAGCTGCTGCGAAATGGTTCGCAGACTCAGGAGAAGGCGGTTGTAGAGCGCACGGTCTTGGTCTCGGAGCTGGTCACGCTCTTCACGTTCGACAGCGTCCTCGACTTCAATCTCTTCAACGAGAAACGCTGCAGTTATGCCAAACACCCCGCGCGAGATGAGTTCTGCGCTCACATCTAGGTCGGGGCCGGGGCGCAACGTGAGCACCTCTACAAGCCCGAGTGCGTCGGCGCGCGAAAGTGAGGGGAGGAAGGTCAGTGACTCGATCGATCGTTCTTCGAGCGCCACAGCAACCGACTGAACGCCTGAGCCGTCATCCGTTATCACGGTGCTGCCGTGATACAGGCGACCCTGATGTACGTTCAGGACGAAAGGCTCGTCGTGTGCAACACCGTGGACCGACGATTCAAGCGAATCCAGCGCCTCCTTGAAGGCGGGGTGGGACGGAGGGTAGAGCTGGACAGCTCGCCGACAGGCCCCCAAGGCGACCACAACATCGGAGGGTGAGGTCATCGCGAAATCCCTCCTTTGCGCGCTCTTCGCGCCTCGGCCACGAGCGACTGAATGTCGGTAAAGTGCCCGCGCTTGATGAACGCATGTCGCGCGCCGAGCTTGTCGAGCACCTCGTCGGCACTTGGCTCCGGAGTGCGCGCCAGCGCCCCGATGAGTTCTTTTGCTAGCAGGAAGTCAGCGCGGTCCATGTCGAGTTCATCGAGACGTGCTGCAAGCAGTGCCGCTGAGCCCGGCTCGCCGCTTCGTGCGATGGCGCGCGCAGCTGCGGTGGCCGTCTCGTGCTGCGGATCGCGAAGCGCGGTTGCCAGCAGGCGATTGGAGAGCGGTCCTCGGACCGACGCGAGTGCTCCGATGAGCTCTCGGCGAGACTGCTCGTCAGGCCGTTGCATGAGACCCTCGATGGTGGCGACCGAACGTGGATCTCCAGCGGTCGCAAGGCGCTGCACAACCGGGCCGAGTTGGTGCCACGGCGTTTCAGGCGCCGCAACATTGAGCAGGTCGATAAGGCGCCGGCCGAGGAGTTGTTCGGCCACAAGGAGACCATCTCCCTTGAGGGCAATCGCTTCAGCCACGAGCGTCGGAGTGCTTGAATCGCCTGCGGAGAGGACAATTTCGCTGGCCGCACCCATTAGCGAGGAGTCGGCCGCCACAGCTTGGACGAGCGCACTCATTGAGCGCGGCCCGGCGGCCACAGCCAGCGCGGCATCAATCCGACTTGGAAGCTCAGGCCACTGCTCCGCGTTGTGTGTCTCTCGCTTGCGAAGCTCGGCCACAACGCGTGATGCGAGTGCGAAGTTTCCTTGCTCGAGGAGGTAAGGGACGGAGCCGGCAAGGTTCTCGGCACTGCGAGAGTAGCGCTCGAAGTCGGTCTGCTGATCCAGGATTGCCAGCATGGCGCGTACGCCTGACACGCTGATGTCTTGGCCCGATGCCGCAACCGCTTCGCGGGCCCGAGCCACATCCAAATCAGAGAGAGTCGCTGCTGCGAGGACCGCATTGTAGGTCCGGTCGGTGGCAACCAGCGCAGGTTCGGGCTCGTTACTGGAGCGCACGTCGAGCATGTGGTCGAGAAAGTCGCGCTCGTCGGCACCGTGACCAGCGCGCGCGAGCATCTCCTCGAGCTCGGCGCGGACTTGGGTAGCGACCTCCTCAAGCGGCAGTTTGGTGAGCGCATTGGAGAGAGAGAGCATGTTCTTCCCAAAAGCGCCGGAGAGAATCGATCCGGCAATCTGGGCGGCATCGAAGTTCTCAAAGACGTCGCCTACGAGATCGCGCACGGGTCCGGGCGTCATGGCAAGAGCGAGGAGCGCGTCTTGGCCAGCCGGGGGCTGCGCCCGAAATGCCTTTCCGAGTGACCGCACCAGCTGAGATTCGTCTTCGCTATCGGTTGCGCGAACCAGGTCCATCAGGCTAGCTGCAAAGCTTGCGGGATCCCCGGCCGAGGCGGCGGCGTACCACTCGGCAAGGCCGCCGGGGTCCTGAGACAGATCGCGCAAGAAGTCCTCGGCGTTCTCATCCTCGTCGATGACGGCGAGCCGGACTTCGGCGATCCGAAGATTGCGTACGCCGCCTGCAGCTGCGAGAGCGGCGACACCGCCATCGGCCCGCGCATCTTCGACGGATCGTTCGATGACGGTGAGGAAGGTGAGCAGCTCTTCGCCTGACACCTCGGACGACACTTCGATCTCGGCGATGCCGTGTGCGCGCAACTCGTCGGACAGGTCGCGCGCGCCGGGTATCTGCGCACCGATGGCGACACCGTCTACCGAGAAGCCCTCGCGTGCCAGCGAGATGCCGAGAGGGTCGGCTCCGGTCACGAAGTACTCGGCAAGCGAAGTCCGGACGGCCTGCACCGACTCAAGCGGGATGGGGCTGGTCGCAGGATACAGGCGCAGAGACCGGGCCGCGGTCGCAAGCGAGCGCAGCACAGCTTCGAGGCTCCTCATCGCTGCGGTGTCGGGCATTTCTTGAGACCTCTCTATCAAACCCCTGTGCGCATAGTAGCGCACGAGGCCGCAGCGGTTGCCGGTCGCCGGATGCTGGTAACCTACACCCCATGGAGACAATCGGGCTGCAGGTGCTTCTCATCCTCGTGCTCATCGCGGTCGAGGGCTATTTCGCGGCGGCCGAGATCGCGCTCATCAGTGCGCGGCGCGCGGCGCTGCAGCAGCGCGCGGAGGATGGATCGAGAGGCGCCAAGACCGCGCTCAAGCTCATCGACGATCCCACTCGGCTCCTCTCAACCATCCAGATCGGCATCACCGTGGTAGGCTTTCTTGCCGCTTCCGCCGGCGCAGTCGTTCTCGCCAAGCCAGTCGAACTCTGGCTCAAGGCACTGGGTCTGGACTGGCTCGCGCATCTTGCCCCCGGCCTCGCAGTGCTGCTCGTGACCCTGCTCATCTCCTACGTGACGCTTATCTTTGGCGAGCTCGTTCCCAAGAGACTAGGCCTCCAGCGCGCCGAGCAGGTCGCCATCAGCGTCGCAGCACCTGTGTTCTGGCTCGAGCGCGCTTTCGCGCCGGTCGTGTGGTTCTTGACCGTCTCGACCAATGCGGTGTCCAGGCTCTTTGGGATGAAGAGCAAGGGCGGCCGTCCGGGCGTCTCGGAGGAAGAGATCAAGCTCCTCGTCACCGAACAGGGCAGCCTGCTCGACGAAGAGAAGCGCATGATCCATGAGATATTCGAGCTCGGTGACACCGTGGCGCGCGAGATCATGGTTCCCCGCGTCGACATGGTGCTCGCACCCGATACAACCACGGTGGTCGAGGCTGCCGAGATCATGCGGGGCACAGGCTTCTCGCGCATCCCGATCTTTCACGGCGACCGGGATCGTGTTGTGGGGATCGCCCTGCTCAAGGATCTTGTCACCCCTCTGTCCGAGAACGGGCGCGACCGGCTGATCACCGAGCACATGCGCGAAGCGGTCTTTGTCCCCGAGACCAAGCAGATCCTGCCGCTCCTCTCGGAGATGCGCGCGCTGCACAACCAGATGGCGATTGTCGTCGACGAGTACGGCGGCACGGCGGGACTCGCGACGATGGAAGATATCGTCGAGGAAATCGTAGGAGAAATTGCCGACGAGTTTGATCGCGAGCACCGCTTCATTCAGCAGGCCGGCCCGAGGGAGTGGATCTTTGACGGGCGCCTCTCCATCGAAGAGGCGGTCGAGCGCGGCATCCCCGCCGAAGAATCCGATGAGTACGAGACGATTGCCGGTTGGCTGCTCGCTCAGCTCGGGCACATTCCGGTCCCCGGTGAGTGCTACGAGCGCAGGGGCTACCAGTTTCGCGTGCAGACGATGCGCCGTCGGCGCATTGCACGGATACGAGTGACCGCACCTGATCAGCAGATCCCGAGTTCACCCACATCTACCGAGTAGTTCGCCGAGGAGTCCTCGCATGCCAGGAATCGCAGCCGCAAAGCCCACCAAGCCCGGTGACGTCATCGACGCGCATGTCCACCTCTTCACGGTGGGGCTGCTCGAAGAAGCTCTCGCCAAGATGGACAATCCCCCAGAGCGCTTCAAGGAAGGGCTCAAGTCCCGCAGATGGGGTCGGCGCAACAACGTGCTTCCCAACAAGACCCCCGAGCAGACCGCACGGTGGTACGTCAATCGTCTCAAGAAGGCGGATGTCACCAAGGCGCTCGTTGTCTCGGTGATGCCGGACAACCAGTGGACTCGTGACTTTCTGCTCGCCGCCAATGGTCATGTCCACGTTCTATGCAATGTGGACCCGCGCGATCCGGGCGCCCCCGCACTGCTTGAGCGCGAGATGGCTGCCGGGTTTAGGGGCGTCAAGCTCTATCCGGTCAACCGGACATTCAAGCTTTCCGATCCGGCGTGCCGCCCGTTCTTCGAGAAGGCCAACGAGCTCAAGGCCAACCTGATTATTCACTACGGCGTCACCGTTGATCCGATGGGTGACCTGAACTACGCGGACCCGATCGACCTTTCGCCCGTGGCACGCGACTATCCGGAGCTGCAGTTTGTGATCGCCCACTTCGGCGCCGGCTGGCTCGACAGCGTCTTGCGCTTGGGCTACCAGTGCAAGAACGTGTGTGTCGATACGAGTGGCACCAACAACTGGATGGACTACTACGTTCCCAAGATGACGCTGCCCGAGGTATTCGAGCGGGCCATCATGGCGCTCGGCCCCGAGCGAGTTCTGTTTGGCACCGACAGCAACACGACCGCACCGTATCGCACCTGGATTCGTTTCATGCAACAGCGCACCCTCGAGGAGATGGGGCTCTCGGCGAGTGACCGCGATCTGATTCTGCGTGGCAACGCGTCGCGTATCTTCCGGCTCGATGAACCACCCCTGCCCTAAGTCCCGAGCTGCCCACTTCGCTCCTTGGAGGACCAATGAGCTTTTCCGCCGATGAACCCCGCATCGCCCCCGCCTCGGACTACGACACGTTTGTGAACTGGGACGCGCGACTCTCCCGCGAGATGCCGTTCTTCCAGCGCATCTTCGCCGAGGTCGGCGTCGATTCCCTCATCGACGTGGGAACCGGGAGCGCGCGACACGCCATCGCCTTCGCCGAGCAGGGCCTCGTAGTCGACGCGGTTGACCCCGACGACTCGATGCTCGCGCAGGCAGAAGCAAACATCACCGCCGCTGGGGACCGCATTGCCGCAGCAGGCGGAGAGGTGCACTTGGTGCGAGGAGGCTTTGGCGAACTTGCTTCTCTCGGGCTCGCCGATGCCGACGCACTCATCTGCACCGGCAACGCGCTTCCGCACGTGGCGGGGATCGCGGGGCTCCGAGACGCGTTGGCGGACTTCTTCGCGGTCATGAGGCCCGGGGGAGTGCTGGTGCTGCACCTGCTCAACCATGCGCGTCTGCTGGGCGCCAAGACCCGAGTGATTCCGCCCATCATTCGCGAGGTGCCCGAGGGCACACGCGTGTTCCTGCGCGTAATCGACTACCCCGACGGTGGCGAGTTCCTCGACTTTGACTTCGTGACGCTGACACGTGACACAGATGGGCTCTGGGACGTCGCGTCGCGCCTGTCTCCGCACACCGCACTGCCAATCGAGCTGCTGACGGCGGAACTAGCGGCAGCCGGATTCGAGAGTATGGAGGCCCTCGGCGCGCATGACGGGCGCGCGCTTGCGCCTGACAGCGACGAGAGCGTGATAGTGGTCGCTCGGCGGGGCGTCTGAGTTCGGCGCCATAACGCGGCGACCGCGACGACCGGCCTTAGCCGGCAGAGGACACGACGCGCGGCCCGAGATGACAGCTCCGGCCGAGCGCAGCATCGCAAGCAGCGACGGGAGAGGTCGGTCGCGACTCAACTAGATAGCCGCCCTCGCTTCGGTCTGCCTCACGCTGAAGCTCCGCGTACAGGTGGCAGAGCGGCAGGCCGGCGACGTTTTGAAAGCACTCGTCGGCGGTGACCTCGGCCACTTGGCCCTCGATGTTGTAGGCGCCGGCACAGCCCATGAACTCGCCCTGAGCCATCCACGCTTCGATCCGAGAGTCGGTCAACGGTTTCATCTCGACCGAGGTCACTACCGCAAAAGTGCGCGGCGCCATCTCACCTGGGAGTACGAGCGCCACTCCGGTCACTACTTGGTGCGTGCGTCCCGACAGCGCCCGAAGCATCCGCCACGCATCGGCAAGGTCGCGCGGTTTGCCGAGAACACTCTCGTCGAGCACCACAATCGTGTCGAAGCACAGCACCAGCGCACCGCTTCCCAGGCCCGCCTCACACACGGCCTCGGCCTTCTCGGCGGCGAGTGATTCGGCGAGAGCGGAGGGGTTGCGAGCGAGCGGGGTGTCCAGGTCCTCGGGGGTGTCGACGGCGGTCGTCGAGAACGGCAGCCCGAGCCACACGAGCAGCCGCCTCCGGCGCGGGGACTGTGATGCGAGCAGAAGCCGCGTTCTTGGGGGTTGTGACCCCGGCCCCCTGTCGTTTGGCGTATCTGCCGATAATCCTCTCATGCGCCGATGATATCGCACGGGCTGTCCTATACTCGTGGGAGTAAAGTTGCGCCGTCAGGGTAGAACGCGGCGGAGGGAGGGTTTGCAATCGCCAAGGATGATCGTCCCAAGGCACCGCCGCTTGTCGAACGGTTCGTTCGGCAGCTCGTCGCGGCGAAGAAGGCGGTGTTGATGTACCCGCCTTCGAGCGACATCCCGCGAGCTGCCGCTGCAGCGTGCGCCGAGATTCTCAGCGAGGCCTTTCTCGAGGTTCCCGACATGCGCTTGACGGTCGCCAAGACCGGCCTCCTCTACAACGGCGTGCCCCTCTTCCCGGGAACCAAGGGGTTCTCGGATTTCAGCTATGAGCTCTACTTGCGAAAGCTGGCGGAAGTGCGTTTCCATGTCGGCGTCCAAGGCAAGGACGTTATCGACTTCCTCTCGGTGCTCAAGTTGACCCCAAGGGAGGTTGAAACGAGCGGAGGCTATGAGGCGCGCCTGTGGTATCAGGGAGTGAGCACAATCACGGTTCGCGAGATGCGAGTGACACTCGTTGAGACCCAGCTCGATCCATCACAAATCGCAGCTGAACCTTCCGTGTTGAGCGATGCGGCCGAAGTCGACGACGCGTTGGCGGCGGCGTTGGCCGACCGCGATTACGATTCAATCGCGCTGACCCGACTCATCGGCGATTCGGATGCCATCCGCAATTACTTGCAGCAGGTCTACGCGGCGAACGCAAGTCGCGCGGCGCTCGTCGCCGTGGGCCAGCGATTCTCGGCACTCGCCGAAGTTGCGTCAAAGCTCGGCACCGGAAACCAGCACGAAATCTTCAGGATACTTGCCGAAGCGATCAGCGGTCTGGACGCCAAACTCCAGCGCGATCTTCTAATCCAAGAAGTCCTTCCTGAGAGTCGCACGTATCCCGCTCTTGCAGGGGTCGTGAGGCAGGCAGGCTTCGATGCGGTCTTCAGGCTCTTCACGCAGAAGTCGGCTGACGGCCAGATAGACAAGGAGCAGCTGGTCAGGGCGATTCGCGGACTCGTGCTCATCTCGGCATCCGAGCGTCAAGATGTTGCCGACATGGCTGCCTCGGTGATGCTGGGTGCGGGAATAAACGACGGCGACATCGCAGACATCCTTGAGCAGGCGATGCCAACGAAGCTTACTGTGCGTCCGAGCGCCCCGGCCGGTGAAGCGAGACCCGCCGCCGAAACAATCTTCAAGCTCCTCGACCTTTCAAATGCACCGCGCAAGCTCACGGAATCCAGCGCCCAGCTGCTCGCGCTTCGGGCAGAGGCAGCTCGCGGTATTGCCGATGGTGACGTTATCGCCGCGATGGTTGCGCTGGTCGGTTTTGACATCCGGCCTGCCCAGTTCGCCTCAACGATGTCGATGATTGAAGATTCGCTCGACTACCTGATCGAGAGCGGCGCTGTCGAAGTAGCTGCAGACGCCGCGATCTCGCTAGGGCAGTCGGCCACCATCCCCGCGCTTGCCCCTGGGCAACGCGTGCGGATCGAACAGGCCATCGACCAATTTGCACGCCCGAGCGATGTTCGAGAACTCGCACGAACCATGCGTGTGTATCCCAAGGGATCGCCTGAGTATGGTTCGGCGCGCAGACTCATCGATCTTCTGGGCAGCCGGGCGATTAAGCCGCTCTTGGAGAACCTCGCCGACGAGCCCGACATGGCTGCGCGCAAAGCACTCGTCGACATCCTGTCAACGATGGTGAATGACTATATCGGCTTGCTCGGCGCGTGCGTCGGCGACTCGCGCTGGTACTTTGTTCGCAATGTCGTCGCAATTCTGGCCTCGGCCAAGTCCGCGTCGGTTCTCGTCTACTTAGAGCGAACCCTCCGGCACGCAGACCCTCGAGTTCGCCGAGAGACGATTCGTGGTCTGTCGGGCATTACCGATCGCCTTGCACGACAGATGCTCGTAGGCTCGCTCAATGATGTGGACGCGCAGAATGTGCAGCTCGCTTCGCGCTACTTAGGCCAAGTCGGTGACCTCGATGCGGTTCCCGCGCTTGAGGCAGTGGCTCGCGGAGAAGGCCGTGGTAGCCGGGACACGGGCCCGCGGGTCGAGGCGATCGAGGCGCTCGGGCGGCTCGGCGCAACTCAGAGCCTCCCCACGTTGGAGTCTCTTGCCGGGAAGCACTCGCTGCTCGGCGCCGGTCGTGGCAAGGAGCTGCGCGCAGCGGCAACCGCTGCGGTCTCGTTGATTAGAGCGAAGGGAGCCACGCGGTGACTGATGACGCGACGAGACTCGGCGAACAAGGATCAACTCCCGTTCCCTCGGCTGGAGCGACGAGCGCGTCGGAGGCCGCGATCGCACTTGATGCATCCGCGGGAACGGCGACGGCCTCTCCCGATGCTGGACTCAAGAAGAAGGCCGCGGGTGGCAGTGGCGGCGACACGATTCGCTACTCGGCGGCTCAGGTGCGAGGGGCTCGCAAGGTGCTCACGCGGCTTTCGGCGCTGCGCCGCGCCGCCCGCTACTACTCGATGGACCACCCCGCCGTCGCCGAAGCCGTGACGCAATTCGGCGACACTATTCACATCTACCACGACGAGGAAGTTGACCTGCAGCTCGCATTTTTTGAGACCGAGATACTGCTTGGATCCCAGATTCTGGCCGAAGAGAGCATGTTCTTCGATCAGTTGAATCGAGATATGGGTGCGCTGGGTATCGGATCGATCGTCATCCGAGTGGGGATCAGCCCCGCTGAACTCATGCGCGCTGCACGGATACTTGCGGCAGACGTCGAAACGGCGCAGGCGGCCGGTGGTGTGAGCAAGATGGCCGCTGAAGCGAACCTGCCACACGTGCAATTCGCGCGCGTGCAGGTATTGGCAGTCACTACCGAGGACGAGTCCGATCAACCTATGGCGACTCCCCGTGAGGCCATGGGCAACGCGCTCTCGCTCTTGCGTGAGACCGATCTTCTGCTTCAGAGCAACCAGTTGGTAAGCGCGGCCCGCGTCAACAGTGTCGTCCGCTCGCTCGTCGACAACGCGCTCGCGAATCGCTATGCGATGCTGCAACTGACGGCACTTCGCGACTACGACGAGTACACGTTCTTCCATTCAGCCAACGTCGCTGCCATCGCCCTGGCTTTGGGTGCGGGCGTGAGCGAGGACCGACGGTTCCTTTCCTCGCTGGGGGTTGGCGCCCTGCTTCACGACATTGGAAAGCTCTCCATCAGCCCTGCCGTACTGAAGAAGCCTGGGCCTCTTACGCCGACTGAGTGGGAGGAAATACGCCAGCATCCCGTCGCAGGCGCCGAAATAATCTCCCAACTCCCCGGGCTCGACAAGTCGGCCATCGTGACGATTCTCGAGCACCACATGCGCTACGACGGTACGGGCTATCCATTGCGCGTTCCACCAAAGGCGCAACATCTGTGCAGCCGGATTGTGGCCATCGCAGATGCCTACGACGCGATGACGTCTCAGCGGAGCTACTCTGCGGCGCGTGTCGAGGACGACGCGATGCTCAACATCGTTCAAGGTTCGGGCACGGCGTTCGACCCAGAGCTGGTTCGCATGTTCGTGGTGCTGATGGGGGCCTATCCGCCACGGTCAGTGGTGCGCTTGTCCACCGGACAAATCGCTATCGTACTGGCCGCCGGTGCGACCGATTTGGCACGACCCACGGTGCGCATAGTTGCGACATCAAATGGTGAAATCGTCACGCCTCAAGACCTTGTGCTCGAAGATGCTCCCGATGTGAGTGTTATCGCGTGTCTCGATTCGCAGTTGCTCAACATCGACGTGGACGACTACTTCTGACGTATACCGAAGGAGCTTCATGGCCGCACCCACCCGCTCGCGCAGCTACGCGCTCGCTGTGGCGATTCTTGCAGTGCTCTTCATCATCGGCCTGCCGTTCCTCAAGTGGCTCTCCGGAGTCTGGATCGACTGGCTATGGTACGGCGATTTAGGGCAGCGATCCGTGTTCGTGACGCGTATTGTTTCGCAGCTGGTGACTGGCGTGGTCTTTGGTTTGGCGACGTTTCTACTGCTCTACGTCAACCTCCGGATCGCGCGTCGGATGGCCCCAAAGGCGGTGCCGATCGGCATGCCCGAGGGGACACCCGAGCAGTTCGAACTCTTCATCGAGTCGCTGCGTAGCCAGTTTGGGCCGATACTGGATCGCGTCGTGCTCTGGGGATGCCTGGCCTTCGCGTTCTTCAATGGCTTGGGCATGTCCTCGCAGTGGCAGACACTTCGACTTGCGCTCTCCTCGGTACCGTTTCCCTATGCCGACCCGCAGTTTGGGCGAAATGTAGGGTTCTTCGTCTTTGAGCTGCCCGCCTATAACGTCTTTAGCAACTGGCTGTCCGGGGCACTCATTCTCACGACGCTCCTCACCTTGGCCGTGCACGTGCTCGACGGGGCGATACAGCCTTGGGCTCGGCTCAAGGGATTCGCTCCCCACGTCAAGGCGCATCTTTCGGTGCTCATGTCCTTCATCGTGCTTGCTTGGGGATTTCGCTACTGGATTGCCATCTGGGAACTCGACTTCTCCACGCGAGGCCAGATTGTGGGGGCGGGCTACACCGACGTACACGCCCAGCTGCCCGCCTATCGAATCCTTATTGTTGTGTCGGTCGTGACCGCCATCGCCCTGCTTCTGAACATTCGCTACAAGGGGTGGAGGTTGCCGCTCACTGCTCTGGGCATCTGGGTCGCGGCGTCGATACTGCTCGGAGCGGTGTGGCCGGGGCTCATGCAGCAGTTCATTGTTGCGCCCAACGAGGCGGCCGCCGAGACTCCCTACATCGAGCGCAACATCGACATGACGCGCAGGGCATTCGGTCTCACCGACGTCAAAGGACAGAAGTTCCCAGCTACCGAGAGTCTCACAGCCACCGACGTTGTAGCCGACCGGCAGACGCTGAAGAACGTGCGCCTTTGGGATCCCAGCATCATGGCGCAGTCCTACGCGCAGCTGCAGTCGATTCGGCCGTACTACGAGTTTCCTGACGTCGACGTTGACCGCTATACAATCGACGGCGTGAGACAGCAGGTGTTGGTCTCGGCGAGAGAGATGAACTCGACGCTGCTCCCCGCGCAGGCACAGACGTGGGTCAACCGTCACCTGGTGTACACACACGGATTCGGGCTCGTTGTCAGTCCGGTAAACGAAGCGGACCCCAGAGGAATGCCCAAGTTCATCATCGGCGACGTCCCTCCCAAGACCACCACCGATCTGGTGACAAAGCAGCCGCGCATCTATTACGGCGAAGCGACCACCGACTATGTGGTAATCGATACCGGCATCAAGGAGTTCGACTACCCGCTCGGCGAGAAGAACGCCTACTACGAGTACAAGGGCACCGGGGGAGTGGCTATCGGCTCGCTGCCCAGAAGGCTGGCTTGGGCGCTCAATCTGGGCTCGAGCCAGGTTTTGTTCTCGGAATACGTTAAGCCGGAGAGCAGAGTGCTGCTGCGAAGGGATCTGAACTCGCGACTGGAAGCGCTCGCGCCATGGCTGCAGTACGAAGACGACGCCTACCCGGTTTTGATCGATGGTCGGGTCAAGTGGGTCGTTGATGCTTACACGAGCTCGGAATGGTTCCCCTATTCCGAGGGGGTTCCGGGTGCCCCGCAGACCAAGTACCTGCGCAATTCGGTCAAGGTCGTAGTGGACGCGTTTGATGGCACCACCACCTTCTACGCCTTTGATCCCGAGGATCCGGTGCTCCAGGCATGGCGCAAGGTCTTCCCCTCGCTAGTTGTGGATGGGTCCAAGATTCCAGCTGGAATCCGCGACCACTTCCGCTACCCACAGGGCCTTTTCATGGCGCAAGCCGAGGTCTACCGCACGTACCACATGACCGACCCGCGTGTGTTCTACAACAAGGAAGACCAGTGGGAGATTCCTGGCGAGCGCCAAGGCAAGATCATGGAGCCGTTCTTCGTCC
Source organism: Coriobacteriia bacterium (assembly GCA_037140395.1). Lineage (GTDB taxonomy): Bacteria > Actinomycetota > Coriobacteriia > Anaerosomatales > JAAXUF01 > JBAXEO01. The sequence continues at coordinate 19,625 of JBAXEO010000006.1, forward strand.
TGATGAAGCTGCCAGGGCAAACGCAAGAGGCCTTCTACATCATGTCGCCCTACACGCCGCGCAACCGAGACAACATGATCGGCTGGGTGGCCGCAAACTCAGACCCCGCGAAGTACGGCGAACGAACGGTGTACCTCTTCCCCAAGGAGCGCGTAATCCTCGGTCCCGAGCAAATCAGCGCGCAGATCAACCAAGACTCGCTCATCTCGCCCCAGCTCTCTCTGTGGAATCAGCGGGGGAGTTCGGCGATCTTTGGCAACATGCTGGTCATTCCCATCAAGGACTCGATCGTCTACATCCAGCCCCTCTACCTCCAAGCTGAGAAGACCGCGATTCCCGAGCTCACGCGTGTGATCGTGGTCTACGCCGACCGCGTCGAAATGGAGAACACGCTTGAGGCCGCGCTGCTCAAGGTGTTCGGCCAGCAGAACAGCGGGAACGCGAGCTCAGTCGGAGGAGTGTCGAGTGACCAACCGGGAGGTGCTCTGGGAAGCGCCGGCGCGGGCCAGGGGTCATCTGATGTCGCTGCGGCCCAAAGAATCTACTTGGAAGCTATTGCTGCGCAACGCAAAGGCGACTGGACGACCTATGGCAGCAAGGTCGAGGAACTCGGCAAGATTCTAAGCAAGCTGGCATCGCAGGACAGCACAGCTACACCCAAGAAGTAGGCGTCTGGTATCGGGTGTTTCCGGCATCGCTTGCCTTTTGGGGTATCTTCCAAAGAACACACCCCGCTGTCCTTGAGGAGGCTTCGGAATGTCAGACGATGACGGCAGCTCGACCGCACCGCAGAGCACCTTGCCGGTGCCTGAGCGCCAAACCGTCATCGATGCCGTAGCCGACCTGCTCCAGATGCTCGTGAACTGGCTGCGTCAAGAGGCCGCTGGCATCATGCGCGACAAAGTCGTGCTGCCCGGCCAGCAGCTCGGGATGCTCATCGCTTTTGCGATGGCCGCAGCGACTTTGCTCGTGATTGGCCTATGCTTCCTGTTCGTCGCGTTTCTGATGATCCTGGCTCGCTGGATTGGCTGGCCGGGGGCGTTCGCGTTGGTGGGAGCCGTCATCCTCATCGGCGCTGGAGTACTCACCTATCTGAAGATGAGGAGCGTCCAGTCATGACGCCGGACCCCACGACCCAGCCGCTCTTCATTCCCGAGCAGGAGCGTGTCTCGCTTGACGAGATCAAGCAGCGCGTCGCCGAAGTGCAGAATCTGGCGATCGTTCAGGCCAAAGAAGTCGCCCTCGAGGTCTACGAGCAGGATGCGACCCGGATCGCGCTCATTGCCGTCGGCGTGGTCGTCGTCGTCGCTTCGCTCGCGTTCTATTTGGGCTCGCGGGCCGCTCGGCGGGTCGTCGAAGTCGACGTTCTCTAGTTCGCGGAGCCATGGCATTTCTGCTGGTCGAGCGCATCGAAGTCGGGCCTGAGCAGATTGAGGCGCTCGTTCGCGTTCCGGCAGGCGAGCCCGCTAGGACCTCGGCGACGCCTGGCCTCGCTGATCGGGCGCTCGTGCTTCTTCCAGGTCTCGTGCGCCACACATGTGAGAACGGCTCGGCGCACGGCATGGTCGCTGAGCTCGATGACACGGAGACGCCGCACCTACTCGAGCACGTCGCCTTCGAACTAATGGCGATGGCAGGCTCGCCTCGCACCTTGCGCGGACAGACGGCGTGGGACTTCTCGGCAGACGGACGCGGAGTGTTTCGCGTGCGGCTCGGCTACGACGACGATCTGGTGGCGCTGGGTGCATTGCGCGAGGCGGTCGCGGTATGCGAGTGGCTATTGGAGCCGGGCGGCGCTGAGCGGCCCGACATCGAGCAAGCGGTCGCAAGGCTGCGTGATCTTCGCACGCGTCGTCGTTGACCCTCTTCGCTCCACGATGATAAAGTGCTCGCCACACCTCTGCCGATGCGCGGCGAGGGCTGGATAGCACACAGTGGACGTGAGGGAAGAGGGCGCCATGAGCGCTCAGCCACCCCTCCGATGTCCTCCGCCAGGGCCGCCGAGCAGGCGCAGTCGGAAGCGGGTCGGCCCCGGACCGGTATCCCGGGAATGAGGTTTCGCTTTCCGGCTCACCGGCTTGCGGGCGAAACGAAGATTGGTGGTACCGCGAATGCCCCCTCGCCCAATCAGGCGGAGGGGGTTTTGTTGTTTCCGGTGAGGTGGACGACATGGGCCACGCAAGAATCGTGTTCGACCGTTGGAGCGATCGCTACTCCGACTGCATTGCCGGCGTGAGGTCCAGCGCCGTCCGCGACTTGTTCGCGGCAGCGTCGCGCCCCGACATGATCTCGCTGTCCGGCGGCATGCCCGCAGTCGATCTAGTCCCCGCCGAGGCGGTCGCTTCTGCGGCGCGAGAAGCCGTCATCCACGAGGGAGCTGCCGCGCTCCAGTACGGTGGCAGCGACGGTCGGCTCAAGACACGCGAGCTCGTCGCTGACCTCATGGCCGAGATTGGCGTGCGGCTCAAGCCGAGCGATCTGCTCATCACCGCAGGCGCCCAGCAGGGGCTCGACCTGCTGGCCAAGACTTTCGTGAATCCCGGTGACGTCATCATCACCGAGGGGCCGACCTACGTCGGAGCGCTTCAGGCCTTCTCGGCATACCAACCGGAGATTCGGTGTGTGTTGATGGACGACGAAGGCATGCGCATGGACCTTCTCGAAGCCGAGCTGCAGCGCGTAGGTGTGCGCGGTGCCAAGTTCATCTACACGATTCCCAACTTCCAGAATCCGGGCGGCGTCACCATGTCGCCCGAGCGTCGGCGGCGGCTGCTCGAGCTGGCGCGCGAGTACGACATCCCGGTTGTCGAGGATGACCCCTACGGCCGCCTACGCTTTGACGGCGGGCACATGAAGCCGCTGCGGTCGCTCGACGACGAGGTCATCTACCTGGGCACCTTCTCCAAGATATTTGCGCCGGGGTTGCGGCTGGGATGGATGGCCGCACCAAAGCCGATTCTTGCCAAAGTGCTCTTGGTCAAGCAAGCAGCCGACCTGTGCGGCTCCAACTTCGCGCAGGTCACCGCTGAGCGCTACTTCCAGGGAACCCGCTGGCGTCGCACGCTCGCCGAACTCACACGCACCTACGCGATGCGCCGAGACGCGATGCTCGCCGCGCTCGACGAGCACTTTCCTCCCGAGGCTCGCTGGTCAAAGCCGGACGGGGGCTTCTTTGTGTGGGTGGAATTGCCCCCCTACGTGGACTGCTCGACGATGCTCGCCGAGGCCGTGGAGCGCGGCGTGACCTACGCGCCTGGCGACGGGTTCTTCCCCGACGGCCGGGGCAAGAACTGTATGCGTCTCGCGTTCTGCTACGCTTCGCCGGAGGCCATAGCCGAGGGGGTTCGGCGGCTCTCGGAGGTCGTTGAAGACAGGCTCGAGCTCTACCGTGCGTTCATTGCCGCGGGCGCGCTGCCGGATCGGAAAGAAGGGGCAGCATGAGCGAGAAGATAGCCGTACTAATGGGCGGACGTTCGCTGGAGCGCGAAGTCTCGCTCGCCAGCGGACGCCGAGTGTGCGATGCGCTCACCTCGGCCGGATACTACGTGTTGCCACTCGACGTAACCTCCGACCTCGTAGCCACACTCAGGAGCGAGCGCCCCGACGCCGCCTACATTGCTCTGCACGGCAAGTACGGGGAGGACGGCACCATCCAGGAGCTGCTGGAGTTTCTCGGCATTCCGTATACCGGCCCTGGCGTGGTGTCGTGCACGCTGTCCTGGGACAAGTCCGTGACTAAGCACCTCCTCGCCGAGAAGAACATCCCCACACCCGCATGGGTGACGCTCACTGCTGACGCTTTCAAGGAGATGGGTGCCGCGACGGCCCTCGACTTGGTAGGCGACGCTGTCGGTGGCTATCCGGTCGCGGTCAAGCCGGGGCGTCAGGGCTCGGCGTTGGGACTCACACGCGTGGACTCCGCGGACGATCTTGCTGATGCGCTGCTTGCAGCGCTGTCGTTTGACTCCTCTGCGCTCATCGAGAAGTGGGTCGAGGGCGTCGAGCTCGCCGTTTCGGTGCTCGGAGAGGGACCGGACGCTCTGGTGCTCCCGGCTGTGGAGATTGTCCCGCCAACGTCGGGGCTCTACGATTTCTCGGCGCGGACCACGCCGGGAGACGCCGACTTCTTCGCGCCCGCGCGGATCACGGCTCAGATCGCCGAGGAAGTGGCGCGTGTCGCGCGCGAGGTGCACGCAGTTCTCGGCTGCAGAGACGTGAGCCGTGTCGACTTGGTGCTCGACGAAGCGGGGCACCCGTACGTGCTGGAGTGCAACACGTCGCCGGGAATGACCGAGACGTCTCTCTTGCCCATGGCGGCCGAAGCAGCGGACATGACGTTCCAAGATGTGGTATCAAGGTTGATAGAGGCCGCGCTCTCTCGGCGGTAATCGGGTATAGAGCTGACAGGAACCCGGGCGACACAGTGCTCGGGTCCGACTATCGAGCGGTAACGCATCGACGACGGAGGTGCTTGGGGATGTACGAAGACAGGCGTGGTGGATCGGTGTTCGGAGCGTTTCTTCTTGGCGGTTTGATCGGCGCAGCGCTAGGTCTGCTGTTTGCGCCGAGAAGCGGCAAGGAGATGCGCGACCTCATTGCCGAGAAGAGCGGCGAGTACTGGGGCGAGGCAGAGGACTTCTACGTTGTCGGCAAGGAAAAGGTGACCGATGCGGTCGCCGCCGGTCAGCAGACGGCCTCCGAAAAGGGCGAGCAGCTTCGTAGCAAGATCGATGAGGCGCGCGGCCGCCTGCAGGATCAGGTCGCCCGCTCGGCTTCCAGCGCAAAAGACAAGATCGCCGACACGACGCCCGCGGTTATCGGCGCGGTCGACAAGGCCGCCGACGCTGCCAAGACCGGCGTTGGCGCGGCCGCTGGCAAGGCGCAGGATTCGCTCGACTTTGTCGCCAAGAAGGCGACCGCTGTTGACGATTCCGCCGATGCCGCACCTGTCCCAGCCGCACCGATCCCAGGTGCATCTCCCGCGCCGGAGGCCTAGGCCAGGCTCCACCCGTGGTACGCTCTGGAACCGGCTCCCGGCACGCAGGGGGGCCGGTTCTTTCCCGAGAGGAAACACGTGCATTCGCTTCGTGAGGTGGACAGGCTCGCCGTCTATGGCGAGAAGCACAAGAGGACTGGCGTCCGCAAGCGCGTCGGACGTCTGGTAGACGTGCTCTTCCACCCTAGCGAGCCGCACGTAGTGGGATTCACGGTCGAGCGGCCCGATCTCTTGCTCATGTTCAGGAGAGACGATCGCTTCGTCGCCCTCGACCGAACCCAGATTCTCGATGACCGAGTTGTGGTCAACGGTTCCGCTGCATGGGGAGGTTCAGCCGCCAAGCGCCTCGGCATCTCTTGGGAGCGTACGGTCGTCTGGCTCGGAATGCCTGTTCGCACGCAGTCCGGCACTGCGCTCGGCCGCGTACGCGACGCGCAGTTCGCCGACGACGATGGGCACCTGGATTCGCTCTGCCTGACCGCAGGCATCACCGCCGACACGGCGCTGGGAACGCGGGATTTCTCGGCGAGTTTGGTGTGCGGATTTGAGGGCGACGCCGTGGTCGTGAGCGACGAGGTTCTCGAGGTCGCCACTGATGGTGGGGCAGCTGCGGCTGCGGGTAAGGGCGCGGCAGTCGCGAAGGTAGGCGCCGAGCAGGCTGTTGTGGCCGCGAGCAAGGCTGCCAAGGTAGCCTCGGCGTACGGCAAGTCAGCTGTCAAGGCGGCCTCGAAGAGCCCCGCCACCAAGAAGGCGCTCGGGTTCTTCAAGACGATGACCGACAAGGTCGTCGACGCCGCGCGCCTCCCAGAAGATGACGAGTAGCCAGTCATGACTCGCCGACTGCGACCCCTCACATTCACGGCCTCCGATGAGCTCCCGATGTCGTGTTCGGCGTGTGCTTTCTGGGAGAGCGCGGGTGAGCGCGCTAGGCGCTGCGGGACGGTGTGTGACGCCGAGCTTCAGGGTGCGTGGTATCGCCGTGTGACCGACGAGTGGGGCGAGTGCGGACGCGTCGCCTTCGACGACGACGAGGTGCTCGGATTCATCAAGTACGCACCCAGTGGCTTCTTTCCGCAGGCAGCGACATTTGTTGCGACGCCCGAGGACCCCTCGGTGCCATTGATCGCCTGTCTGCACATCTCACCCGACGCTCGCCATCGTGGGCTCGGGACGGTCCTGCTCAGAGCGGCGCTACGCGACCTGGTCGGTCGCGGCGAGCGCCGTGTCGAAGCGTTTGGCTACACGGACCGGACGGGCGATCGCGACCAGATGCCGATGCTCAGTAGTGCGTTTCTGCTGCGAAACGGCTTCACTGTCACGCGCCCGGATCCGCGCTTTCCGCTCCTCCGGCTTGACTTGAAGTCGCTCGCGGTGTGGCAGGATAACCTTGAGGCCGTTTTGGAGTCACTCAGATTCCCGCTGCGCGTAGCCAATCGCGCACCGGCGTCGTGGACGAAAGGACCGTAGACAGCCATGACTGATGCTTCCAAGAAGATCGGCTCGGCCGAGCGCGTACGTGCCTACTTGCGCGTGCACCAAATGGATGACCAGATCGTCGAGTTTGAGGCGCCGACCAAGACCGCGCAGCAGGCCGCCGATGCCGCCGGTTGCGAACTAGGGCAGATCGTGAAATCGCTGGTGTTCGTGGTGGACGAGCAGCCGGTTCTCGTGCTGGTCGCCGGAGACCGGCGTGGTGACGGCGAGGCGATTGCCACGCTGATGGGTGGAGGCGAGGCGAACTTCGCCGACGCCGAGACCGTTCGAGCCGCGACAGGCTTTGCGATTGGCGGTGTCTCGCCGTTTGCGCTGCCGGAAGGGTTACCTGTATTGATAGACGATTCGCTCGAGCGTTTTGAGGTCGTCTACCCGGCGGCGGGCACGCCCTCGTCGATCGTGAAGATGCGCCGCAGCGACCTTCTGGATTTGTCGGGCGGTAGCGTGGCACGCGTGTCGCTCTGAGCAAGGGCCATCGCTTCTGTCGATCCCAGGAGGTCGCTTTCAGACCGTGACATCGCCCGAAACAACAGCGCCGAGCGGTGCTCGGTCTTTCTTGCCGTGGTTGGTCGGAGCGTTCGCCGCGATTCTCATCGTCGGGCTCCTCGTCGCGTGGGGAGTCGCTCGGCCGCTACACATCACCGTCAACGGGGTCTCACGAACGGTCACAGCCCGCTCAACCCTACTCGATTTGCAGACCCAAGGTCTCGCGAACACTGAGCGAGGCGCACTCCTCTCGCTGCAGGGCAAGATCATTCAGACTCACGGCGGCGCAGCCGGCACGGTTACGCGCAACGGGCGACCCACTACGCTGGACCAGCGACTCTTCGAGGGCGATGTCATCGTGAGCCGCAGGGGCGCCGACAAGACAGAAGGTCGGATTACGCGCCTCGAGTCGCTGCCGATTGTGGTTGTGCAGGAGGGCACCGGGCCAGTCGTGGCGCTGCGCCGGCTGGGTGCCGCGGGCGTCGCCGAAGTCACGGTGGGCAAGACCTCCGGCGTCGAGGCCACTCGCAGTGTGATTGCCACCGGTGACGACATGGTCGTTGTCCACCGAGCGGCGGCCCCTACCGACAAGCTTGTTGCGCTCACTTTTGACGACGGTCCGTGGCCGGGCCAGACCGAGAAGATCCTCGCGATCCTGAACAAGGAGAACGTCCATGCGACGTTCTTCATGGTCGGCAGTTCTGCTCGCACGTCGCCTGACCTTGTGCGCAAGGTGGCAGCAGGGGGACACACCGTGGGAAGCCACTCGCTCAGCCACCATGAGCTGACCAAGCTCAAGCCGGCCGCAATCCGCAAGGAGATCTCGGCAGGAGCCAGCGCAATTGCGGAAGCAACAGGGGTGATGCCGCTGTGGTTCAGGCCGCCATACGGGGACGTCAACAGCGAGGTACGCAAGCAGGCCCGCGCGGTCAAGGCCAAAGTCGTGTTGTGGGATATCGACACTCTCGACTGGACTTTGCCAGGGGTCCACATGCTTTATCGCAATGCGGTGCGCTCAACCAAACCAGGGCAGATTGTGCTCATGCACGACGGGGGAGGCAACCGCAAGCAGACAATCGAGGCGCTGCCTATCATTATCGAGGACCTGCAGTCGAAGGGCTACACGCTCGTCACGCTCGACGAGCTGGCCGCCGCGAAGTAGGCGAACTCTCGGGCCGAATCACGCGGGTCGGGGTCACAATCACGTCGATGGACGCATCGTGCTCCTCGGCGGGCAATTGGGCGAGGAGCTGCTCGTCAAACGCCAGGGCGATTCGTGGACAGCTGGGTCGCAGCTGTGGGAGCAGGCGGTCGAAGTAGCCGCCTCCGTAGCCCAAGCGCAGACCATTCTCGCCAAACGCGACGCCTGGAACGATAACCGCATCGATGAGGTGAAGCTCTGCTCGAGGAGTTTCCTGTCGTGGTTCCGAGAGGCCAAACGGGCCGGGCACGAGTTCGGCTTCGTCATCGATAACGTGCACGCCGAGAACCCCGGAAGACTCAATGCGTGGGTAGGCGATCTTGACCCCCCGGGCCCTCAGCTCCGAGACGGCCGGCAGCGGGTCGATCTCCTCGGTCATGGCCGCGTACGCGAGCACAAGGCCGGCGTCGGCCAGCTCCGGCAGGTCGAGCAAGCGAAGCGACGCATCTGCCGAGAAGATCTCACGCGTCGGCTGGTCCAGGCTCGCCCTTGCCGAGAGCACCTGGACGCGCGCTGCGCGCTTAGCCGCTACGACTCCAGCGTCGCCTTCGGAGCTTGGCGCACCGGTCCCGATATCACCTGGATTGGTCATGCCGCTCCCACCACCATGAAGCCGAGAAGTGCCACCGTCAGTCCGATGACGACGGTGACGGTGGTCCACCCCACAAAGTTGTACGCGTGGCCGTTGGTGTAGCGCCCCATGATTCGCGTGTCATTGATGATGATCATCATGAAGATGAGCAGGAACGGCAGCAGCACTCCGTTGACCGCCTGCGACATGACCATGATGGTGATGAGCGGGGCGCTGGGAATGAGCACGAGCGCCGCCCCAAAGACGATGACGAAGGTGTAGATGCCGACAAAGACCGGCGCCTCAGACCAGGTGCGGTCGATACCCCGCTCAAAACCGAAGGCCTCGGTGACGGCGTAGGCCGCGGTCAGGGGGAGCACAAATGCCGCGAGCAGTGACGCGCCAAAGAGACCGATTGCGAAGAGCACCGTCGCGTATTGCCCCGCCACCGGGGCGAGCGCCAAAGCCGCCTGCTGAGCGCTTGCGGCCGGGATGCCTCGCGGGTAGAGCACGGTTCCGGTGGTCACGATGATGAACCAGGCGATGATATTGGCCGAGATCGCGCCGCCGATCACGTCGACGCGCTGGTAGCCAAGATCCTTGGCGGTGACGCCCTTGTCCACGATGTTGCTCTGGACGAAGAACTGCATCCACGGCGCGATGGTCGTTCCGATTGTGGCGATTACGATCAGGATGAACGCCGCAGACGGGATGAACGTCGGCACCACGGTGGCCTTGAGGACAAGGCCCCAGTCGGGCTTGGCCATGAAGGCGGCAACTACGTACGCGAGAAACACGCTGGAGAGAACCAGTAGCATCTTCTCAACATTGCGGTAAGAGCCGCGGACCACAAGCAGCCAGACGACTACGGCCGCAATGGGTACAGAGATGAACTTCGAGACCCCAAAAAGTTGCAGGGACGCCGCGATACCGGCGAACTCGGCGACGCTGGTCGCGGCGTTGGAGGCCA
>JBAXEO010000007.1:0-28385 GCA_037140395.1 Coriobacteriia bacterium
GCTCAGACGCTGTATATCACTGGCGAGCCGGTCTACCACTGCATCTGGCGCGACATTACCGAGAGCAAGATTTCGGCTATGAAGCTCGAAGAGAGTGACGTCCGATTCCGCGCCGCCCTCAGTGCCTCGCCATTGGCCATGGCACTCAGTGACGGGGACCAGAACGTCGTGTTCGTGAACCCGGAATTCGTTCGCATGTTCGGCTACACGCATGAAGACATTCACACGCTTGCCCAGTTGTGGCCCAAGGCCTATCCTGACCCGCTCTACCGTGAGTCGATTCTCGAACAGTGGAACTCAGAAGTCGAGCGCGTGGGGCAGACGGGCGAGCCGTTCACTCCCCAAGAATGCGTTGTCAGATGCAAGAACGGCGAGAACAGAACGGTGCGAATTCAAGGTGCCCCGTTTGGGGAGAAGTTCGACGAACAGCTTGTGCTGTTCTATGACGTCACCGACCAACGAACTGCCGAACGCAACGAGCGCTATCAATCCGACCGGCTCAAGCTTGTGCTCGCGTCCACCATAGAGGGAATCCACGGACTCGACCTGGATGGCAATATCACCTTCTGCAACACCGCTTCGGTACATATGCTCGGCTTCGACAGCGAAAACGGCCTGCTCGGCAGAAATGGCCACGCGGTCTATCACCACACTCGAAGTGACGGCACTCCGTACGACGCGGAAGACTGCCCGATCTACCAGGCCCTCCGGTCAGGAGGGGAAGCACACGTCGATGGTGAGGTCTTCTGGCGTGCCGACGGAACCAGCTTCCCCGTCGAGTATTGGGTGAGCCCAATGATCGAGGAAGGCAGGTCGGTCGGGACAGTAATCAGCTTCGTTGACAATACCGATCGCAAGCGCCTCGAAGACGCGCTGCAACAGAGGCTCGTCGCCCTCACAGGGCCGTCTAGCGCGATTGGCGGGCTGAAATTCACCGACTTGTTCGATGTCGAGCAGATTCAGTCGGTCCAGGACGCGTTCTCCGCGGCCACCGGGGTCGCCGCCATCATCGTTGAGCCCGACGGCACCCCCATCACCCGTCCCAGCAACTACTCCCACTTGTGCGCAGACATCATCCAAGGGACGGAGAAAGGCCGTGCGAACTGCCTAGCATCTGACGCCACAATCGGGTGCGAGGACTCTGATGGGCCCGTAATCCGGTGCTGCCTGAGCGCAGGATTCTTGGATGCCGGTGCCGCCATCCATGCGGGTGGCGAGAACGTCGCTAACTGGCTGATTGCGCAGGTGCGCGACGAGGCGCAGGACGAGGCTGCGCTGCTCGCCTACGCCGACGAAATCGGCGCCGACCGCGCCGAGTACAAGGCCGCCCTGAGTGAGCTTCCTATCATGTCCCGCGAGAAGTTCGAGCTCATCGCCCGCGCGATGTCCGCGTTCGCCGACGAGCTCTCCACCATCGCGTTTCAAAACGTTGAGCAGGCTCGTTTCATCACTGAGCGCATGCAAGCAGAACGCGAACTGGTCGAAGAACAGGAGCGTGGTCTCGCCGAACTGAAACACTCGCTGTCGTCCATCGTCAAAGTGGTCAGCCAAGTCGCCGAGACGCGTGATCCCTACACTGCAGGCCACCAGCGGCGCGTCACAGAACTTGCCGTGCGCATCTCAGAAGAGATGGGGATGCGCGCCGATCAGACCGCCGACATCCGGACCGCCGCGCTGCTCCACGACATCGGCAAGATGAGCATACCGGCCGAGATACTCTCCAAGCCGGGCCGGCTTACCGACATCGAGTTCGCACTGATCAAGACACACTCCGAGATCGGGTACACGATTCTGGCCTCGGCCGACATGCAAGGCCCCATCGCCGAAATCGTCTACCAGCACCATGAGCGATGTGACGGAACGGGCTACCCGCGTGGGCTTGGTGCAGATGACATGCTCGTCGAAAGCAAGGTGCTCATGGTTGCCGACGTGGTCGAAGCGATGATGTCGCATCGGCCGTACCGACCGGGTTTGGGGCAGGCTGCTGCCCTTGCCGAGATCGAGCGCGGCGCGGGAACTATCTACAGCCCCGACGTGGTCACGTCCTGTTTAAGCGCGTTTCGGGAGGGTGAGTTTGAGTTCTCGGAGCAGTAAAGGCGCGGCATTTCGGTGGGTAGAACGCTTCGACGGGACAACAGGATGGGACTGAAGATGAGACGAGTGATCGCCGTAGCACTTGCGCTGGTGATGGGCCTGGCCCTGATGGGCTGCGCCGCGGCTCCCACGCAGACGGGGAGCGGAACGACCCCCGCAAAGACCGCCACGCCAGGTATCGCAGCCGGGAATGGCGGAACGGAGATTCTCCCTGCCGAAGGTGCCACCGATGACTCCAGCGCCGAGAAGACATCGGCGCAGACGGTGTCTGATGCAGCACTTATCGACTTGCGCCGTGAGCGTCTGGGCGCGAAGTACGGTCAGACGGCTGAGACCTTCGCGACGGTCAACCTGATGAAGCTCAAAGGCAACTACTACATCACCTACTCGCGCACCCTCGTTGATGGCAAGCCCACATCCGCCTACGCGGCGACATTCGTGGTGGATCCCAAGACGAAGAAGATAGTGAGCTTCAACGAGAAGCCGTAGCGGGGAAGAGCGTGTTGGTCTCGGGAAAGCCGCGAAACAATGGTCTCGGGCTTCAGGTTTCACCCGAGGTGGACCATCGCCTGCCCCGACTCAGCTGTTGCATGCTCACAGCGACGCGTCTTCCGGCGGCCTGAAGCCGATTGGGTTGCGAAGCGGAGCTGGAGGCGTCATCAACTGCCGAATTGCTTCGAAGACGATGCCGAACTGCGAGTCGTACTTGACCTCAAGTTCGTCGAGCCGCCGAGCAAGATCCGAGTGCTGCTGAAGCATTTCGCGCATGCGAACAAACGCGCGCATGATTTCGATATTCACTACGACAGCGCGCTGGCTTCGCAGGACTGACGACAGCATGGCCACACCCTGTTCCGTGAATGCATAGGGTGGATAGCGACGCCCACCCCACGCCAATGTATTTTGCCGAGATGCCCGTAGCGCGCCAAACTCGTCGGCCGCCAGCCGAAACATGAAGTCATCCGGAAAGCGATCGATGTTCCTTGTTACTGCCTGCACGAGTGCCTTCGTCTCGACGCCATAGAGCTCCGCGAGGTCAGCATCCAGCAAGACACGCTGCCCGCGAAGGACGCATATGTTCCCGAGAATCGCTTCTGCCGACACGATTGAATCGCTCACTGGCACTCCTCTCAGAACGAGCACTGGCCGACTTGAGGTGCCAGATTGGGGCCTCAAGTTCCAGGACAGCCGACGACTCGTCTTCTGCGATACGAGCGGATGCCACAGCAAGTGCTCGTGCAGCGAGGCTCCCACTAAGTTCTTGCCGGAATCCAAACAGGGCCTAACCCTGCGTTCGTCGCCTCGGCGGATTGGTCACAACAGCCCATCTTGAGGTCACAAATTGTGACCTCAAGATGCGGGGTGCCCCCTTTGTCTCCCCCCACGCTCCCACGCCTCGGCCTTCACATGCTCGTAGATGGCGCTGCGCTCATAGAACTCTCCTGCAATCCTGCCGCGCAGGATGCGCTTGGCCAGGCGCTCGTGCATCAGAATCTCCTCACGAGTCATCCCGCCGGATTGCCAGCCGATCCCTCAGCTGGCCTTCTCAAGCCGCTCCGCGATCCAAACCTTGATAATCGACTGCCGCGTCACACCAAGACGTGACGCCTCCCGGTCAAGCGACTCCACCATCCACAGGGGGAAGTCAACGTTGACTCGCTTCTGCTCTTTGGTCGGGCGAGTCGCGGTGGACATATCGAGATCGTCAATGATGTCTTCAACGCCGGCATCGAACTTCTGGTCGAACTCACTCGCCTTCATATGCCTGCACCTCCATGGGGCGCGCTCTACGGACCGAGATGAGGCGAATCGTGTCTCCTCGATAAGTGATGACCGCCGACCAATGCTTGTCGCCGATCAACCCGATGAAGACGAACCGCCGTTCCTCTCCGACCCGAGCGGCGACTCGCAGCAGATTCCCGTCGAGCCAAAGCGCTTGGGCCTCCACGAAATCGATACCGTGTTTGGCCTTGTTCGCACCGCTCTTGGCCTCGTCGAACTCAAAAACGTACTGCACGCCGCCGTTCAACTCCTCTGAGAGTATAGAAGCTATACCTTTTCGGCTCTCTTCACAACAGTGTAGCGACGTAGTGGAAGTGAATTCGCCTCCCAAGAGCTCCTCCTCCCGACCTTGGAATCACAGTTTGTGATTTCAAGACGCAGTGCACCAGCCTTTCATTGACGGCGCAGTGCCTGACGTCAGAACCCCGCCCGAAAGTGGTTCAGCCAAACGGGCTGCCCAGAGAATGCTGACATCCTGGTCTTGCCGCAACCTAACCAGCGTCCAAACGCGCTGGTCCATAGCGGCAGAATATGTGGCAAACAAGCGAGCTATGGCACGAGCCGCAGGTGAGAGGGATAGTTGGGCGCCCGTTTGCCTCCGCAAGCGATCGTAAGCGACTGCACCCTGCGCGCAGTCACTCGATGCTGATCGCTACGCCTCTCCTCACTCTGCGATGCCGAGAAGTACATCAGACACAACAGCAGGTCAGGCCGCCCGTTTGGACGACCTGACCGTGACATCCTATTGGTGGAGCCTAGGGGGATCGAACCCCTGACCTCTTGGCTGCCAGCCAAGCGCTCTCCCAGCTGAGCTAAGGCCCCACATACTCGCACCCTGATGCGGCGCAGGGGCTAGTATATCAGCGGCTCAAGGGGGGTCAACCCCCGTCCGAGCCCTCCTCGGCTGCGGGAATCTGGCCTCTTGATCGAGCTTCAGCAACCGGCACCGGCATGCCCTCGACGGCAGGCCCAAATGCGATCCCATCGGCGGCCGGCGCCATGGCCGCCACCACCTCCGAGACAATCATCCCGCCAAGCATCGCCGCAGCCCCCATCACCTCGCGCAGCGGCCACATTCCGGCGACCGCCCAGCCGATGGCGCCACCAAATGCCGGCTCCATCACCAAGATCAGCGCAACGCGCGCTGGAGGCAGCTTGCGCTGAGCCCACGTCTGGATGACAAACGCCAGCGCCGAGGCGAGCACGCCCGTCAGCACGATTGCCCAGATGACCGCCGGGTTTGTCGGCAGGCCGGGTTGCTCCTTGACCGCCGAGATGACCGTGCATACCACCGTCACCGTGGCCAGCTGCACCAGTGTGAGCGCCATGACGTCGTGGTGCTCCCTCGTGGAGCCAAGAACGATCATGTGCACCGAGTAGGCCACCGCACAGATCACCACCAGCGTGTCTCCCGGCACCCACCCCCCACTCGCTGCACCGATGCCCGACAGCAGCCACAGCCCGCCCAGCGCAATCACAGCTCCGAGCAGAGTCGACTTGCGCGGCACCTTGCGCAGCAGCACCGCCTGAAAGAGCGGCGTCAGAATCACGTAGAGGCCAGTGATGAACGCCGCACGCGCCGGTGTGGTTCGCGTAGCGCCGTCCAGCCCCCACGTCTGAAAGATGTATCCCGCCGACAAGAACACACCCGCCAGCAGCCCCCAGGCGAGGTTTGGCCGGTCAAGCTTGCGCACGACGCGCGGATACAGCACCAGGAACGCCACGGTGGCAACCCCAAAGCGCCAGGCGAGGAAGCCGTACATGGGGTAGAGCTTGATGGCGTCGGCCACCACGACAAACGTGCCGCCCCAGATGACCGCGAGGCCTACCAGGGCCGCTTGGACGCCGTATCGGCCTAGGTACTTCTCCCTCACGCCTGCTCTTCTTCAGCAGACTCCTCTGCACGCTTGTGAGCCGACGCCGGATCCACGGCACCCAGCGGCGCGCGGCCCGCTACGCTGGCCGGCAGCGCCAAGCGTGGTGCATCGCCCCACAACTTCTCCAAGCGGTAGAACCCGCGCTCCTCAGGCTGGAAGACGTGGACCACGATGTCGCCATAGTCCAGCAGCACCCACTTCGCCTCGGTCTCGCCTTCTCGGCCGATGGGCTTGATGTTAGCGCGGTCGCGCAGCTGATCCTCAATCTCACCAGCGATTGCACGGACCTGAATGTTGGTGTTGCCGGTTGCGATGACAAAGTAGTCGGTCACAACCAGCAGCTCCGCGATGTTAATGGCGACGATATCGTCGGCCTTCTTGTCGCTCGCGGCCTCGGCCGCGATTACTGCCAGTTCCCTCGAAGTCACTTGGTTCCTCCCGTTGCTCCGCCCACAGGCGGCTTGTAGTCCTTGCCAATGATCACGATCACGTCAGCCACGTTTTGCTCTGACGGCTGCCGTTCTACGGTCCCGACGCCTAAAATTCTCACGAGCTCTTCGCCTTGCTTCACATCTCCACGCTGAACCACAACCTTGGTCGTTATGTAGTCAAAGTTGTCGGCGTTCTTAGTGTCGACCACGCGAAAACCGCCGCGGATGATTTGCTGTGCGGCCTCGCCTGCCACGCCGGGGACGCCAGCGCCGTTGTACAGGATGACACGAGTGAGCGCAGCCGCCTTGCTGGCGTCCACTCCCCACCACGACTTCAGGAGGTCAGCGACCTCTGCACGCTGCGGCTCAAAGTACGTCTGGTTGCCTAGTTTGATCGGCTTGACGGGTAGCGGCACGATCGCCGTATTACCCTGCGAGATCGCCGAGAGATCCTTGGCCAGCGCCGTCAGTTCTGTCGGCGTCAAGCTGCTCGACGTAGCGGATGACGCGACATTGGCCAGAGACTGGTTCTTCATCGCGTCCGAGTAGACCGCCGCAGGCACCACGACATAGGTGTGAAACGGCACCGTCAGGTAGTTGGAAATCGCTGACAGCGAGACTTGGGCTCCCTCGGCATAGCTCTCGCCAATCTTCTCGAATCCCTGTCCCGGCACCTCGATGAACGCACCATCAGGAATCGCGACGCCAAAGACCTGGTCGCCCTTGAGATCGACTCTCAGCGCCAAGAAGCCCGTGGCCTTTCCGTCCTGCACGCCAATGACAAGTACGTTTTCCTTGGAGCGCTTCTCAAGTTCCTGTCGGCTCCCATTCTTGGCCGCGACTCTCACAGCGTTCCAGCGCGCCGCCGCGTTGATTCCGTAGAACAGCAGCACCATGATGAGCACGCCGACGAGCACGGTCCCCAACACCAGGGCCGCGTAGTAGCCCACGTTCCTAAGCAGCCGAGCCCCACGCCGCATCCCATCAAGCATCGGCTGCTTCTTGATCGCATGCTTGGCCGACTTCGCCGACTTCGATGCCCTCCGAGAAGACCGGTAACCACGTGGCATCTCGGGAGCGTTCTTGGGCTTTTGCCGGCGCGGAATCTCCTCGCTCATCGCGGCTCACCAGCCACCAGCGTGTTCCACACATCAACCGTCTCGGGGTGTATCCGCCGGCGCTTGCGCACCAGATGCATGACTGAAAGCTGGTAGCCCAGCGCAAACAACTCGGAGAGCGACGAGGTCCCCACAGCCGAGCGCAGGTCGTCGACACCCGAAAACTCGCGAGCAGGTTCCATCATGTCGGCAAGGTAGACAACTTGGTCAAGACCGGTCATGTCGCGCGCACCCACGGTGTGGCGGGCGACCGCTTGCACCACCGAGTCGGGAAGTCCCGGAAATGCCTCGGCAATCCCGGCGGCTCCTGTTTGAGCGTGCAAGAGATACGGGACGGCCTCGTCGATCGGCGCCACTGGCAACCCGCAGCGGCGTGCAGCCTCGAGCAGATCGTCGCGCGAGCGGTCGCGGTCCCAGTCGTGAAGCACCCCCGCGAGCCGCGCAAGCTCGACATCGACATCGTAGACCGCCGCAAGCTGACCAGCGGTGTCCGCAACGCGCGCACAGTGTTCGGCCCCCCGCTCGCCCAAACGCCCGCGAACCGCCGACAAGGCCTCATCAAAGCTAACGGGGACCACGATGCTAGCCAACTTCCCGGTAGAGATCGTGCTTCTCGATGTAGGCCACAACTGACTCGGGCGCAAGATAGGTGATTGGGCGCTTCTCGGCGACCCTGCGGCGCAAATCCGTCGACGAGATGGCGAGCGCGGGAACCTCAACGTACTCGATGTGGAAGCCGGTTGCGGCCGACTCATGCGACCGACGCGCGGCGTCGAGGTCGTAGCCGGGGCGCGTAGCGGCGATGAACGTCACGAGGTCGCGAATCGTCTCGGCATCCTTCCACGACACGATATCCCACACAGCGTCAGCGCCTGTGATGAAGAACAGCTCAGTAGCGGGACCGTACTGGTCTCGCAGCGCAATCAGCGTGTCGATGGTGTAGGTGAGCCCGGCTCGGTCGACTTCCATGCGGCTCACGTCAAAGTCGGCGTTTGATGCAGTGGCGATCACCGTCATCAGGTAGCGGTGCTCAACACTGGTCACCCGCTCGCCGGACTTGAACGCGGGATTTCCCGTCGGCATGAAGAGCACGCGATCCAGGTTGAACTGGACGAGCGCCTCCTCAGCAGTCACCAGGTGCCCAAAGTGGATGGGGTCGAAAGTTCCCCCCATTATGCCGAGACGCACGCCGGTCCTCACTCGCGGATCTGTCCGCTGCCCATAAGCAGATGCTTGGTGGATGTCAGCGCCTCAAGTCCCATGGGACCACGGGCATGCAGCTTCTGCGTCGAGATGCCGATCTCGGCGCCCAGCCCAAAGACCTCGCCGTCGGTGAAGCGCGTCGAGGCGTTGACGTAGACCACCGCGGCGTCCACTTCGTGCAAGAATCGCCGAGCAGCCGCGTAGTCCTCAGTGACAATCGCCTCGGAATGCTTGGTGCCGTAGATGTTGATGTGGCTGATGGCCTCATCCAGCCCGGCGACAACCTTCACCGACATCTTCAACTCGTGATACTCGGTGCCCCAGTCATCCTCCGTAGCCGCCAAGATGCCATCGACCGCCCCGAGCGCTCGGGTCTTATCGTCGGCGCACAGCACGACGCCGTTAGAGGCGAGCTCGGCCAGTATTGCAGGCAACGCCTCTCGGTAGATGGATTCGTCGACTAGGAGCGACTCAGCGGCGTTACAGACGGAAGGCCGCTGGCACTTGGCATTGACCCCGATCCGACGCGCCATCTCAAGGTCAGCTGACTCGTGGATGTAGATGTGGCAGTTGCCGGTACCGGTCTCGATGACGGGCACCTTGGAGTTCTCCACGCAGCTCCGGATCAGTCCGGCTCCCCCACGCGGGATGAGCACGTCGATGAGGCCATGTAAACTCATCAGCTCTTCGGCCGCGGCGTGCTCGGTAGATTCGACCGCCTGGATCGAGTTGGGCGCCAGACCTGCAGACTCGGCCGCCTGCGCCAGCACGCGGGTCATGGTGAGGTTGCTGTTCACCGCGAGCGATCCACCGCGCAAGATGACCGCGTTACCGGTCTTGATGCAAAGCCCGGCCGCATCTGCCGTGACGTTGGGGCGTGCCTCATAGATCATCGCGACCACACCCAAGGGGACGCGCACCTGCGTGAGCTCGATGCCATTTGGCAGTGTGTGGCCCGAGACAACCTCTCCAAGCGGGTCGCCCAGAAGCGACACCGCCCTGAGTGCGTCGGCAATCGCGCGCACACGTGCCGAGGTCAACTCGAGCCGGTCGAGAATCCCAGCAGCCACGCCCTTATCCCGCGCAGCGTCCATGTCCAAGCGGTTCGCGGCCAAAATCTCGCCTTCTCGGGCGAGCATGGCATCGGCCATCGCGATCAGCGCGCAGTTGCGCTCATCGGTCGACGTCAGGGCAAGGGCCACCGCGGCCTCGCGAGCCTTGATAGCAAGCTGGCGTACGTCAGACATGGCGCTCCCTCTTCCCGTCGACATGCTCGGCGCGCATCGAGTGCTAGAGAATCACGAGCCGGTCTCTATGCACGACTTCCCTACCAGCTATTTCTGGCATCTCCCTAGCGATCTGGGAGGACTTCATCCCCTTGACCCTCTCCAACTCCGCCGAGGAGAACTCGGTCAGTCCACGGGCGATTACCGCGCCTGAGGAGTCTTTCAATTCTACCGCATCGCCAGCGCTGAACGACCCGATGACCGATACCACGCCTGCCGGTAGCAGTGAGGTGTTTCGGCGCATCAGCGCCTCGCGCGCGCCGTCATCGACAACGATTCCGCCAGAAGCATTTCGGCCCAAGGCAATCCACAGCTTCTTGGCGCCCAGCGTCGCCTCACCGCCGACAAACAACGTCCCGACCGGCAGCCCATCGGCAGCATCGAGCACAACCCGGTCGCGCCGGCCATCACAGATCACCATGGGAATGCCAGCCTTCATAAGCATGTTGGCCGCTTCGATCTTGGTGGCCATGCCGCCGCTCCCGACATCGCTCCCTGTGCCGCCAGCCGCAGCCACCAAGTCGTCGGTGAGCTCGGCGACGTGCTCTAGCAACCGTGCCTCATCACTGAACCGGGGATCGGAGTCGTACAGGCCAGCGATGTCTGAGAGCAGCACCACGAGGTCGGCGTGGACCATCGTGGCGACCAATGCCGCAAGCGAGTCATTGTCGCCAAACCGGATCTCGTCGACAGCAACGGTGTCGTTCTCGTTGACGACCGGTACCGCGCCGAGTTCCAGGAGACGCTCAAAGGTGTCGCGAGCATGCAGGAAGGATTCGCGATGGCCGGTGTCGTGGCGCGTGAGCAATACCTGACCGGTTGCCACGCCGTGGGCCGCAAACAGCTTGGCATACGTTTCGACCAGCACCACTTGGCCGACCGAAGCCGCCGCCTGCAGGGAAGGCATGTCTTCTGGACGCACGGGCATCTCAAGCCGCTCAATCCCGGCCGCAATCGCCCCGGAAGACACAATCACCGGCTGCCAGCCGCGCGCAATCAACTCACAGACCTGCGAGACGAGCGACTCCACGTAGTTCGCGTCGATTCCCGCGGTCGGGCCCGCCAGCGTGGACGACCCGACTTTGACCACGATGCGCCCGGGGGTCACAGCGTCTCGCCCTCCCCCTCATCGGCTTCGTCGTCTAGTGCCTCGCCGCTCAACTCGTCTGCGAAGTCATCCTCGATGAACTCGACCTCGGGATCCGCCGCAAGCGCCCCCTCAAACTCAAATGCCTTGCCCGCTATGCGGACCTCGTCGCCGTCCAGAGCCCCCGCGTCGGCAAGCGCCTTCTCGACGCCGGCCTTGGCCAGGCGCCTTTGCAAAAACGCGATCGCCTCGTCGTTGTTCCATTCCGTCATGATCACCATGCGCTCGATGCCGCGACCGGTGACCTCAAAGACGCCACCACCCAGGTTGACCACGCTGAACTCACGCTCGCCCTTGAGCTCGTGTGTCCAGACACGACGGCCCGCGGCAGTCGTGTCGATGGCCGCGCTCCGCAGCTCAAAGACTCTCTCGGCAACCGAGCGAATCATCGGGTCGATGCCTTTCCCCGTGACCGCCGACACCTCAAAGTAGGGAATGCCCTCGGATTCGACGCGCTCTCGGAGTGCGGTGGAGATCTCGGAGGTTCCCGCGACGTCGGCCTTGTTGCCTACGACGATCTGAGGCCGGCTTGCCAACTCGGCCGCGTGCAGTTCGAGCTCACGATTGATCGCGTCGTAGTCTGCGAGCGGATCGCGCTGCTCGTAGCTTCCAGTGAGATCCACCACGTGAATGATGAGTGCTGTTCGCTCGATGTGGCGCAGAAACTCGTGACCAAGTCCCTTTCCTTCGCTGGCGCCCTCGATCAGTCCTGGCACGTCGGCGACCACAAACGAGCGTCCGCCGGCCCGCACGACGCCCAGATTGGGAACGAGCGTGGTGAACGGATAATCGGCAATCTTCGGTCGCGCCGCGCTCATCCGCGCGATTAGCGAGCTCTTGCCCACGCTTGGCATGCCCACGAGAGCCGCGTCGGCCAGCAGCTTCATCTCGAGCTCGATCCAGCGCTCCTCGGCGGGTTCGCCCAGCTCGGCGAAGGATGGCGCGCGTCGAGTAGGAGTCACAAAGTGGATGTTGCCCCGGCCGCCGTAGCCGCCTTGAGCCACCGCGAGACGCTGTCCCTGAAGGGTCAGGTCACCCAGAATCTCTCCGCTGTCGGCGTCTCGAACGATGGTGCCAAGAGGGACTTTGAGCACGATGTCATCGCCACCAGCGCCGTGGCGTATCTGGCCTTTACCGTGCGTGCCGCGATCGGCCTTGAAGTGAATCTTGAACCGGTAGTCAACCAGCGAGGAGATAGCCGAGTCGGCCTCGAGCACCACGGCTCCGCCACGTCCGCCGTCACCGCCGTCCGGCCCGCCTCGGGGGACGTGAGCCTCTCTGCGGAACGACATGCAGCCCGCGCCACCGTCACCGGCCTTGACGTGTATCTTTACCTCGTCGATAAACACCCTGGTTGCTCGCTTCCCTGGGGGCGCGCACGCCCATTCTATACGAACGTGCCCCCCGCACCGGGAAGGGTGCGGGGGGCACGCGACGTCTCATAGTGCGAGTGCGGTGAACCCAGTCTCTATGCCTCGAACGGTCGCACGTGAGCGCGACGCTTCAGTCCGCGGGTGAAGTCGACAGTTCCGTCGCACATGGCAAACAGCGTGTCGTCACCACCGCGGCCGACATTGTCCCCGGGGTGAATGTGCGTACCGCGCTGCCGGACGATAATCGTACCCGCAGTGACCTCTTGGCCGGCGAAACGCTTCACTCCTAGACGCTTAGAGCGCGAGTCGCGTCCGTTCTTTGTGGAGCCAAGACCTTTTTTATGAGCCATTCTCGATCCCTGCCTTAGTCATTCTGGGCGGTTTCGACCGTCTCAGCGACGGGCTCAACCGGCTCTTCGGTCTTCTTCTTGCGAGGAGCGGCCTTCTTGGCTGGTGCAGCCTCTGCAACAACATCGGTGATGCGAACGCGAGTCAGCAACTGGCGATGACCCTTCAAACGCTTGTAACCCTTGCGCTTCTTGAACTTGAAGATGATAGCCTTCTCGCCCTTGAAGTGCTCAAGAACTTCTCCCGAAACACGGGCTGCAGCGAGCACAGCAGGATCGACGACGATGGAGTCTTCGTCGGCCAAGAAGATGACGTCGAAGGTAACGCTCTCGCCCACGGGGGCTTCGAGCTTCTCAACGATGACAACGTCGCCTGCTTCGACCTTGACCTGCTTGCCGCCGGTAGCGACGATTGCGTACATGCGGGGAACCCTTCACTCGTATCAATGCGCGAGGAGATATGCTAGCAGGGACACCGCGGAGCGTCAACGCGTCATTCGTAAACAACGGCGCCGGGCGTATCCCTCCCGGTCGCGCTACTCGAACGCCCGACGAAGCAGCCCCGTGCGCCCCTCGATGAGAATGCGCACCTCGGTGGGGCCGGCCTCCTCGTCGGCCACGATTGAGACCTGCTTGCCTGTCTCGGCACGCAGCGAAGCGGCTGTATTGAGCCCAGGAGCATTCACGAGCTCAAAGGTCTCCGGGTTCAGGCCAAAGAGATAGGCGTTGGACTTGCCCGTAATCAGAATCTCGCGCATTCGGCGTTCAACCGCAATGCGCCGTGTCACCCGAGATACGACCCTGCCCTCTCCTCCACAGCACTGGCAAGGTTCGGTGAGGACGCCATAGAGGCCGTCGGTGACGTTCTTACGAGTAATCTCGACTAGACCCAGTCGCGATACGTCGCTCATCCGTGTCCGGGTGCGGTCGCGATCCAGCGCTTTGGATAGCCGATCGACCAGCAGCGTTTTGTGCGAGGCGTCATCCATGTCGATGAAGTCAATCACGATGATCCCGCCGATGTCTCGCAGTCTCAGCTGTCGCACGGTCTCATCAGCTGCTTCGAGGTTGATGCGCACAATCGTCTCTTCGAGGCTCTTCTTGCCGACGAACTTGCCGGTATTCACATCAACCGCGGTGAGTGCCTCCGTCTTGTCGATGGTCAGATAGCCCCCGCTCGGAAGAGCCACCGTTCGCCGCAATGCCGAGTCAATCGTGGGCTGGAGATCATAACTCCCAAAGAGCGACGATTTGTCCCGGTAAAGCTGGACGTTACTTAGCAGCTCCGGGGAGGTCTTCTTGATGAACGAGGCCACCTTGTCAAAGGTCGACTTGTCGTCGATGACCAAGCGGCGAAAGTCCTCTGCGAACACGTCTCGCACGAGCCTCAGAGCGAGATCCATCTCGGTGTAAATGACCTCCGGGGCCAGCGCCTCTGCGGACTGGTGGTTGACGCGCTTCCACAGTCGGAGCAGGAACTCGAGGTCACTTGCCAAGTCGCGCTCGGAAGCCCCTTGCGCAGCGGTGCGGACAATGACACCGATCTTGGGCGGGACGTACTTGGAGACGATTGAATGCAGTCGCTCTCGCTCAGGTTCAACCACCTTCTTGGACACGCCCACGAACTCCGAGAACGGCATCAGAACCAGAAAGCGGCCCGGAAGCGTGATCTCCGTGGTGACCCGCGCGCCCTTGGTGCCCATGGGATCCTTGGTGACCTGCACCATCACCTGTTGCCCTGGCTTGAGCATCGACTGAATGTTACGACGAGGCAGCCCCTCAAGTCCTTCAGGAGCCACTACCTCATCGACGTAGAGAAAGGTGTTCTTCTCAATCCCGATGTCGACAAACGCCGCCTGCATGCCCGGCAGCACGTCGCACACCTTGCCAAGGTAGACGTTGCCGACCACGCTACGTTTGGGACGCTCGATATAGAGCTCGACGAGTTCGCGATCTTCAAGAATCGCAACCCGCGTCTCATTTGTGTCGTGCGAGATGAGCATCTCGCGATCTATCCCCGCCACAGAAAACACTTCTCCCGTCACACGGGACGCGCCCAGTTCCCCTCGGTAGTCTCGATGAAGGTGTCTGTGCGCGTCGTGTGCGAGACGGTCGCATCAAGCGATGCATGACTCAGGGCCTGTGACACGAGCACCTCAGGGCGGAGGGACCCCTCGGGCCCCATGCGGACGACGATCTCGACCTCAGATCTACCGTCCTTCTCACTGACACACGCTTCCTTCGGGAGGCTGCGCGCCAGATCGAAAACTTTGTCTTTGCCCTTGCGCTGCACGGTGAGACTGCCTAAGCCTACGAGGCTCTCAAGCGCCATCCGCACCTGACTGGACGTCGACTCCTCTCCGGCTACCGTCACGCGGTAGACCGCAATCGTGATAGCCGCACCCAACGAGGGCTCACTATCGCCGACATACTTCGCGCCGAGCGGCGCAAGGTCGTGCGGAGTCGAATCACGCAGGCTCGACAAGACCTCGCTTGCTTCAGTGTAGCGCGTTAGCCACACATCGTAGTACTCGTTGTCACCTGCGGTACCGACGGGCAGCGCAGGACCGAATGCCACCTTCATGTGCGGACTGAATCCTTGGGTCACGGCGTAGGCAAGCCCGGCGCGCCGAACAGCGCGCTCCAGTGCGTGGAGAACCTCCAGGTGAGACAGCCACCTGAGGCGCCCGGCCTTGTGGTAGTGGATTCTCAGACGGAACTCACCATTAGCCACGCGAATCACCCGCCAGACGAATCTCGACCGCAAGTTCATCGCAGACTTCACAGCCCGTGCAGCCCTCAAAACTGCAGTCCGGCGTCACAGTCGCGACAAGCGCACGCTCGCGTTCGGCGACCAAGAAGCCGCGATCCAGACCGGCCGACAGGTGGTCCCAGGGCAGCGGCTCGTCAACGAGACGCTCCCGATTGGCCACAGCCGATGGGTCGACGCCGTTGTTGGCAAGCGCATCGAGCCACGTTTGAAGCGAGAAACACTCCGTCCACGCGTCGAATCGAGCACCGGCGCGCCACGCTGTCTCGATGACGTCGGCGATTTCTCGGCCGCCGCGTGCCATCACGCCCTCGAGGAAGGAAACATCGGAGTCGTGCCAATGCAGCTCCACACCCTTGCGCGGCATCGACTCGCGCAGCAGGGTCTGGCGTCGTCTGACTTCTGCCAGGGGAATCTGGGGCTCCCACTGAAACGGCGTGTGTGCCTTGGGAATGAACGTCGACACTGAAACGGCGATCCGAACAGAACCGCGTGCATTGGGGGGTGTGGCTGCTTTTGCAACGGCCAGCACGCGAGTGACGAGTTCTCCGATGCCGACAACGTCTGAGTCGGTCTCGGTAGGCAGGCCGATCATGAAGTAGAGCTTGACGCGCCGCCAACCGGCCTCAAACGCACGCTGTACGGCGCCGAGCAGGTCGTCCTCGGATACGTTCTTGTTGACGACGTCGCGCATGCGCTGTGTCCCGGCCTCGGGCGCGAAGGTCAGTCCGCTCTTCTTGCCTCCCCCGGCGACAAGACGGGCCATCTCCACTCCGAATGAATCGACACGAAGCGAAGGCAGCGAAACCGACACGCCGCTTCCGGCAAGCCTTCGCGACAGGCGCCTCAACACCTCCTCGAGCTGACTGTGGTCGGTCGTGGAAAGCGAGGTGAGGGATATCTCGTCATAGCCGGTACATGCCAGCCCGGCGACCGCGGCGCGCATGATCGAGTCAGGCGTTCGCTCGCGAACCGGCCGATACACCATCCCCGCTTGGCAGAAGCGGCAGCCACGCGTGCATCCACGCAGCACCTCGATGCCAAACCGGTCGTGAACCACGTCCATGAACGGAACGACTCCGCAGGTAGGGGGCTCAAGCGCATCGAAGTCAGCTACGACGCGCTTCACGACAACGGTCGGCGCACCGCCGATGGCCTCAACTCCGGCAAAGATGCCGTCGGCGCGTCGCTCGACGTAGAGCGAGGGGACGTAGACGCCGGCGACCTGTGAGAGCTGCCGAAGAGTCTCGCCACGCGATGCGCCCCGCGCCTTGGCCGACCGATGTGCCGCGACGATCTCGACCAGCGCCTCCTCACCTTCGCCGATAAGGATCGCATCGAAGAAGGCAGCGACCGGCTCGGGGTTGAAGGCACAGGGACCGCCACCGATGACGAGAGGGTCTCCCTCGCCGCGATCCACAGCGCGCAGAGGGATATCGGCGAGGTCGAGGGTCTCGAGCACGTTGCTGTAGCTGAGCTCGTAGGGCAGCGTGATGCCCACGAGGTCGAAGCCGCCGAGCGGAGCGCACGACTCGAGTGAGAACAGCGGGATGGCTGCTTCGCGCATGAGCGCGCTCATGTCGGCCCAAGGCAGGTATGCTCGCTCGGCTGCGACGTCGGGAAGCGTGTTCAGGATTGCGTACAGAATCGCGATGGCCTGGTTGGCCTGACCGATCTCGTAGGTATCTGGATACACAAGCACGGCGCGGTATTCAGCGTCGCCGCTGTGGCAAGCGCCCCACTCCCGATCGACGTAGCGGGATGGGCGCTCAACTCGATTCAGAAGCGGCTCAATGCGAGGCCAGAGATCGGCCGGGGTCACAGAGCGTTGGCCCCTTCCGGAGCCGACGACACCAATGGCGTTGCGGACACAGGAGGCAACGCCGGTTCACCGCTCAACTCGCTGCTCGACTGATCGGAGACGACCACGTAGCCACGGGCAGGGATCGGGTCCTCGGCCGGCTCACCGCGGCCTACTCGGGCGCGAGCGGCCTCAATCGTTCGGTCGCGTGCGGCCTTGACCTTGACTGCCAAGGCGCCCAGCTCGCCGCCAGCTTCAAAGTGCTCAACTGCGGCATAGCCCATTGCCATGGTTCCCGAGTAGCCGATTCCAGCCTTCACGGCCCAGCCAAAACCCGGAATGAAAGCCAGCATCTGCCGAGCAATTGTGCGAAACGCAAATCCCCCGCCGAGCACAACAGCCAGCTCCTTTATGCGCTCAACTCCCAAGGTCTGCCCGTAAGCCGCAGCGATCTGGAGCACCATCTTGGCTTGATTGGCGGTCATGATCGGTAGGTCGGCACCGGGGATGATGGCGACGAGGCCAACAACGCCATTCTGAAACGAAGTGGCCTTGATGGACTCCTCGGCGACCGCCCGGCGCATGAACGCGAAGTTGGTGGCCATCGCGAGCCGCTTGCCGTTGATGCGGTCGACCAGCCATCGGCCCAGCGCGTGAACCACCGCATCCGGCTGAGATGCCGCCACGGTGTCGAGGACGGGGTGGGCCAGACGAAGCGAAACCGCGTCGGCGCTCTGGTCGATAGCCAACACGATGGTGGGCACGAACATCTCACGTGCGGAGGCGAGTGAGGCTTGCAGCGTCGAGCCGGCTCCAACCAGTGCGATGACCGCATCGGCGGTCGGATCGATTATGAGCGTCTCGCCAGGAGCGCACGCCTCCACGTGGATGCGGGCACCCGAGGTCTGCGGACGCAGCGCCTCTCTAACCGCCTCGACCAGCGGGTCTGGTGCCTCGACATCGACGAACACGGCAATGCGCACCGGCTGATCACGGTCCTCGGTAAGCCGGGTGCGCGAGCGCATCAAGTCTGCAACGTCGAATGGAAGTTTCATCTAATCCCCTCAAGAGCGACTAGTAGCCCGAGACACCCTGACGTCTCGTCCACACGGACAGGAGCATACCCACGGCCGCCAAGTTGGTGACCATGAACGATGACCCAAAACTCATAAACGGAAGCGGGATACCCGTAATCGGCATGAGCCCGATGGTCATGCCGATGTTCTCTAGAATCTGAAAAGTCCACATGGTCATAACCCCTGCCACGATAAGCGAACCAAAGAGGTCACGCGACGACGCCGCAATCTCAAGAGAGATGATCAGCAGAGCCAAATAGAGCCCGAGCAAGATTACAGCGCCGAGAAAGCCGAGCTCCTCGGCGGTTACCGAGAAAATGAAGTCAGTGTGCGGCTCAGGGAGAAACCGCAGGTTGCTCTGAGTGCCCGAGCCCAGGCCTTTTCCGGTGAGCTCGCCCGAGCCGATCGCAATCTTGGACTGCTCGAGGTTGTAACCCGCACCTTTGGGATCACGTGTCGGATCCACAAACACCTGGAGACGGTCGAGCTGGTATTGCTTGATGAGGACGTCGCGATTCAGTGCCTTGTCCAGCGCTGTATTCAGAGACAGCAGCCCGCCCACGAGGATGAAGCCGACGATTCCCAGAATCAGAAACCAGCGAGGCTTGAGCCCCCCGATGAGCAGCATGCCCGCCGTGATAGCGACAAATACCATACCCGTACCGAGGTCGGGCTGGAGCATGATCAGTGCGAGTGGCACTGCGAGGATCCCGAGTACTTTGGCTAGATCGGCAGGGCGCTCGATCTTGCCCTTGTACGTGGCGATAACCGCAGCCATCACGACGATCGTCAGAAGCTTAGCCGGCTCGGAGGGCTGAAACAGCCGGAATCCCGCCACCGAGAGCCACGAGGTCGCTCCTTTGGCTGTGGCCCCCAAACCTGGAATCCGAGGCGACAGAATAAGCAGCGCATCCATGAGAAGGAGTGGCCCAATCCAGCCCTGCAGCGTGCGATAGTCAAAAGCCCAGACAACGACCATCGGCACGAGGCCGATTGCGAGTCCCAGCAGGTGGCGCCTGAAGAGTCCAGGCCCCCCGGGCATTCCCGCGGTAGCGGACTGCACCATCAGGCTGCCGTAGACGGCAAGAGCCGTGACGGCGATCAACAGAGGCCAGTTGATGAACCAGAGACGCTTCCTCTCGTTCACTCGGCTACCTCGACGCGTCCGTGGCGGTGACGTGTTCGATCTTCTGCCCCAGACACGCGGCCAAGATCTGCCTTGCTGCGGGACCGGCGACCGATCCTCCGTGGCCACCCTCCTCGATCACAACCACGACCGCATAGCGAGGCTTCTCGACAGGGGCGAAGCCGACGAAAAGCGCCATGTCGTCCTTCCCGGTGACCTGTGCGGTCCCGGTTTTACCTGCTACTGCTACCGGAAAGCCCACAAACGCTCCCTTGCCGGTGCCGTCCTTGGTCACGCTGGCCAACGCCGTCTTCATGGTCGACAGGTTGCCCTGCGAGGTCTTGCTGTCGAAAGCGACCTCGGGCGACGTCGAGAGAATGGGGGTTCCTTGCGCATCAAGTACCTGCTTGATGACGTGCGGTTTCATGACCTTCCCGCCATTGGCGATACCCGCGTATGCATCCAACAGCTGTAGCGGCGTGACCAGCAGGTCGCCCTGTCCGATCGCCAAGTTGACCGTGTCACCAGGAAGCCACTGCTGGTACTCCGGATAGTTCTCGTTGTACGAGGCCTTCCAAGCTGCATCGGGTATCCGGCCAGAGACCTCTCCCGGCAGATCGATGCCACTGTCGGCACCAAAACCGAACCTTCGCGCGAACTTCTGAAGCTTCTCACCCTTGTCCCTGTAGAAGCGATAGCCGATCTCATAGAACACGGTGTCACAGGAGTCCCTGATGCCCTCCATGAAGGTCTCATTGCCGTGACCCGCGTGGTCCCAACAGTACTTCTTCCACTGCTCACCCATGCCAGTCCAAATGCCCTTGCAGTCGTACGTGGAGCCGGGCGAGGTGAAACCGGCCTCAAGGCCGGCAAGGCCGGTCATCGCCTTGAAGGTCGAGGCAGCCGGATACTGCGCCATGATTGCCCGATTGGTAAGCGGGAACTCCGAATCCTTACTGGTCAGCATCTGCCAGTTCTTCTCCGAAATACCGCCCAAGAACAGCTCTGGATCGTATGTGGGGAGACTAGCCATCGCGAGAATCTCGCCGGTCTTGATGTCGATTGCAACCGCAGCCCCCGCTCGAGCCTTGGGAAACTTGGCTTTGTGAGCGTCTTCCATGGCTTGAGCTAACGCCTTTTCTGTAACTGCCTGAACCTTGCTGTCAATAGTTAGTACGACGTCTCTCCCGGCTACGGGTTCGCCGTTCAGTATCACCGTCTGCTGCCGGCCCTTGGCGTCGACTTCGACGAGTTGCCTGCCCCGGTCCCCCTGCAAAACCTTCTCAAAGGACTTCTCGGCACCAGCTTTACCTACGATGTCGCCGTATTGATAAGGCGAGTCCGGCAACTCAAGCTCAGACTGGGACACCTCGCCGGCATAGCCGAGCACATGGGCGGCTAGTGAGCCCTGGGGATACTTGCGTACCGCCTGGGTACGGACCTCCACACCGGGAAACTCGGTTTCGTGCTCGGAGATGTAGGCAACCGCAGACATGGGGACGTCGATGGCGACGGTGCGCGAAGCCAGTGGCGCCAGTTTGACGCTCGCGACCCGCTCCTTGATGTCTGCCACCGGCATATTGAGCACCGTCGAAAGTCGAGCCAGGAGCTTCTCATCATTGATGCTCGATGGCGCGACCACTACGGCCATCGTCGGCCGATTGGTCACAAGCTCCCTCCCGTTTCGGTCAAGAATGCGACCACGAGGAGCCTCTGTAGTCACTTCCCGGACGTGGTTGTCATTCGCCTGCTTTGCGTAGGCGGGACCGTCGAGAACCTGCAGCGTCCAGATCCGCGCCAGAAGAAGGCCCAGAACCGCGAGCACGACGAAGCCGAGAACCGCGAACCGGGGTTTGAGCTGTTGGCGAAAATCGAGCAAGCGGACCGCTCTCTCACTGAGGCTAGGCTGACAACAGCACGGCACCCTGCGGCATTAGCCCAGGCGCTGGAAGGTGGTAATTGACGTTTCTCGGCGCAAGAAGCGCGCCAACCACGGAAAGATCAAGAGTGCCAAAACCGTGTTATAGACGGCTCCCGGAAGCATCTTGGTCAGGAAGGTGGACCAGAACGGGCCGCCAACGTTCAGTAGGACAAGAATCAGCCCGTATGCGACCTCAGCCGAAAGCGTAGCGATCGCAAGAACCGTCAATGGGAGCAACCACCCCTCGGCGAACATGTTCTCGTGCATCAATCCCGCCAGATAACCGGTGAGCGTCAGAACCAGCAGCATCGGCCCAACAGGTCCGCTACCCAATAGATCGAAGACAAGCCCTGCCGAGAAGCCCACCGCAGCGCCGGGCCCCGGACCCTCAACCAGCGCAATGGTCACAACCACGAGGAGCAGGAAGTTGGGTACCACCTGACCGATTGCCAGATAGGGCGCGAGCGCCGCCTGCAGGACTGCGGCCACCAGCAACGCGCCGACCGTCGGAAGAATGCGGCTCACTACTCACCACTCCCAATCGCGGTAACCGGCGCAGCACTGGTCAGCACGACGACCTCTTCGAGGCCGGCAAGATCAGCAGCAGGAGCCACTCGAATGTCCTGAAAGAGGCTGGAGGGTGTTTGCGAAGCGCTGATGATCTCGCCAACCAGCAACCCTTTGGGGTAGATTCCGCCGAATCCCGAGGTGATGATCACGTCTCCGGCCTTGGCTGTGGCTTCTCGGCTTACAAACGCAAACGCGACACCACCACCAACCATACCCTTGACTACACCCTCGGCACGACTGGCCTGAATCATGGCTGATACTCCAGAGCGAGCGTCTGTGATAAGCCGAACCCGAGCACTATGCTGTGTAACTGAAATTGTCTGACCCAAGAGCCCGTCTCCGGCAAGCACCGGCATCTCAATCTTGATCCCGTCAGCGCTTCCGCGATCGACGGTGATGACTCGCTCATATGACGTGGTCGGTCTTCCGATGACGCGCGCGCCGACGGCCTGAAGGTTGCTCGTCTTTACGAAGCCAAAAAGGGCGCGAAGCCGTTCGTTTTCTTGGCGGGCCTCTTGAAGGCCGGCGACGCTCGTCCGCAGCTCCATGTTCTGCCGCCGAAGCGCCGCGAGTTGACTCCGCGAAACGCCAAGGTCAGAGGCCCATGCGAACACACCACGCACCGGCCGAGTAACCAATTCTCCAGCGGCTTGAAGCGGTGCGGCCGCCGTCTGCACGCCTGTCCGCAGTTTGTGAATCGGCCCGCGGTCGCCTTCGCGATACCACACCGTGGTGATGACGAGTGAGACAACCACAAGCGCGATTACGACCCCGAGGGCACCTGATGGTCTCTCTGGCTGCGGCAGCTTCATCACGCGTCGCGAGTGGGCCTAGCGCCCGCTCTGCAGCACCTTCTTGAGGGCGTCTATTTCCTCGAGCGCCTGCGCCGAGCCATCACACACGTTGGTGAGAGCACTGTCCGAGACATGAACCGGCATCCCGGTCTCATTGCGTATCCGCTCGTCGAGCCCCTTAAGGAGGGCTCCTCCGCCCGTCAACACAATTCCATACTCCATCAAGTCACTCGCCAGCTCGGGCGGAGTCTGCTCCAGCGTGCCCTTGACGGCCGCGACGATGGCAGCCGTTGGCTCCTCTATTGCGTCGCGAATCTCCTCTGATTCCATCGTGATCGTGCGGGGCAGACCCGTCAGTAGATCCCGCCCACGCACCTCAACATCAAGCTCCTCCAAGAGCGGCCAGGCGCTGCCGATCTCGAACTTGATCTCCTCGGCAGTCCGCTCGCCGATAAGCACGTTGTAGACGCGCTTGACGTAGGCAATGATCGCGTCGTCAAACTCGTCGCCTGCGATCCGGATTGATTGTGCGACTACGATGCCGCCAAGCGATATGACTGCAACCTCGGTGGTACCGCCGCCGATGTCGACAACCATCGAACCAGTCGGCTCCTGGATGGGGAGACCAGCGCCGATGGCGGCCGCCATGGGCTCCTCGATGAGGTAGGCCTGGCGTGCGCCGGCCGACATCGTCGCCTCGAATACGGCTCGCTTCTCGACCTCAGTCACGCCCGAGGGAACGCACACGACCACACGCGGTTTTGGCTGCCAAGGGAAGCGTTTGACGCGGGTCTTGTTGATGAAGTAGCGCAGCATCGCCTCCGTCACTTCGAAGTCGGCGATGACTCCGTCCTTGAGCGGGCGGATAGCGACAATGCTCGCCGGTGTGCGGCCGAGCATGCGCTTGGCGTCGAGACCAACGGCCAAAACGCGCTTGCTATCCCGCTCGACCGCGACGACCGATGGTTCAATGAGGACTATTCCGCGGCCTCGAACCGAGACCAGTGTATTCGCGGTTCCCAAGTCGACGGCCATGTCGCCGCCCCAGGAGTTGAAGAACATATCGACAAGCGACACGGTCGCTCCTTTTCGTCTATTCCGGCAAGAGGCCGGGAGCGCATTCGTGGGGCACGTCTCCGCGCCTCGCACGCCAAAACCGACCCTGGACCTCAAACGGCCGGGCCGGTGGTGCGTAAACACGGTCGAAGTGTAACACAGCGGAGGGTATCGGCATGCGGGCCCGAGCACCAACCTGAGCACATCGTCGCAGGTCTGGGGCGTGTGTCCTGCCCCACTTGACCTCCTACATGAGACCCAGGTCTCGGAGGCTCGAATGCTCCCCTCCGTCGCCAATCACCACGTGGTCGAGCACCTCGATTCCTAGCACGTCGCCCGCTTTGACCAGCCGCCGAGTCAGCTGGACGTCGGCACCAGACGGCGTCGGGTCACCGCTCGGATGATTGTGAACCAGCACGATTGATGCGGCCGAAACCTTGACCGCCTCCTTGAACAGCTCGCGCGGGTGAACAATCGAGGCGTTGAGCGAGCCGATGGACACCTCGACCACCTTGAGCAGCTGGTTCTTGGTATTGAGCGCGATACACCAGAAGTGTTCGCGATCCAGGCCGCGCAGTTGTGCTGAACAGAGACCAACGACGTCCTCGGGCGTGGAAACCACGGCCCTAGGCGAACAGCGCCATGCAGAGGCTCGTCGGCTCAGCTCCAGGCAGGCAAGCACCCGCGCCGCTGCCGCGGGTCCCACTCCCTCGAGGGCGACCAGATCCTCTCCGCACACTCTCCAGAAACCGTCGGGGATGGGGTGCTGGGCCAAGAGAGTCTGCGCGGTCGCGCCGGAGCTCTCCCCAATCATGATTGAGAGCAAACTGGCGTCGGAAATGGACTCCGCTCTTCCGAGTAGCAGGAGCTCGCGAGAGCTTTGATGGTGACCGAGAAGACGTGGCGCCATGCGTGGGACCTCCGCAGCTTTCAAGACCGGTCGACGGAGGGGGCGCCGCACTTGGACGGATGGAGTATCCCGGTCAATCCTTAGCCCAAGCTTGCCACTTTCTTCACCACATACACTTTGGCCCGGCTCAGGTCTCCCCGAGCCGAGCCAAAGCAGTCTCGATTCGCTGCTGCCCTAGCCGCCGAAGAAGATGGCGACCTCGCGCTCGGCGGACTCCGGAGAATCCGATCCGTGCACGACGTTGGCGTCCATGATCAACCCGAAGTCACCGCGGATGGTTCCCGGCGCCGCGTCCTTGGGGTTGGTAGCTCCCATCAGTTTGCGACACACGACCACCGCATCGGGTCCCGACAGCACCATCTTCACGACGGGACCGGAGGTGATGTAGCTCACCAGCCCCTCGTAGAAGGGCTTGCCCACGTGCTCGGCGTAGTTCGCTGCGGCCTGCTCGCGCGTAAGCGTACTCATCTCCATACGCGCAATCTTGAGGCCGGTATTCTCAAACCGCTGAACGATAGCGCCGACAAGTCCTCGTGCGACTGCGTCAGGCTTAATCATGACGTACGTGTTCTGTTCCACTCTGTGGTTCCTCTCCCGCTTGATACCAGTCGGATGCGATGGTGCAACCAGCGGCTAGCTGCCACCGGTAGAACGCCAGTCATTCTCCACGCCGGTGACCTTCCACCCGACGCCTTCTCGGCGCAGCGTGAACGTGTAGTGAAGCGGCGCACCGCTCTTGGGGGTCACGGTCGCCAAAACCACCGAATCGTTCGCATGCATCTGCACGCTGTCTACGTTGGAGGCCTTCAGCGGCGGAATCTTGGCCATTTCCTTGGCAATATCTTTGTCTGTGACGGCAACCCAGAAACCTTGCACCGGGTCACCTGCAGCCTGCGCCACCAGCAGCTTCGTTACTGTCTGCGTCTGCGTGGGGAATCCAAAACCCAGCGCGTACGCGCCGCCCATCAGCCCCGCGAGCAGCAGAAGTATTACAGCAAAGACCACGAGCCCCTTCCAGCTGCCGCCACGATTGCTTCCGTGGCTGCGGCCTTCTCGGCGAGCGTCGCGGTCACGCTCCTTGAGCTGCTCTTCGGTGACGCTGAAGAAGTCCGCGATCTCGGCGTCGTTGCCGACGCCCAGTTGAGTCGCGGCGTGGTCAGCCGCGGGCGGAAGTCCATCGAAAACGTGCTCGGCCATCGCGTCGTAGGGTGCAGAACCGACGTCAGAGGCACTGTGGGCCGCAGTAAGTGGCTCGGCAGTTGGCGAGATGATCGCGGGAGCATGAACAGACACACTCGCAGGGATGCCGACGTCGATGACATGCGGCAACTCGCCGGTCTGCCAGCCCTCAACGACCTCTCGGCCGGGCGGCCGAGAGCGCGCGAGCACATCATCATAGGCGGCGCGCGCCTTGGGCGAGAGCGTGTGGCCGTGCAGCTCGGTCGCCTTCTCGAAGGCCTTGGCCGCCTCCGCGTCATCACCCAACGCGCAGTAGGCCTGGCCCAGATTGGAGAGCGCCTTGCCCCGACCGCTGTACTGGTCGAATCCGAGTGCTGCCTGATAGGCCTCAACCGCATCCGCCGGTCTCTTGAGGGCCATAAAGCAGAGTCCGAGATTGACCAGAGCCTTGCCGGGATCGGGATTGCCCGGCTCGAGCGCACCCTTTCTGAAGGCGATGGCTGCTTCTTCGACACTCCCGCGCTCAAGCAGGGCGTTGGCTTTTCCCTGGTAAGCCTTGTAGGGAGTCGCGTAGCCGGGCTCATCCAGTGCACTCTGGTACGCGCGAACCGCCTCGGCATAGTCGCCGAGCGACAAATAGGCAGAACCAAGATTTGCGAACACGGCGCCGCGCTTGTCGTAGATGGAGTCGCGAAGTGCGTGTCCGTAGACGGTCACGGCGTCTTGGAACCGACGCAGGTGTATCAGCGCGTTGCCCGCCATATGGTAGGCGGCACCATTACCCTCGGTACCCCGCCCTGCGGCGCCCAGAAACATCTTGGCGGCAGCTCGAAAGTCACCGGCGCTGTACGCCTTCTGCGCTTCCTGAAAGCGGGTCTGGTCCACGTCCAATACGCTACTTAGTCGCGTTCTCGATGGTGATGGACTCGATCACGTCACCAGCGCCGAGCTGATGGATCACGTCGAGCCCCTTGGTTGTCTGACCGAAGACGGTGTAGTTATTGTCGAGAAACGACTGCGGACCGAGCGTGAAATAGAACTGCGAACCGCCCGAGTCAGGGCTCTGGGAGCGTGCCATGGCCAGCGTGCCGTCGACATGCTTGTTGGGGTTGTTCGCAAACTCACCGGCGATCATGTAGCCCGGCCCCCCGGTCCCGATCGAGCCGGTACTGTTGGCCTTGACCTGCTCGGCGGTGAGATCCTTGGTCTGAGGATCGCCACCTTGGATCACAAAGCCGGGTTCGAAGCGGTGAAACTTCAGGCCGTTATAGAAGCTCTTGTTGGCGAGCTCCACAAAGCTGCCGACCGTGATCGGCGCGTCATTGCCGAGAAGGTTTACCGTGATCGTGCCCTTGTTCGTCTTGATGACCGCGACTTCCTTGCCATTTGGCTTGTATGCGGGTGTGTACAACGTCGCTCCTGACTGATTCGTGGCAGCAGCAGGCTGCTCGGCGGGTGTTGCCTCAGTTGAGGTTGAATCGGCAGCGGGCGTGGCGGCGGAGGTCTTCGCGCCTTGGCAGCCCGTCAGTGAAAGTGACAGAACCCCGATCAAGGCTCCCGCGACCAGAAGTGTCGGAATAGATACTCTGTTGTGCACGGAACAGCACGCCTCCTTGAGTGGCTTGAACGACACTGGCCACGACGCAGTGAAGCAATCTTTGCGCGACGCGGAACTGCAGGCGATTCTAGCAGTACCGCGGCCTCATGATAAGACTGGCCTGTCGGCCGGCGAGAAGAGGTAGACTCTCATTCGAGGTTGCCCGCACAGCGGGAACGCTGACGCGGGCCGCGCTTTCACGAAGACGTGAACAGCGCGCTATCCGAGGAGGCGATGCACTTGGGAGCACCGGGTACTGATAAAGTCCGCAACGTTGTACTCGTCGGACACGGCGGTGCGGGCAAGACCTCTTTAGCTGAGGCGATGCTCTACTTGTCCGGCGCAACGAAGCGTCTGGGAACCGTGGATGACGGACACTCCGGACTTGACTACGAGCCAGAAGAGATCAAGCGAAAGTTCTCAATCAACCTCTCGCTGGCACCCGTCGTTCATGACGGGGTCAAAATCAACATCATCGACACTCCCGGCTACGCCGACTTCGTGGGCGACGCCATTGCAGGGATGGAAGCCGCCGAGATGGCGCTCTTTGTCGTTGACGCGGTCGCCGGACCCCAGGTCCAGACGGACCGCCTGTGGAAGATCGCCGGCGGCATAGGGATAGCACGGGCCGTCTTCATCAACCGCATGGACAAGGAGCACGCGGACTTCTCGGCGGTGATGAAGGCTCTCGACGCCAAGTTCGGCCACCGTGTGGGCGCCGTCCAGATTCCGATGGGAGCCGAGGCCGACTTCCGCGGCGTCATCGACGTAATCCGTATGAAGGCCTACCACCACGAGGGGGAGAAAGAAGAAGTTCTCGAGATCCCCGCCGAGTTCATCGACGCTGCCGAGGCTGCCCGCGAGAAGCTCACGGACCTGGTCGCCGAGGCCGACGAGTCGCTCATGGAGAAGTACCTCGAGGGCGAG
>JBAXEO010000008.1:0-28307 GCA_037140395.1 Coriobacteriia bacterium
GCCTTGGGCGTAGCCCGCCGCCACTTGGCTCGTCCGGCTGTCGGAGCCGTCGACCACGATGCCGATCTGGGCCGGACGTCGAGCGCGGATCGAGTCACTGAGCCCCTTGGGGATCTCGATTGCGATGACTGCAGTTCCGCCATCGAGCAGATTCTTGACCCCAGCTTCGTTCGTCGGCCGGGCAGCGAGCGTGAAGTATCCCGAGCTGGTGAACGCCTCTACCACGCGCTCTGACTGTACGGTGTGGTCGTAGTCGAGCACGGCGAGCTGGAGGTTCTTCACGTCCGAGCCCACGACGTAGCCGAACAGCACTAGTTGCAATACCGGCATCAGCATGAGCATCGGCAGCATCGACTTGTCGCGTCGTAGCTGAATGAACTCTTTCCAGATGAGGGTGCGTATCCTTCGCCAAGACATAGTCGGTTACGCCCTCTCTCGGTAGAGGAACGCGGCGAATGTCGTCATAAGAACCGCGAAGCCGGCGAGAGCGGCGAGCTGCGGCCAGAGCACAGAAAGGCCCCCGCCCTTCAGGAACACCGTTCGTGTGACGACCATAAAGTAGCGCGCCGGATACAGGTACGAGAGGAACTGCAGCACCCAAGGCAGGCTTGATAGCGGGAAGATGTAGCCCGAAAGCATGAACGTCGGGAGGAAGCTCACAAGCGAGCCGAGCTGGTTTGCTGCTTCGACGGACGTCGCCCTCGCGGAGATGATGAGGCCCAGCGCAAGCGTGCAGGTGACGTAGAGCAGACTTGCGACCGCGAGCAGCAACGCCGAGCCTCTGAACGGGATCCCAAAGATGATGATTCCGATGAGCGAAATGACCAAGATCTCAACCGCACCGATGAGTGCCCATGGCGCGATCTTGCCGACCATGAGCTCGATTCGTTTGATAGGAGACACAATCAGCTGCTCGTAGGTACCCATCTCCTTCTCCTTGACAAGCGTGTTCGCCGTCTGGAGCACGGTTACCATGGTCACCAGCACTACGATGAGCCCTGGGACGAAGTACGAGGCCGACTTGCCCTCGGGGTTGTACCAGACCCGGGTGTTCCCGGTCAGAGCTCCCACGTTCGAGACGCTGGCACCCTTCGCTTCGTACTGCGCAATGGCGATCTTGGCGCCGTAGACCCTTGAGAGCGCCCCCGAGTACGTCTGCCCAAGCTGCGCCGAGTTTGCGTCCGACCCGTCTACTAGGACCTGTACGGCACCCGCCCGACCAGCCGTGGTGTCGCGCCCAAAGCCGCTGCCGACTACTACGACTACCTGGTCCTGATTGGACTCGAAAATCCCGTCGACCTGACCGTAGTTGTTGAGAACGCGGTTGACCGTGAAGTAGTTCGACTGCTGCAGCGCCGAGATGTATTGCCGGCTCTGCTCGGTGTGATCCAGATCGAGCGCGGCGGTCGGCAGGTGCTTAATGTCAAAGGACAGCGCGTAGGCGTAGAGAAACAGCTGAAGCAGCGGCATGATGAGGATGACGCCGAGCATCCTCTTGTCGCGCATGATGTGGATGAACTCCTTGCGAGCGATGGCGAGGATACGTCTCATTCCGCCACCGCCAGAATCTCGTCGTCGGAAGTGTCGAGCAGTTCTCCCGCGGCGGGAATGAGTGTGGCGAACGCCATTTCCAAGTCGGTCGCCGCCGGGTGGATGTTACCTACCGAGAAGCCTGCACCTTCCAGCGTCGAGCGCAGTGCCGCCTCGCAGTCTTCCTCGCAGGCATCCTGATCGATGAGCATCCGCAACAGCTCGCCGGAGACCTCTACGCTTCGGATGAACGGAAGCGTGCGCACGAGCGTCATGGCCTCGCGGTAGCGGTCCACGGCGACCTCAATCACGCGTCCCGGCACCCGACGCCTCATGCCTGCGGGCGTGTCGCGCAGGATGATGCGCCCCTGCGTCATGAACGCGATCTCGTCGCAGCGGTCCGCCTCATCCATGTAGGGGGTCGCGACGAAAACGGTGATGCCGTGCCGGTGCAAGTCGCTGATGATGCGCCAGAACTCGCGACGCGATACGGGGTCGACACCGGTCGTCGGCTCGTCGAGAAAGAGCAGATCCGGCTCGGAGATCAGCGTAGCCGCGAGCGCCAGCTTCTGCTTCATTCCTCCCGAGAGGAACTGTGCCTGGCGCTCTGCGAACTCAGTGAGTCCGGAGAACTCGAGCAGCCGAGCAGAGCGTGCGGCCATCTCGCTCTTGGGCACGCCGCGAAGCTCAGCGAAGAAGTTGAGGTTCTCGGCGACGGTGAGGTCTCCGTAGAGCGAGAACGCTTGTGACATGTAGCCGATTCGCGGCTTGACCTCGTGCGGGTTGCTGACCACCGAGTTACCGAACACGAAGGCATCTCCCGAAGTGGGTTCGAGCACGGTGCACAGCATCCGTATGAGCGTGGACTTGCCTGCACCGTCGGGCCCGATGAGCCCGAAGACGCGTCCACGCGGGATCTCGAGTGAGATGTCGTCGACTGCCAGCACCGAGCGGAACTCCTTGGAGAGCCCTCGGGCGTCGATGGCCAGTTCAGTATCTTGGGAAACGACGGTCACTTGAGCACCACGTCGGCGGGCATGCCCGCCTTGAGCGAGGAGTCGGGGTTCAGGATGCGGCACTTCACCTGGTACACAAGCTTGACGCGCTGGTCCTTCGTCTCGATAGATGCAGGCGTGAACTCGGCCTGCGAGCCGACAAAGGAAACCTGGACCTGATAGCCGTTGGTCGAGTCGGTAGTGAGCGTGCCCGGCTGGCCGACCTTGACCTCGCCGATGCGGTTCTCCGGCACGTAGATGTTCACCGTGAGTTGGGCGGGGTCGCTGACAACAGCCATCGTGCTACCCGGAACGGCGTTCTCGCCGACCTTGGCGACGACGTTCGTGATCGTTCCCACGAGCGGCGAGGCGATTACTGTGTAGCCCAGCTGGACCTGCGCCAGCTTCACGGCGATGTTCGCCTGGTCAAGCTGCGCCTTCGCCGCGGCGCGGTCAGCGCTCGTGGCCCCGTCGTCCTTCTTGACGTGCGAGTAGTTGGCCGATGCGGCCTTCTGGCCGGCCTGTGCCTGTTCGACTTGGTACTGAGCCGTCGCCGGATCGAGGCGGTACAGTACGTCGCCCTTCTTGACGGGCAGGCCCTCGTTGGGCGGGGCTTCGATGATGCGCCCGGCGGTCTGCGGCGTGATAGCGATCTGCGTGGTCTCGATCATCCCACTCCCGCCGAGCCCCCCGTTCGCTCCGGCCGCGTTCGCGAAGTACTTCTGGTAGGCGAAGTAGCCTCCTACGGCCACGAGGGCCACCAAGATGATCGCGATGATGCGCTTGTTCATGTCGTCTGCGCTCCTGTTCTCGTGCGGTGTGAGTTGCGGTCGGTCAGCGGGCTGAGTTCTTCGTATCGATGAGTACGTCGACGGGTGTACCGGGCGGTGCCCAGTCCCCTTCGTCGAGGATGATGGTTGCTCGGACGGTCTTGGCCATGTGGACTACGTCGGTCGGGAAACTCGTCGGCGGATACGCGACGGAATCGGCGATTCGTGCCACAGTTCCATGTAGCGTCCCCGCAGTGTTGGAGTCGAAGGTGACCTCCGCTCGCGAACCCACGTGAACGAGGTCGAGCTGTGCGGGGGTCAGGTAGGTGTCAATCTCGGTCCGCCCGGCGGGGCGCACGCGAACGATCGGCGCGCCAACCATGGCGACGGATCCCGACTCCCGAGCAGCTGTGACGATGCCGCTTACCGGTGACACGATAGTCGCCTGGCCCTTCCGGTACTCGGCGACATCGATGAGGATGTCCTGGCCTTTGGCGACGAGCCCGAGCAGCTCGCGTGCGTTGCGGGCCTTCACCTTCGCGTCGCGCAGTGCCGACGCGCCAGTCGCCAGCTTGGACTTGCCGGTTGCCAGCGCACCCTCGGCGGTGGCGAGTTGTGCCTCTCCCACCACGAGCGCGCTGAGGGTTGCCTTGAGTTGCGCAAGCTGTGCAACGAGCGGGGCGGGCGGCCATGGACCCGGTGGATGCGGGCCATTGATGGTCGCCTCAAGTTGCGCAATACCCGCTACCAGCTGAGCTTTGCCTGTTTGGATTAGGGTCTTGGCGGCGGTGAGCTGCTTTTCGGCGGTGGCCAGCTGAGCCTTTGCGTCGACGAGCTTGGCCTGGTTATCGGTAATCGTGTTGATGTTTTCGCCCATCACCGCAACCTGCGCATGGGCGCTCTTCGACGCGGCTTTCGCCTGCGCGACGCCGAGATCGAGCAGTGCCGTGTTGAGCTGTGCGACAGGCTGTCCGGTCGCGATGTTATCGCCTTGGCGGACGTAGACTGCGTCGAGCGCTCCCGAGACCGTCGGCGTCTGCGACGCCATCGGCTGGGCCCCAGCGCGCTTGGGAGCGCTCATCGCTTTCGACGGCGGTTTTGGGATGCCGACCGTGACGTCAACGACTGGGTAGGCGATTGCAGGCGCTTGCACGGTCGAGATCGTGTTACGCACGCTGCCGGCAACGGCGAGCTTGCCGGGTATTGGCCGCTGCGAGTAGGTGACCCAAAACAGCCCTGCGACCGCCGACACGGCCAGAGCGATCAGGATTGCCGTCCAAGTGCGATTACTCACGAGGCGCGGCTCCTTTCGGCGGTGAGGGGGGCGTCATGCACAACCCCCTAGACTGTGGGCGGCGTAGTTATCGCTCACTAACATACTCCGGCGACGAGGCCTGTGCAACCCTTGATCTTCCCGCGGACCCTGAGGTGGCAATCGGCGTCGGCGTCGGGCATACTACGCGCGCACGCTTCATCACAGTGGAGCGTTGCGCGCGCCCTCGGGAAGTCGGCGCGCACGGTCCGGGAGCGGCAGAGATGAGTCCGCGGGGCCCAGCACTCAACGGGGAGTAACCTCACATGGCCGGTATCGTGCTTGTCGGCGCCCAATGGGGCGACGAAGGCAAGGGTAAGATCACCGATCTGCTCGCAGACGACATGGACTACGTCGTTCGCTTTCAGGGCGGGAACAACGCGGGCCACACCATCATCCATGGCGGGCGCACGCTCAAGCTGCATCTGATTCCCTCGGGGATTATGTATCCGCACATCACGCCGGTCATTGGCAACGGTGTCGTCATCGATCCCAAGGTCATGCTCGACGAGATGGATGTGCTCGAGGCCGACGGTTTGTCGACCCACAAGCTGCTCATCTCAACCAACGCACACCTGATCATGCCTTACCATCGCGACCTCGATGGCGCGAGCGAGCACCGTCTCGGCGGCAACGAGATCGGAACCACGCGACGCGGCATCGGCCCGGCCTACATGGACAAGGCCTCGCGCATGGGGCTGCGCGTCCAGGACCTTACCGACGAGCACATCTTCCGCAAGAAGGTCGAAGCCGCACTGCTCGAGAAGAACGACATCCTGTCGAAGGTCTATGGCATGCCGACGTATACCGTCGAGGAGATCGTTGACGAGTACATGGGCTATGCCGAGCGTATTAAGCCGCACATCGCCGATACCTCGTTCATCATCAACAAGGCGCTCGAGGCCGACCAGTGGGTCTTCTTCGAAGGAGCTCAGGGCACGCTGCTCGACATCGACCACGGAACCTATCCCTTTGTGACTTCTTCTCCTTGTACCGCAGGCGGTGCTTGTACGGGAACCGGCGTCGGGCCACGTTCGATCGACCGGGTGTTGGGCATCGCCAAGGCCTACATCACCCGTGTGGGATCGGGCCCGTTCCCCACAGAGCTGCACGACGAGACCGGAGAGCTGCTCCAGAAGGTCGGCGGTGAGTGGGGTACCACGACGGGCCGCCAACGACGCTGTGGGTGGTACGACGCCGTAATCGTTCGCTATGCCGTCCAGGTCAACGGCCTGACCGACTTAGTGATCACCAAGCTCGATGTGCTTTCGGCGGTCGACACCATCAAGGTGTGCGTCGCCTACGAGTACGAGGGCAAGCGCTACAACAACCTTCCGTGTCATCAGACCGCGTTCCACCACGCGAAGCCTATCTACGAGGAGCTCGAGGGGTGGGGGACCGACATCACCGCCTGCCGCACCTTTGACGAACTGCCCAAGGCTGCACGCGAATACATCAACTTCATCGAGGACCTCGCCGACGTGCCGGTATCCATCGTCGCCGTTGGCCCGAGCCGCGAACAGACCATCATGCGACGCTGGGACTCGCGGCCTTAGGGTATGTATCCGACAGCCGGGCGTTACCTGTCCGGGTACCCAAGCTGGTACACTGTCAGCTGGGTTTTGACGTCCTGACGTCGTTCATCCAGGGAGAATTCGTGTCGCAAGTAGCTGAGAACACGGCTGAACCACGCCGCAACCCGGGTCACGCCCTCACCGGTGTGCTCTCGTGGGCTTCCATCGTCGTGGCCGTGCTGGGATGCTTGGTCTTCCCGCGTGTGTGGATGGTCATCGCGACCATCTTCCTCGTCTATTTCATCGCGCGCCTCTGCGTCACCACGGTGTTTGCCCTCATCGGGCAGCGTAAGATTCACGAGTGGGAGAAGCGCGACTGGACCGCCGACGAAGACGTTGTCGGCGCGTACGGCTTCGCTCCGTCCGACGTGCGTCACGTTGTTATCGTTCCCACCTACAAAGAGCCTGCCGAGATCATCAATCGCACGCTGGATGCCTTGGCGGCGCAGCACCGAGCCGATGAGCGCCTGATCGTGGTGCTAGGCATGGAGGAGCGCGAGGCCGACGCTCGCGCCAAGTCCGAGAAGATGATCGCGAGCTATTCGGGCCGCTTCCTGCACATGATGGCGACCATCCACCCCGGCAACATCGCTGGCGAGGAACCCGGCAAGTCCTCAAATGAGGCTTGGGCGGGCCGCAGGG
Organism: Coriobacteriia bacterium; assembly: GCA_037140395.1. Classification (GTDB taxonomy): domain Bacteria; phylum Actinomycetota; class Coriobacteriia; order Anaerosomatales; family JAAXUF01; genus JBAXEO01. Next base: position 6,824 of record JBAXEO010000008.1, read on the forward strand.
CGCGCACGGCGATCGACGACCTAGGTATCGACCCAGCCCTCGCCACCATTACATCGTGTGATGCTGACTCGGTGCTCAACCCTTCGTATTTCTCGGCGGTTGCCGCTTCGTTCGCTGCCGAGGAGCGACGCCATCTTTCCTTCTGGCAGGCGCCAATTTTCTTCTACAACAACATCTGGCAGGTTCCCGCGCCGGTGCGTTTCACTACTTGGATGCAGCATGCCGCGCAGCTCTCAGAACTTGCGGCAGCTCCGTGGTTCGACTCGCTGCCCATCTCGACGTACACGCTCTCGCTTCAGCTGTGTGAGCGTTGCGGCTGGTGGGATCCTGCGGTCATCCCCGAGGATTGGCATTCGTACCTGAACTGCCTCTTTGAGACCGGCGATGAAATCGCCGTGCACCCGATCTTCCTGCCGACGTTTGGCGATGCCACGGACGGCGACGGCATGCGTGATGCCGTGAAGAACCGCTTCGAGCAGCTCAAGCGTCACTCATGGGGTGCCGAGGACGTCGGCTTCATCTGGGGTCAGCTCACCGAGCGCAAGCATAACTGGCGCTCATCGACCATCTTCCGGTTCACACAGGTGCTCCATGACCACAGCATGCGTGTCATCAACTGGGTCGTCCTGACCAGCGCCTACATACTGGCGGCCTACTTCTCGCGCCTACACTGGTACGACCTGGGATGGCGTTCGTCGGTCGCCGAGAACCTGATGATTCTCAACATCCTGTTTACGTTGGGTACCGTGATCATGCTCACGTCGATCTTGCTTGAGCTGTGGCGCTGTCCTCCGCCTGACAACAAGTCAAGGCTCGGTACCGCTCTCGAGATCATGGTGCTTTGGCTACTGCTGCCGGTGTTGGGGCTTGTGCTTGGAATGCTCCCGGCTCTCTCGGCCCAGACTCGGCTCATGGTTGGAATACCGCTCGGCTACAAGGTGACGCCCAAGCGTTTCGCCGAGCCCATCACCCAGAAGGCCTCCTAACTGATCTGTCTCACACCACCTCTTCGAGAAAGCGGGGACCGTCATGCGCATTCTCGTCTTGGGTTCAGGCGGCCGTGAGCACGCCATCGTCCATGCGCTTGCTGCGTCGCCTCGTGTAGACGCCATCTTTGCGGCGCCAGGCAACGGGGGAACCGCAGGAGAGCGTCTCACGACTAATGTCGCGATCGACCCGGATGACTCCTCGGCAGTGGTCGCGTTCGCTAGTGAAAAGGATATCGATCTCGCCGTCATCGGCCCGGAGGGTCCGCTCTGCGCCGGTCTCGCCGATCACCTGCGAGTGGCCGGCATCTTGACTGTCGGCCCCGGAGCCGAGGGCGCGCAGCTCGAGGGCAGCAAGGCCTTCGCGAAGAGCCTGATGGAGCGTGCGGGCATTCCCACCGCCGATTCGCGAGCATTCACCGATCGCGCCGCCGCTGCGGCTTACATCCAGACCCACGCGACCCCGCTGGTCGTGAAGGCGGACGGTCTGGCGGCAGGCAAAGGCGTCACTGTCGCGGAGACCACCGAGCAGGCACTCGTCGCAATCGAAGAGTGCTTCGACGGCCGATTTGGGGACGCTGGCAACATTGTCGTCGTCGAGGACTTCCTCGAAGGCCCGGAGGTTTCGCTGCTCGCCTTCGTCGACGGCGCAACCGTGCTGCCGATGGCACCCGCCCAGGACCACAAACGAGTCGGCGACGGCGATACCGGTCCCAACACCGGAGGAATGGGAGTCTACTCGCCGGTTCCGGGCGTGACTGCTCACCAGTACGCTCGGATGCTTGAGATACTTGAGATTACCGCTCACGAGCTGGTCGAAAGCGATATCGGTTTTCGCGGCATCCTCTACGGCGGATTTGTCCTGACCGCCGAGGGCCCCAAGGTGCTCGAGTACAACACGCGCTTCGGTGACCCGGAGACGCAGGTGCTCCTGCCGCGGCTCGAGAACGACTTGGCCGAGGTTCTGCTTGCGCTCGCAAAGGGCGAGCTTGACTCGCTCGGCACACTCTCGTGGGGCCGTGACGTTGCCGTCTCTGTGGTCATCGCAAGTGGCGGGTATCCGGGGAAATACTCAATCGGTAAGCCGATTGGTGGCATTGCCCAGGCATCCGCACTACCCGGAGTGACCATCTACCACGCGGGCACCACGATTGACGGCGACGGTACTATTCTCAGCGCTGGGGGACGCGTCCTTAATGTGACCGCCACCGCGCCGGATTTCGAGCAGGCCGTCGCCCGGGCCTATGAGGCCGTAGAGCTGATTGCTTTCGACGGCGCGTTTTGCCGACACGACATCGCGCATCGGGCTCTGGACAGCCGCCAGCCCGGCGCCTAGACGATCCTTACAGGGAGCCACGAGCCAGTATGTTCGCTGAACGACTTCTCACCGCGGTCATGCGCCAAGCCAACGACCGCTATCTGCGACTCGGTCCTTCCGACCGGGACCAGATTCCCGCGCCCGTACCAGGGCGACCGTACCTGCTCTACGTCCACGTGCCCTTCTGCGAGCGATTGTGTCCGTACTGCTCGTTCAACCGCTTCCCTTATCACGCAGAGCGTGCGACCGCGTACTTCAAGCAGCTGCGCGACGAGATGCGCATGGTCGCCGACCTTGGCTATGACTTTCACTCGATGTACATCGGTGGCGGTACCCCCACGATCGACATCGACGAGCTGGTTGCCACCATCGACCTTGCCAAGTCGCTCTTCTCGATCAAGGAAGTCTCCGCCGAGACCAACCCCAATCACCTCTACCCGCAGTGGGTCGATCCGCTGGTCGATCGTGTCGACCGCCTGAGCGTCGGTGTGCAGTCGCTCGACGACGAGCTCCTTCGCCAAATGGATCGCTTTGACAAGTACGGCTCGGCTCAGCAGATCTTGGAGCGTCTGCAGTCCATTGAGGGTCGCTTCAACTCGCTGAATGCTGACATGATTTTCAACTTCCCCAGCCAGACGCCCGAGGCGCTGTCCTCCGACGTCGACTTGGTCAAGCGCACAGGCGTCAACCAGGTCACCTTCTACCCACTGATGGCTTCACCGGCGGTTAGAGAGTCGCTCAGGCACACTGTCGGCAAGGTTGACTACGCTCGTGAGTACCGCTACTACCGGCAGATATCCGAGCAGCTAAGCGATTCCTTCCAAGCGGCGAGCGCCTGGACGTTCTCGCGCACCGGCGGCGGAATGATCGACGAGTACATCGTGGACTACGAGGACTATGTAGGTATCGGCAGCGGTGCGTTTTCGTTTCTCGAGGGCGCGCTGTACGTGAACACGTTTTCGCTGCAGGCCTACGGTGATCGCATTTCTCAGGGCAAGACGCCCGCGCTCCAGAAGCGAGACTTCACCGTCACTGATCGCATGAAGTACCGCTTCCTGATGTCGCTCTTTGGCATGCGCCTCGACAAGCGGCTCTTTGCTGCGGACTTCGGTGTCAGTATTGATCAGGGTCTCGCTATCGAGATGGCGTTCATGCGTGCCACAGGCGCATTCACCGTGGACAACGCTGACGAGCTTGTCCTGTCTGCACAGGGGCGCTACCTGCTTGTGGCGATGATGCGCGAGTTCTTTGTCGGCGTGAACAACGTCCGCGATCAAGCCAGAGAGGCTCTGTCGACACCCGAGCGCGAGCTGCTCTTTGGCGACGGCGAGGGTGGCACGGCCTGCTCGGCAGACAAAGGCGCGGCTGTTCTCGCCGATGTGACCGCGGACACCGAAACCGCCGAGGACTCGCCAGTTCCGCACTAGGGACGGAGTTCTTGCGACGGATTCTGCTAGGCTCTTGCGCAGAGGGGCTCTGGAGTTTTCGTGGAGCACTCGGGTACATGAAACGCATCAGCCGAACGCAGGAGGTTTCGATGGCACCGTCCCCGCTGGTCGGAATCATCATGGGATCGAACTCTGACGCCGAGGTCATGGCGGCCTGTGTCGATCAGCTCGAGGCATTTGGCGTGCCTTTTGAGGTGGTCGTGGCCAGCGCTCATCGCAATCCTGAGCGAGTTCACGAGTGGGCATCCACAGCCGCCGAGAGGGGACTGCTCGTCGTCATTGCCGCTGCTGGAAAGGCGGCACACCTAGGCGGCGTTGTCGCGGCCTTCACCCCCCTGCCGGTTATCGCCGTCCCCATGAAGACCAGCGACTTGGGCGGACTCGATTCGCTGCTGTCGATGGTGCAGATGCCGACAGGCGTGCCCGTGGCTTGTGTCGCCATCAACGGTGCGAAGAACGCTGCGATCCTTGCGACCCAGATACTCGGATCCGCTCTTCCGGAGTATCGCGAGCGGATCGTGGAGTTCAAGCGCTTGATGGCTGAGGTCTAGGCGAGCGTTGTGGAAGACCAGCAAGGCTCAAGCGAGGTGGTTCTTCGATGAGGCGCGGGTCGCTCGGTACAGCAGGTGAGCGTGGCGCGCCGTCGATGTCGGACGCTGGATTCACCCTCGTCGAGCTGATGGCAGTTGTGCTGATCATCGGTATCTTGATCGCGATTGGAATCCCGGTATTTCATACCATGGCCCGGCGTGCACAGACCAAGACGTGCTACGCCAATCAGCGCGCTATTGAGTCTGCCGTGGTGGTCTGGGGGGTTGACGCCACCCAGCCCGTTTCGGCCCTTGCCGGTGTCGTGAATGCATCCAGCTTGCTGGTATCACCGCAGTATCTGAAGAGGGCTCCCAGGTGTCCGGCTGCCCCGGACTCCGCAAACCCCGGCAATCCGACTCCTGCCGAGGGCGCCTATTCGCTGGGCACTAGCGGGGATGTGCTGCCGTGCGTCTTCGGCGACCCCCAGCACGGCAGCTTCCTGGACTAGCCACGTCGGTGGGCGTCGCCCACAACCTAGCGCGCACTGCTCGCGCCAACCCCGCGCCGATCGCAGCGTATTCCAGTCAGTGGATTGCGTCGCGCTCACGTTTTCCAACTGTGACGGCGGGCACAGTACAAAACCGAGGAACAAGCGCTAGCGAGGCAAAAGCGGAGTAGCCTCGCTTCGACACCTTGTTGGAGGTGTTCTTTAGTCGCCACCACAGCTTCTTCGTACACTGGCGAGTTTGATACACGCAGGAGGTTCTCATGAATAGCTCGAAGCTCAACGGATCAGGGAAACGGACCGCGCGGTCTGAGATGGACGCGGGGTTCACACTTGCCGAATTGATGGCGGTAGTGCTCATCATTGGCATTCTCGTAGCGATTGCTATTCCTGTGTTCCATACTGTCAAAGCGCGCGCTCAGCTTCGATCCTGTTTCGCGAACCAGCGAACCATCACCTCGTGTGTTGAAATGTGGAAGGTAGACGCGCTGGGAGCGATTCCCTCGGGCCCCGTGAACGCAGCTAGCGTGCTTGTCACCTCAAATCTTCTCGCCAGGTCGCCGGCGTGTCCGTCGGCGACGGCTCCGGCTGACGGTCTCTACTCGCTGGACGGGGACGGCAACGTGGAGGCCTGTACTAACAGCTCGCACGGGAGCTTCGCGAGTAACTAGACATCGTGGACTCCCGCTGGTAGAAGCGACATCCCACACGCTCTCCAAGCGCTGTGTTCCGGATCCCTCTTTGCGCAACCGAGTGTCTGTTGGATACTGCAGCATGCACTCGCTGGACGATTGTTCCGGCTGTCGTGCGCCGAGACACTCATCCACTAGGAGGATTCATGCAGCGCGCCGTCTTTGAAGACGTCCGTATCGAGGGACACCTCATCGACTCGGGAATCATGTCCGCGGTCATGGACAGCATCATCTCGATGGGCGGCGAATTCGAGTCACTCTCCTTTGAAGTCGGCCGCACCAACGACGACCCGTCGGTGGCGGTCCTGCGTGTGAGCGCTGATACGCAGGCGCAGCTTGACGGGATCCTTGCCGAGATCCAATCCCACGGTGCAGTTGCCTGCGACCCTTCGGACGCCGAGTTCGTTGTTGCCGCCATGAACGGCGTCTTCCCTGACGGCTTCTACGCCACAACCAATATGGAGACCGAGGTGCGCATTGCCGGTGGCTGGGTGCGTGTCGACAACCCGGAGATGGACCTAGGCGTGCGCGTAGATCCACTCGCCTGCTCGGCCGTCACCATACCGATGGGGGACGTGTGTGAGGGTGACCTGTTCGTGATCGGCCACAAGGGCATTCGGGTCCACCCACACGAGCGCCCGCGCGACAGGCAGGCCTTCGAGTTCATGTCTTCCTCGGTATCGAGCGAAAAGCCCAAGGCGCAAGTCGTGGCTGAGGTCGCTCGGATGCTGCGCGACACGCGCGCCGATGGCCGCGACGTGATTGCCGTCGTTGGGCCGGCTGTGGTTCACACGGGAGCGGCGCAACACCTCGCACGGCTGGTCGAACTCGGCTACGTCAGCGTGCTGTTTGGCGGCAACGCCGTTGCCACGCACGACATCGAGAGCGCGCTTTATGGCACGTCGCTCGGGGTCGGCCTGGAAGATGGCGTGCCGTGGTTCGGCGGACACGAGCATCATCTAAGGGCGATCAACACCATCCGCAGTTGTGGTTCGATTGCCGAGGCGGTCGAGCAGGGAGTGCTGACCAAGGGCCTCATGTACACGCTCGTGACGCGCGGCGTGCCGTTCGTTCTCGCCGGCTCGATTCGCGACGATGGGCCGCTGCCCGATGTGATCACCGATTGCGTCGACGCCCAAAATGAGATGCGTGGCTACGCTCAGAACGCCGGCGCCTGCCTCATGCTCTCGACGATGCTGCACTCCATTGCGACCGGCAACATGCTGCCGGCATCGACCACCACGGTGTGCGTCGACATCAACCCGGCGGTGGTGACCAAGCTTGCCGATCGCGGTTCGTGGCAGACGGTCGGGATCGTGACCGACGTGGGGCTCTTCCTGGAGCACCTGGCCGACGAGCTGGAGGAATAGGAGGAGCGAACCGTCGGTGGTGACAAGCTGAGATGCTCGCCGACACACACATTCTCGGCGCTGGCAATCATGCGTGTCGCAGTGAGTGAGCATGTCGAGGGATTGCAATCACCCTAGTTTGGCGATACTTGATGTAGTCGGCTTCAGCATTGCCTGTTGATGTCATGTTCATGCGGGAAGACCGACAGGCCACGAGACCCCGAGGAGTCCCCATGCGCGAAAAGCTCATCCGCACCGACGACGAGTGGCGCGCCCTGTTGACCGCCGAGCAGTTCCGCGTGTTGCGCAGGGCCGGTACCGAGCCCGCGTTCTCCGGCGCGCTCACCGACGTCTCCGAGCCGGGCGTCTACGTCTGTGCCGGCTGCGGCGCGACGCTGTTCTCCTCGGCGGCGAAGTTTCACTCGGGCTGCGGGTGGCCGAGCTTCTGGGAGCCTATCGAGTCCGAAGCCGTCACCGAACACGACGACAGTCAGTTTGGAGTGCACCGGGTCGAGGTGCTCTGTGCCGTGTGTGATGGGCACCTCGGGCATGTCTTTACGGATGGGCCGAATCCGACGGGGCTTCGCTACTGCATCAACTCGGTGTCTATCGCCCTTGAGCCGTCGGCATGATGTTTGCGTCAAGAGGGGCTCGCAAGCCGTTCGTTGAAGGGATCCGATGCTCGCTCGTGCCAACAATCGCAGGGTAGCCATGGCGCTTGTCGTCATGATTGCGGTCGTTGCGATCGCGATTCCGACGTGCACCATGATCGGCTGCGACATGGGGATGAGCGGCGGGATGCCGTTCATGCCGTCGGGCACCGGTATCTACAACTCGTGCCCTGGCGAGTGGGTTACAACCAGTGGGCCCGTCGGCGTGCTTCCCAGTGGCGCCGAGAACCTGCTGCTCGCTATCGGTGCGGCGATTGTCGCCATCGCGGTGACGCTGGCGCCTCGCCAGACAGCGGTTCCGGCGTGGATATTGGTCGCCGAACCTCCTCCGCCGCCCGAAGACCCTCTGGGGCAGCGCGCCCGCATCTGATCAGCTCCTCGTGAACGCTCGGCGACGCGCTTTGGCGCGCCCTCAGCGACGATGCGCTCCGCTATTTTGGATGCGCTCCACCCCTTCTCACGAGGAGATTCAGACGTGACCTCTCTGTTCCTATCCATGTTTGCATTGGGACTCGCAACGAGCCTGCACTGCATCGGCATGTGCGGCCCGATGGTTGTGACCTACGCAGTCAAGGGCGAGGAAGACGGCCCTTGGCACAAGAAGCTCGTACCAAACCTCGCCTACCAAGCCGCAAAGATCACGAGCTATGTGATCGTGGGTTTGGCGCTGGGCGCGATTGGCTCGGCGTTCAATCTCGACGGTATCCGGCCGTGGATCATGTTCGCCGCGGGGGCATTCATGATCATTCTCGGCCTGGGCATGACCGGCAAGGTCCCGTGGGCCGCTCGGCTTACACCGCGCCCACCCAAGTTTCTGATCACTGCGCTGTCAAACCTCCGGCGCAAGGCCAAGACAGATGCCGACGAAGACGCTAGCACGCTTGCCACTCCGGTGGCGTTTGGGCTTCTCACGGGATTCATGCCGTGCGCGCCACTCCAAGGCGCCGAAATCGCTGCAGCCGCGACCGGAAGCGTGCTGCTCGGCGGCACGGCAATGCTGGCCTTTGGACTAGGAACCATGCCGCTGATGCTGGCGTTTGGCACCGCATCGAGCCTGATTCCCAAGGACTGGAAGCACCGCCTGAGCATCATGCTCGCGGTCGTCGTTATGGCGTTCGGTCTGGTGTTCATCAATCGGGCAGCAATGCTCGTCGGCTCGCCGGTCACGTTCAACACCGTGAAGAATGCAGTCGTCGGTGGCACGCCGAGCGCTTCCACGCCCGCTACCGCGTACAAGACCGGTGCCGACGGTGTGGTAGAGGTGCCCTTCTCCATCATCAACACGCGCTACGTGCCCGACTCTGTCAGCATCCCTGCCGACAAGCCCGTCCGGCTACTGTTGGACCGGCAGGAGGACGTCGCTTGTTCTGATCGGCTGGTAATCAAGCAGCTGGGTATCGACGTCGCGCTGGCACCGAACGCCGTAACAACGATTGACCTGCCTGCGACCGCTGCGGGTACCTACTCGATGACGTGCGGAATGGGCATGATGTCCGGGCAGCTCGTCGTGGGCGGAAGCAGTGCCACTGCGGGTCGCTCGTCCTCAGGATCGCCGCTGTTGTGGCTCTTGGTCGCTGTGGTGGCGGGAGCCGGGGCTATCTACCTTGCACGTCGCAATCCGCCGGAGGCACAGCGTAACGCCAAGGCACCAGCGAAGAAGAAGCGCAAGTCGTGATTCCCAAATCGCCGAGATCCTCGGCGAAGACGCACAATGAAGCCGTGACAAACGATTCAAGGGAGCTGCTCAAGATGACAGACACATCGAATGCCAACAGCAACGACACGTTGCGTTGGATGATGGTTGTAGGACTCGTGCTCGTCGCGTTCTTTGGCGCGTACCGGTTTGCTTCTGCGAGAAGCGGCCAAACGACGGGCGCCGGGAATGCCCAAGCGTCCCCGGGGGCTACGGCTGCGGCATCGTCTTTGGGCGGTAAGTCGTCTGCTACAGGATCCGGCGGTGCGTGCGCTTGCTGCGGTGGCGGCGCGCCGACGGCGAATGGTGTCACGGGTCCGCCGACCACGGGCACCGCGGTGCTCGCGAGCGGTGTCCAGAAGATATCCGTCGACGTGACCACTGTCTACAAGCCAAACACCATCAAGCTTAAGGCTGGGGTTCCTGCCGAGATCACCTTCAGCCAAGCCCAAGGTTGCACACAGGTGGTCCAATCGGCGGACCTCGGATTCACCGAGGATCTCTCGGCGGGTCCCAAGACTGTGAAGATCAAGGCATTGCAGCCTGGGACATATGTGTTCTCATGTGGGATGCAGATGGTCTTGGGCCAGATCGTCGTCGAGTAAAGGTGGGCGGAGACACAAATGTCTGACAACAGCTCAAATGTGATCATCCGGCTACGCGTGGATGGGATGCGCTGTCATTCGTGTGAGCGGAAGCTCACTGCGTGGCTCAGTGACATCGCTGGCGTCTACAGCGTAGATGCGAGCTTCGCCGACAACGTCGTAGTCATCGGGGCTAGCGACGATGTAGCGGTTGAAGAAATGCTCAAAGCGATCGTCCATGCCGGTTTCATTCCGGGTGTGCCCTTTGTCGCGGACGGTGAATCGGATGAAGCAGTGGTCGAAATGGCCATCGAAGCCGAACGGGGCGATCAGGCAATCGCCAAAGCGCTGGCCGAGGCCGTCGCCAACGTGGCCGCCGGAGGTTCGGTGCAGCTGGCGATGGATGTTGGTGAGATTTCGCTTGCCGTGACGAGCCCGGTGCTGGATGCCACGCCGATGAGCGAGCCCGAGCCCGTCGTCGCAGCTGTGCTCCAGCGCGAGCCTGACGTTGAGCCTCTGCTCGCGCCCGCGCTTGCCGTGGCGCCTGAACCCGAGCCTGCACAGGCCGTGGCACCAGCACCCGTGCTCGTACCAGCCGTGGTGTTCACGCCAGCGCCCGAACCCGAACCCGAACCCGTGGTGGTGCCAGCACTCGCTCCAACACCCGAACCGACACCGGTCGCGGTGATCGCACCAACCCCCGCGCCCGCCCCACAGCCGGCGGCCGTCAGTCGCTATCGACGGCTCACGCTGAGAGCACTCGGCATGCACTGCGCTGCTTGCGAGAAGCTTGTCACCATGCAGGCCGCTCAGATCGACGGCGTCGTGGCAGCCACCGGAGACGCCGCCGCTCAGACGCTGACGGTCTACTTGGCGCACGAAGTGGCGCTGGAGGACCTGTCTGCGGCCGTTGAGGCGGCAGGGTTCACGCCTGGGCCGCCGTTTGTGTTGGGCGTCGGATTCGCGACTCAACTCCCGGGCGATCCAGTCGCCGAAAGCGTCGAGGCAGCAGACATCGCGGTCTCGGCTGAGACAGCCGGGCCCGAGGCGGCGCCGGCAAGTATTGAGACTGTCGCCAAAGTAGGTACGGTCGTACCCACTATCAGTGAGTGCCCGATTCAGGACGACGCCGAAGCTCTTGACCTGGAGGATTTCCCCGAGCTGCCCTCGATCGAGCAGCCGGCGATTGAGTCTTCGGAAGTTCTCGACGCCGTCTTTGCGGTCGGCGGCATGACCTGCGCGTCGTGCTCGGCAATCATCGAGAAGGTGCTCGGCAAGACGGCTGGTATTCATTCGGCGGTTGTGAACCTCGCCACCGAGAAGTTGTCCGTCACCTACGATCCCGCTGTGATCGACACCAACGGCATAATCGTCGCGGTCTCGGGCATCGGTTACACCGCGACGCTGCTCGGGACTCCGGGAGTCGCGGCCGAGACTTCGGGCAAGGTAGTGCTCGGACTCATCGGCATGACGTGTGCGTCGTGCGCTTCGGTTGTCGAGAAGACGCTGGAAAAGCTGCCGGGAGTTTTGGCGGTCAGCGTGAATCTGGCGACGAACACCGGGACGGTCGAGTTCGACCCCGCGACCGTCGGTATCGACGAGATCATCACTGCGGTGCAGGGAGCTGGCTACGGCGCCGTCGTGAAGGTTGACCACGTGCCGGGGCAGGCTGACGACACGGTCGACCTGCAGGCTGAGGCGCAGGCCAAAGCGTACAAGCGCGAACTCTTCATGTTCTGGTTCTCGGTTGCTTTCTCGATTCCGTTGTTCATTATTGCGATGATTCCGCCGTTGATGGAGCTGGTTCCGCTGAAACTCGCGGAGCTGCTCGCTTCCACGGTGGGCGGTGCGTGGGATCCCATGATGGTCGGCAAGTACGTCATGTTCCTGCTCGCAACGCCGGTACAGTTCGTGGCAGGCGCTCGCTTCTACAGAGGCGCGTGGCACGCGATCAAGAACAGATCCGGCAACATGGACCTGCTGGTCGCCATCGGCACTTCGGCTGCCTACTTCTACTCGGTTGCGGCCACGTTCATTCCAGCCGTTGAGATGGAGCCGGCGTTCTATGAGACGTCGGCGCTGCTCATCATGTTCGTGCTTCTGGGCAAGCTGCTCGAGGCGCGGGCAAAGGGCCGTACCTCCGACGCCATCAAGAAGCTGATGGGTCTCGCAGCCAAGACCGCACGGGTTGTGCGGGGCGGCGCCGAACTTGATGTCCCGGTCGAGCAAGTCGTTGTCGGCGACCTAGTCGTGGTTCGTCCCGGAGAGAAGATTCCGGTTGACGGCGTGCTGGTCGAGGGGTCCTCTGCGGTCGACGAGTCCATGCTCACTGGCGAATCGATGCCGGTGGAGAAGAACGCCGGCGACGCTGTTATCGGCGCGACCATGAACAAGCTGGGTAGTTTCCGCTTCCGGGCGACCAAGGTCGGAGCCGACACGGCGCTCGCGCAGATTGTGAAGCTCGTCGAGGACGCGCAAGGTTCCAAGGCGCCGGTCCAGCGTTTCGCTGATCGAATCAGCGCCGTGTTCGTCCCCTTTGTCATCGGCGCGGCTTTGCTCACGTTCCTGTTCTGGGCGTTTGCAGGCCCGTTGATCTTTGGAGTGGAGCCGATGACAGGCGGCGCGTTCGTCGTTCTCGAGCCTATTCTGATGGCCGCAGCCACGAACGGCTGGTGGATCGCTGCCTTGCTGGCAGGAATCGCCGTGGTGGTCATCGCTTGTCCGTGTGCGCTCGGTCTGGCTACTCCCACCGCAATCATGGTCGGGACTGGCCGGGGTGCCGAGAACGGCATTCTGATCAAGTCCGGTGGCTCGCTTGAGACCGCGTACAAAATCTCGGCAATCGTCTTTGACAAGACGGGGACGCTGACGCACGGCGAGCCGGAAGTCACCGACGTCGTACTGGTTGACGGTCATGACGCGACGCGCATGTTCACGCTAGCTGCTGCGCTCGAGCGCAACTCGGAGCATCCACTGGCCGAGGCGGTCGTTGCTCGCGCCCGAGAAGACCACATCGAGCTTCCGGACGTCGAGGGTTTCTCGGCGATTCCGGGTCATGGTGTTGAAGGTACCGTCATGGGTCGGCGAGTCGCTTTTGGCAACCGTCGGCTGATGGCGCGTGAGGGAATCGACATCTCGGCGCACGAGGGCGAGATCTCGGCCCTGGAGGATGAGGGAAAGACGGTCATGCTGGTCGGCGTTGACGGCACGGTGTTCGCCGGCATGATCGCCGTGGCCGACACACTCAAGCCCAACTCTGCTGAAGCGGTGAGCCGACTGACCGAAATGGGCGTCAGCGTCTTTATGATCACGGGTGACAACCGGCGCACCGCCGAGGCGATCGCCCTTTCTGCGGGCATTCCGTCCGACCGCGTGCTGGCCGAGGTCATGCCGGAGGACAAGGCGGCCGAGGTCGCCAAACTCCAGAGCCAAGGCATGATCGTGGCGATGGTGGGCGACGGCATCAACGACACGCCAGCGCTCGCACAGTCTGATGTCGGCATCGCCATGGGCGCAGGAACCGACGTGGCCATGGAGACCGGCGGCATCGTGCTCATCAAGAACGACCTGCGCGATGTGGTCACTGCCATCGAGCTCTCCCGGGCAACGATGCGCAAGATCCGCCAGAACTTCGTGTGGGCTCTGGGCTACAACACCGTGCTCATGCCGGTGGCGGCTATCGGCCTGCTCTCGCCGTTTCCGTGGGTCGCAGGCGCCGCTATGGCGTTCTCGAGCGTCTCTGTCGTGACCAACTCGCTCTTGCTGCGCGGCTTTAAGCCGAGCCTGCGCGCGGCGGACAAGGCTGCCTGATGGCGGCCCAAGAAAGGATGCAACGATGAAGAAGACCATCACGGCGGTCCTGCTTGTCGGAGTGGCGCTCAGCGCTCTGGCTTTGACCGGATGCAGTAGCGCCCCCAAGATGCAGGCCGATACCACAAAGGTCTGGGGCTACGTCGCCGCTCCCGACAAGGCCCAGCTAGACGTCGCAGCGGATCAGAACGGCGTCAAAGAACTCGTGGTCAAGCGCGTGCTATCGCCCACGGACGGCTGGGTCGTCGTGCACGCCGACATGAACGGCAAGCCGGGCATGCGCGTGGGCCTTGCGCCCATCAAGCGCGGCGAGTCACTCGACGTGAAGGTGCCGCTCAAAGACCTCACTACCCCCAAGGTCATCGTCGCCCTCCACGCCGACAAGGGCACGGCGGGCACGTTCGATTTCGACATGATGAACAAGGAGATGAGCCCCGATCGCCCCTTCTTCGTGGGTGGTGCGGAGCTCGCCAAGGTAGTCACCGTGCGCGACTTTGGCGTGAAGGTCGGAGCTGGTACGGCGTCGATCACGGCTTTGGAGCAGCTCGGCCTCGAGGGGCAGCCCGAGGTGGTCGCGAACGTCAAGACGCCGACCGACGCATGGATCGTGGTTCACCTTGAGAAAGACGGAGGCCCGGGACAACGAATCGGACTCGTGCACGTGCTCTCCGGCGAGACCAGCGGCGTGGTTGTTCCACTGGAGCCAGTCAAGCTCACCCCCAAGCTCATAGTCGCTCTCCACGCCGACAAGGGCGATCCCGGTCTCTTTGAATTCGACATGGACGACAAGATCAACAGCCTCGATCAGCCGTTCTTTGTGGGCGGCAAAGAGGTCGCGGTTACCGTGCCAGTGAAGTAGTCTCGGAGTATTCAGGGTCAAGACCCGCGAGTCGCCCCTTCAGGCGGCTCGCGGTTTCTCGGCATGGTAGGCGCGTGTGGATGAGGAGCGGACTGTGAAGATCGTGGTGTTCGGAGCGGCGGGAAGAACCGGTCGGCTGATCGTGGAGCGGGCGCTCGGGCATGGGCACGAGGTCACGGCATTCGTTCACAACACCGCGCTGGAAGCAGTGGATGAGAATCTCACCATCCTCAAAGGCGACGTGCGCGACGCAGATGCCGTCAGGGCCGCGGTGCTGGGGCACAGAGCAGTCGCATTCGCGCTCTCCCAGGGCTCAGGCGCGGGTCCCGATATCCACGAGGCTGGTATCGCGAACGTGATCTATGCGATGGCCGAGAACATGGTGACTCGGCTTGCGGCGGTGAGCGCGGCGGGGGCGTTCGCTCGCAAGGACAAGAACCTGTCCCGCGTGTACCGCACCCTCATCTCCACCACGCTGCGCACGGCTTATGACGACCTCGAGGCGATGGAACTGCGCATCATGGCATCCGACCTCGACTGGACGATCGTGCGGCCAGTCGGCCTGACCGACAACACCCGAGCGGCGACTATCGTGTGTCGCTGGATGGCGCGCTTCTGTCCAAGAGCTCGCGCATCGCGCGTGCGGACGTTGCGTCGCTGGTGGTCAAGGCGCTGGAAACCGATACGTACTGGCGCCGAGCGGTCGTAGTCTCCGAGTAGTTCAGGCGCCGAGACTACGCGGTCGATCCCACGGGAACCTGACCGTCGGCCCATGGTCCCAGCTCGGGGTAGTAGCCGCCCCCCGGAGTCGGCCCGGCGAGTGCGCCATGCTCTGGCGGGGTCAGTCCCAACAGCGGCCAGACCTCGTCGCGCACGCTATCCATGCGGTCGCGGTTGTCGCCGTTAGGCTCGAAGACGTCGTGGGTGAAGCCCAGCGCCTTCTCAAGCTTGGCCACGTCGGTGGTTTCTGAGAGCGGTTCGAGCTGCTCGGCAACGAACGTGCGGGCGATGTCATTTCGTACGGCGATATCGTTGTCGTTGAGCACCAGCAGCACGCGCTCGAGACGGGTCGACCTGGAAGAGGCAAGTTGTTCCGTCTGGCGGCGTAGAGCGATTTGAGCACTGACCGCCTTCAGCGAGAACCTGGGTGTGGCCCACGTCCCTGCGACCTCCTTCGCCTGGAGTCTTGGGTTCCACCAGGAGTAGACGTCCGGCAAGACCCTCATAGCCGCGCCGAACGGTGCGTCAACCCATGCAGGAACTCCCTTCGGCTGGATGAACGGCGCCACAAGGCGCACCTCGGCAACCTCGTCGTGCATCTTGCCGAGATACCCCGCCAGCAAGCCTCCCAAGGAGAGCCCGGTCACAACAAGTCGCCCGCCGAGTCCGGCTGCGGTGCCGGCGATGCCATCGCAGAACTGACTGAGCACCTCGGGGGTCAGGTTGCTGAGCTCGCGGGTGAGCGGATCAGCGTAGCCGTGATAGGGGACCCGCGGCACCAAGACGTTGTCACCGGAATCGAAGTACGCGCGCGCAAGCTCACGGCACTGCGCGGGGGCGTTGGTGTAGCCGTGGATGAGCAGGTGCACGGTGGGCGTCGGCGCTCCATGGCTCAGGAGCTGCGTCTTGCATGCGGGGGCGATAAGCTCGCCATCTTCGGCCATCAGTGTGGCGACGCGGTCGAGCGAGCCCTGCCAGTCTGAAGCCATGTGGTGCCTCCGAGCCAAGTAAGGGTATCGGCCGGTGCGGAGTATAGCCGCACAGCCTCACCAGACAGACTACCCGAAATGGGGAGCGCATCGTCGGGCGGACGGGAAGCTTCCCGGAGGGTGTCTATGCCGCGGCGATGCGCTACACTACACTAGAGTGATAGAGTGCCCAGCACCGGCGCGCCACGACACCGCAAGGAGATCCCCATGCTGACCCTCGCTCTTCCCAAAGGCTCGCTCGAGGAGCAGACGATGCTCCTGTTCGCCCAGGCGGACCTGGAGGTCAAGAAGTCCAGCCGAGAGTACAACCCCACTATCGGCGATCCGCGCATCGGCAAGGTCAAGATCCTGCGCCCTCAGGAGATTCCTGTGTTCGTGCAGGACGGCGACTTCGACCTGGGCATCTCGGGTTTCGATTGGGTGACCGAGACCGGCGCCGACGTGGTCGAGGTCGCCGACATGCCTTATGCGAAGACCGGAACGGGCGTGGTCAGTATGGTGTTGGCAGTACCCGACGATTCCACCGTGAAGTCCGCTCACGACATCGCACCGGGCAGCCGCATCACCACCGAGTTCCCCAACGTTACCCGCCGCTACTTTGAGCAACTAGGCATCCCCGTCGAGGTGTTCTTCAGCTATGGCGCGACGGAAGCCAAGGTCCCCGACATGATGGATGCGCTGGTCGACCTCACCGAGACCGGCTCGACGCTGCGGCGCAACGGACTCAAGATCGTTGACACCGTGTTGACTTCCACCACGCGACTGCTCGCCAACAAGGCCGCGTGGGCCGATCCGCTCAAGCGCCGCGAAATCGAGGAGATCCGCACGCTGCTGCTCGGCGTCATCGAAGCGCGCGGCCGCGTGCTTCTCTCTATGAATGTCCCCGAGAGCCGCCTGGACGAAGTAATCGCCGCGCTCCCAGCGATGAAGCACCCCACCGTATCCAAGCTCTACGGCTCCACCGCCCTAGAGGTGACCACCGTCGCCGACAAGGCCGGCGTCAACATCCTCATCCCGCAGCTCAAGGCCGCGGGTGCCGAGGACATTCTCGAGATGCCCATCAGCAAGATCGTCCGCTAACCAGGCCCTCGCGCAAGTGGTGCCACCGAGCGCTGCCGCTGTGGCACACTGTGCCTACGGAGTTTCTGCTGGGCTAAGGAAGGCGAGTCTCGACTGTGGGTCAGGTCCTTATCAGGGACATATCGCTGCTGCTGTTCGTCGCCGTGTTGGCGATCTTCGCGAACTCCAGCGCGCTGGTGTGGGGGCCCAACATGGCGTTCCTCGTCCAGAAGCGACGCCCTTTGGCCCGATCCATCGCCTACATGATCGGCCGCGGACTCACGCTCACAGTAGCCAGTGTCATCATCGTCTGGACGCTTCTCGTCACAGACTCCGGAGTTCACGGACTTGCCGATCAAGTGACCGGCCTCGCAGACAGGCCCCGCCCCGCAGTTAGTGTGCTGATCGGACTATTGGTTGTTGTGGCCGCGTTCTGGATCTGGAGGCGTCCCCCGGCGTTTCTCTCGGGAAAGAAGCAGGCTGAGCCGATCGGCGAGGCTGCCCACATCTGGCCGGCGTTTGTCATGGGCATCACGATTCTCTTTGCCAACATTTTGCAGTTTGCGTGGCAGATTATCGGTGTTGGCAGTGCTGTTACGGGCTCGGGGCACAATCCGCTCGTCTACGCGCCCGCCGTGATTCTCTGGACGAGCTTGGGAACGGCGACCCTGTGGGTTCCCGCCGTGGCGTTCGTGCTTTCGCCTGGGTGGGCCACCAAGAGATTCGCGAAGGTTACCGAGAAGATCCCCACGATCAAGCCCTGGCAGGTTGCGCTGCCGCTGGGGCTCTTTGGGGTGCTGTTCGCGACGTACGGAATCTGGAAGGCCACGCGGGGCTGACGTTCGAGCGCGAAAGAACCCCGACCGCGAAGTGTGCGCAGCCGGGGTTCTGCTCAAGCGATGATGACGTGCTAGTAGTTCTCGGCGAGCAGCTCGAAGTACGTCTGCGGATGCGCGCATGCCGGGCACGTATCGGGAGCATCCAAACCAGTGAACACGTAGCCGCAGTTGCGGCAAATCCACTTGTGAGGAAGCAGCCGAGTGAAGACTTTATCGCCGGCCACGTTGGCGAGCAGGCGGTTGTAGCGGTCCTCGTGGTGCGCTTCGACTTCGGCGACGCGTCGGTACTTCTCGGCGATCTCGGCGAATCCTTCTGCGGCGGCCTCGTCGGCGAAAGCGGGGTAGAGGATGCTCCACTCCTCCTTTTCACCGGCTGCAGCGGCCGCGAGGTTCTCGGCGGTAGTGCCGATTTTGCCGGCTGGGTAGGTCGCGGTGATCTCGGTGCCTCCACCTTCGAGGTACTTGAAGAAGACCTTTGCGTGCTCCTTTTCGTTGTCGGCGGTCTCGGTGAAGATAGCGGCGATCTGCTCGTAGCCCTCCTTCTTCGCCACGCTAGCGAAGTAGGTGTAGCGGTTGCGCGCCTGCGATTCGCCGGCGAACGACTTGAGCAGGTTGAGCTCGGTCTTGGTTCCCTTGACGCTTGCCATGGGGTAGCTCCCTTCGAGTTGTCTGGGGTCACTATCAGAGGGTATCCGTTCGGGGCCGTTGCGTAACCTCCGAAAGGATTCTCGTGACTAGTTCCTTGGTGGACACTAGGAAATCGACTCTGAAGCATTGGCCTTCCGAGTACTGCAGAGTAAACTGCCGAGTATGGACATCGCCACGCTCATCTCTCGATCCGAAGGCAAGACGCTCGAGTTCAAGCGCGACCTGTCGGGCCGACGCAATGCACTGCGCACGCTTTGTGCCTTCGCCAACACGGCGGGCGGCACGCTGGTCTTCGGCGTTGAAGACTCAGGGGCGCTGATCGGAGTGGGCGATGCCCTCGCATTCGAAGAGCAGCTGGCGAGCATCGTGAGTGACGGAATCGCTCCGCGTATCGTCCCCGAGATCGACATCGTGGCCTGGCGCGGAATACAGCTCGTCGCCGTGACCGTGTTCCCTGGTCCCAGTCGGCCCTATCACGTGGTCGCGCTCGGTCCGGAGATCGGCGCCTATGTGCGCATCGGCTCGACGAACCGCGCGGCGGATGCCGAGCTGCGCGCGGAGCTCGCGCGCGGGGTGCGGGGCGAGAGCTATGACGAGCTGGCGTTGCGGGATCTTGATGTTGATGCGGTCGACATGGCTGCCGCAATCGCAGCATTCGCGCCGGTGCGCACGATGGGCAGTAGAGAGGCCGGGACGCTCGGAATCACCACGTCCAGCGGGGGCCGCACAGTCCCGACAGTCGGCGGCGTCCTGCTGTTCGGCTCGAACCGACTAGCCACGTTTCCTGACGCTTGGCTGCAGGCGGGTCGGTTTCGCGGCGCGACAAGGACGCACATCGCGGACTCAACTGACATCGTCGTATCACTCCCGGACACGGTGGAGCAAGCACTTGCCTTCGTGAAGCGTTCGATGTCGCTGGAGATGCGAGTTGACGCAGCCCGCCGAAGCGAGCAGTGGCAGTTCCCGCTTGTCGCGGTGCGCGAGGCGCTCATCAACGCAGTCGTCCATGCCGACTATTCGCAGAAGGGCACACCCCTCCGCGTTGCGGTCTACGACGATCGGCTTGAGATCGAGAACCCGGGCATGCTTGTGCCCGGCCTGACCATCGAAGGCCTCAGGTCCGGAGTCTCGCGTTTGCGCAATCGCGTTATCGGCCGTGTCTTTCGCGAACTCGGGCTCATCGAGCAGTGGGGCAGCGGCATCGGTCGTATGACGGATGCCTGTCGCGATGCGGGCCTCCCCGATCCCCTCTTCGAGGAGCTCGGCGTTTGCTTCCGCGTCACCCTCTTCTCCGAGCAGACCGCTCGCCCTCGTCTGGACGACACCAACGAGGCAATCGTCACCGCGCTTGATCAGGCGCCCGCAGGTCTCTCCACTGCCCAAGTGGCCGAGACGATCGACCGAAGTGCTCGCACAGCGCGGACTCGCCTCAAGGAGCTGTCCACTCTCGGTCTCGTGGTCGAGCTCGGCACCTCGCCCAACGACCCTCAGCGCCGGTACGTGCTCGCCGAGGACCGCGCGAAGTACGGGCGCTAGAGAGTCGCCACGGCGGGACCGCGCCAATCCACGTAGCATCGCTGGCGGGTAGTATGGTCGACGGGCAAGCCGAGCTGTCTCGAGAAGGGTCCGACCCGATGGCGCACAAAGACACGCGAGAGACGGACGGACGGGACCTCGGCGCGCACCTCGATCGCCTTCGCGCCTCCGCCTGCATCAAGTGGTCACGCTACGACGACGACGTGATTCCAGCGTGGGTGGCCGACATGGACTTCGCGCCGGCTCCGGTCGCAGTTCAGGCCGTGCGGGCGCTGCTCGGTCGTGGTGACTTCGGCTACAACTTCGCCGCCGCGCACCGGCTCCCCGAGGTCTTTGCCGCGTGGGAGGAGCGCCGTCATGGCTGGCGTCCCGACCCCGAACGCGTGCGTGTGTTCTGCGACGTGATGCAAGCGGTTGAGACCACGCTCTGGCTCCACACCGAGCCGGGCGACGGCGTCGTGCTGTTCACGCCCATCTACTTCCCGTTCTTTCCGGCCGTGACTTCGACCGGTCGACGCATCGTCGACTGTCCGCTCGACCCGAACGGCTGGCGTATCGACCCCGAGAGGCTCGAGGCTGCCATCGATCCAACCACGCGGGTGATCCTGCTGTGCAACCCGCACAACCCGACCGGTCATGTCTTGGACGCCGATGAACTCGCGACAATCGCCGATGTCGCCGCTCGCCACGACTTGCTCGTGATCAGCGATGAGATCTGGGGTGATCTGACGCACCCTGGGGCGACGCACGTGCCCGTCGCCGCGCTGGGCGACGACACCGCTGCGCGGACGGTCACCATCTCGGCCGCCAGCAAGGCGTTCAACATTGCGGGGCTGAACTGCGCAGTCGCACATATTGGGCACGCGGGTGTGCAGGAGGCGCTGGGGAAGCTGCCGCGGCATCTGCTCGGCGGCGTCGGTTCGCCGGGTGCCGAGGCCACTCTCGCGGCGTGGACCGAAGGAGAGCCGTGGCTGGAAGAAGTCCGCGCGCATCTCACACGACAGCGCGATCATCTCAGCGCTCGGCTGTCTACCGAGCTGCCGCAGGTCGGCTTCGAGGCCCCGCAGGCGACCTATCTGGCGTGGCTCAACTTCCGAGAAGCCGGTCTGGGCGACAATCCCGCGGCCGCGATCCTCGAGCGCGGGAAGGTCGCGCTCTCTTCGGGCCTCGACTTCGGGGCGGAAGGTGCCGGCTTCGCTCGGCTCAACTTCGCGACGTCACGCGAGATCCTCGACGAGATTGTGGAC
>JBAXEO010000009.1:0-25872 GCA_037140395.1 Coriobacteriia bacterium
GTCCAAGGCGATGACGCGGCGGCGCATGTTGTCGACCATGTCGCGGTCGTGTGTCGCCACGAGGACTGTGGTGCCAGTCTTGTTGATCCGCTCGAGCAGTTTCATGATGCCGAGCGACGTCTGGGGGTCGAGGTTTCCGGTCGGCTCGTCGCAAAGAAGCAGCGGCGGCCGGTTGACGAAAGCGCGCGCGATGGAGACACGCTGCTGCTCGCCACCAGACAGCTCATCGGGATAGTTGTCGATCTTGTCCTCAAGCCCGACGAGTCGGAGCACCTCTGGAACTTGGGTTCGGATGACGTGCTTTGACTTGCCGATGACCTCAAGAGCAAATGCGACGTTCTCAAAAGATGTTTTGCCGGGAAGCAACTTGAAGTCCTGGAAGACGCACCCGATGTTGCGACGCAGGTAGGGCACTTTCCAGTTCTTCATCGTGCCGAGATCCTGGCCTGCGACGATAATCTGTCCACGCGTAGGCGTGAGCTCCCTGAGAAGCATACGGATGAAAGTCGACTTACCCGATCCCGAATGGCCCACGATGAACACGAACTCACCCGAGCCGATGTCAACGTTGACGTCATCGAGAGCTGGCTTATCGGGGATGTAGTACTTGGAGACGCCCTTCAGGCTGATCATTGAAGGGCCAGTGCGCGGTAGAACCGCTGCGTCCGGCGCTATGGTGGCAGCCCGAACAGTCGTGTCGCTCATGTCAGTCAAAGGGATGCTCCAATTCGATTGCGACGATTCCCTATTGAGAGTTTAGCAAAGAGCGCGTGACAGCACCCTCCCGGGCGTGTGGAAGTCGTGTGAAGATGTCCTCTACCCACGCGTCGCGCGGTATCTGTGTGCAGCGTGAAAGCGATCAGCGAATAACCAAACTCGAAGCAGCCAGCTTGATGTCGGCCGCAGTCAGACCGAAGTGCGCCATGAGTTCGTCGGGCTCTCCGGACGTGCCAAAGACGTCGCGTACGCCGATTCGAATCAGCTTGCGCGGGGCGTGCTCGGCCAAGACCTCGGCGACTGCCGAGCCAAGACCGCCAATGATGCTGTGCTCCTCGCAGGTGACCACGACGCCGGTCTTGCGAACGCTTCGCAGGACCGTGTCCTCGTCGAGCGGCTTGATCGAGTAGGCGTCGATGACCTCGGCCGAGATATCGTCGGCTGCGAGGAGGTCGGCAGCGGCGAGCGCTTGCGCGACCATCACACCGCACGCGACGATTGTGACGTCGGTGCCGGTGCGCAGCACGTTCGCTCCTCCGACTTCTAGCTCGGCGTCGGCAGGGTAGACCTCGGGCAGGGTCGCGCGGCCCAGTCGCACGTAGAACGGGCCGGGCGTTGCGGCTGCAAGGCGGATAGCGGCCTTCGCAGAGTGGTAATCGGCAGGTACTAGGACGCGCATCCCGGGGAGCACGCGCATGAGCGCAAGGTCCTCGTTCATCTGGTGGCTGCCACCATCCGGACCGACAGTGATTCCCGCGTGGGTCGGCGTGATCTTCACGTTGAGACCGGCGTAGCAGACGGTGTTGCGGATCTGGTCGTAGGCACGCCCAGTGGCAAACACGGCGAAAGAGCCCGTGAAGGCGATCTTGCCGGCGACGGCGAGACCGGCGGCGACACCCATCATGTTGGCCTCGGCGATTCCGACGTTGAAGAACCGCTCCTCGTACTTCTCCGCAAGCTTGAAGGTGGTTGTGGACTTGGAGAGGTCGGCCTCGACCGCGACGACGTCGACGCCCTCGTCAGCGAGCTCAACCAGTGTCTCTCCGAGTGCTTCACGCGTTGCCTTGTTGCTCATGAGGCACTCCCTTCGGTCAGCGGGGTTAGCTCGGCGACAGCGATTGCGACCTGCTCGGCCGACGGGGACTTGCCATGCCAGCCGGCGTCACCTTCCATGAACGAGACGCCCTTGCCCTTGACGGTGTGGGCGACGATCATGGCCGGGCCGCCGGTGTGAGCCTTGGCGGCCAGCAGCGCACCGCGGATGGCATCCACGTCATGGCCGTCGATCTCGGTGACGTGCCAGCCAAACGCACGGAACTTGTCGGCGACGGTGCCGAGGCACATGACCTCGTTGCAGGCGCCGTCGATCTGGAGTCCGTTGTGGTCCACAATCGCAACGAGGTTGGACAGGTCCTCGTGGGCGGCGAACATCGCGGCCTCCCAGACCTGGCCCTCCTGCAGCTCTCCATCGCCCAGAAGGCAGTAGACCGTGCGATCGTCGTGCGATGGCTCGGGCACCTCTCCCCCGCGCAGTCCGGCTGCGAGACCCGATGCAATCGACAGTCCCTGGCCGAGCGACCCGGTGGAGACCTCGACGCCCGGCATCTTCCTGGAGTCCGGATGGCCCTGCAGCATCGAGCCGAGTTTGCGAAGCGTGCTCAGGTGCTCGCGGCCAAAGTAGCCCGCCTCGGCGAGGGCGGCGTAGAACACGGGGGCGGCATGGCCCTTGGAGAGGATGAAGCGGTCTCGCTCGGGCCAGAACGGCTGACTCGCGTCGTAGCGCAGAACGTCTCCAAAGTAGAGAGTCGCGACGATGTCGGCAGCCGAGAGAGATCCGCCGGGATGGCCGCTCCCGGCCTCAGCAATCATCTCGACGATGTCGATTCGCATGCGGGCGGCCTTGGCCTGCACAGCCGAGAAGTCCGGCATGGTGGCGCTCCAATCGTGGGGATGGATGTAGCTCGCTCTTGCGGGTGGAACATCGCGCATTTCTCGCCCTCCGTAGGGCGCAGAAAGAATACCACTCGATTGCGTGTCGGGCGCCTCTCAGCCAGCCATCTCCCTGAACCCTTCGCCGATGGCTTCATGCACGTTGGAGATGATGACCATCGCCGTCGGGTCGAGCTCCTTGACGATAGCTTTGAGGTCGTCGATCTCGTTGCGCGCCAGCACGACAAAGAGCGTCCCGCGCTTCTCGCCCGTGTAGACGCCGGTAGCTTCGAGGCGTGTAGCTCCTCGGCCCATGTCGTGGTTGATCGCCGCACCGATGGGGTCGGCAAAGTCCGAGATGATCCAGACGGCCTTCTCTACCGAGACGCCCTCCAGCACGAGGTCGATAGTGGCCGTGGCAACGAAGATCGCGACGACTCCGTAGAGCGCGAGGTTAGGGCCGAACTGCAACGCAGCCAAGACAGTGACGAAAGCATCGACGACGAGCATGAGCTGGCCGACACCAAACGGCACGCGGGAAGACAGGAGCTGCGCGACGATGTCGGTGCCGCCCGTGTTGCCGCCTCCCTTGAAGACAAGCCCCATCCCTAAGCCGGAGATGGCTCCGCCCCACAGTGCGGCGAGCAATAGGTCGTTGGATGCCAAGTGCGGCGTGAACGGCGCAAGGACGTCGACGAGTACCGAGAGCGCGACGGCACCGTAGAGAGTCTTGGCAAGGTAGTGCCGACCTCGGACGCGCCAGGCGATGAGGATCAGTATCGCGTTCATCACTAGCATCTGAGTGCCGACGGGAATCGTCACGCCGAACGTCGCCTTGGTCCAGTAGTAGATGACCGTGGACAGACCGGAGACTCCACCAGCCGCGATCCTATTGGGGATGAGGAAGACGTCTAGGGCCCACGCGGTCATCACGATGCCCACCGTCATCAGCGCGAAGTCTCGAACGCGCCGACTCTTGAGCACCCGCTGGACTACCATGACGCGCCCTTCGCAGGCGGTGGCGCAGGCGCATCGGGCCAGTTCGCTACTCCGCCAGCGTCCAGCCTGGGGCGCTCTCGCTTGGCGAGGAGGTGAGTGAGCACGGCCTCGGCCGAGCGGTTGATGATGCGCGCCTGGGAGAAGCCCAGCTCCTCGGCGATTGCCAGCGCCCTGTCGAAGCGGCCGATGCTCAGGGCGTAGTGCGCATCGGAGCCGATGGAGACGGTCGCACCGGCAGCTAGGGCCGCTTGTGCGAACTCGCGCTCGCGAGCAGTTGAGGCGGCGCGCGAGCTATACGGGTCAAAGCTGTGGTCGTTGAGCTCGAGGATCACGTTGTAGCGCACGGCTGCCGAGACGATCGCATCGAGGTCGAGCGGGAACTCGTCCTCGTTACCCGGATGCGTGATCTGGTCAACGAATGGATTGGCCATAACCTCAAGTAGAGCCTCAGTGTTCCTGGCTCTATCTGGGACGTCGAATCCGGTCGTGGGATGAAAGCCTACGGCGACGAAATCCAGTCCTTCTAGGATGGCATTGGGCAGGTCGATTCCGTTGTCGGAATCCGACGAGACGTTTGCTTCGCAGCCTTTGAGGACGCGGACGCCATCAAGGATGCTGGGCACCATCTTGAGATTCCAGAAGTACCACGGGTGCGCGCCCTGCGGAACGCTCGGCCCGTGGTCGGTGATCGCGATGAGCTCGAGACCACGGAGCGACGCGGCGCGCACGTTCTCGGTGACGGTCGAGTACGCATGGCCGGACGCGATCGTGTGCGTATGCAGGTCGGCCAGGAGCCTCATCGCGCTAGTCCGCATCCGCGGTGTCGGCGGTGGTCGCAGCCGCCGAGACGTTCACGCCAGCGCCCTCGGCGTGGACGCGCCAGCGGTGGTAGCCGACCACGAACTCGTCGATGTCGCCGCCGAGCACGGCGTCGACGTTGCCGGTCTCGATTCCGGTGCGCACATCCTTGACGAGCTGGTAGGGATAGAGAACGTAGTTGCGAATCTGGCTGCCAAAGGTGATCTCGCGCTTGGGGCCGCGCAGCTCATCGATCTCGGCGTCGCGTTTGGCCTTCTCGATTTCGTAGAGACGCGAACGGAGAATCTTCATCGCAGCATCCTTGTTCTTGTGCTGCGACTTCTCGTTTTGGCAAGTGACGACGGTCGCGGTGGGCGTGTGGGTGATGCGGACTGCCGAGTCAGTCGTGTTGACGCTCTGGCCGCCGGGCCCGCTGGAACGGTACACGTCGATGCGCAGGTCCTCGTCGCGGATGTCCACGGCGATGTCATCGGGCAGCACGGGGAGCACCTCGACGCCGGCGAAAGTGGTCTGGCGGCGCTTCTTCTCGTCGGTGGGGCTGATGCGCACGAGTCGGTGCACGCCGGCCTCCGAGGAGAGCATCCCGTACGCGTTGCGTCCGTGGACGGTGAATACCGCGCGATCGAGCCCCAGCTCGACGCCGGGAGTGGCGTCGTTGACGTCGACCTTCCACTTCTTGCTCTCGGCGTACTTGATGTACATCTTGAAGAGCATCTCGGCCCAGTCTTGGGCCTCGAGGCCGCCCTGGCCAGGCGTTATGGTGAGGATAGCGTCGCCTGCGTCGAACTCCTCGGCAAACCAGGAGCCGATCTCGAGGGAATTGATCGCCTGGGCGAGTTTGACGAGGCCGGCCGAGACCTCGGCAGCCATCTCCTCGTCGTTCTCCGCGAGGGCAAACTCGCTGGCAGTCTGGACGTCGCCCAGCGCGGCGACGGCGTCGTCGTAGGCTGAAACCTCGTCGCGGAGCAGGGATGATCGCGCCATGACGGCCTGAGCGGTGGACTGGTCGTCCCAGAAACCGGGCGCGGCGGCCTTTGCTTCCAGCGCCGAGAGCTCGGCGCGCTTGGCGTCCACGTGCAGGTAGGACGCCATCTGGCCAACCCGCTCGGCCAGTGCTGCAATCTCTTGGGTGCGGTTCTCGATCATGGTCCGCCTATGCGTTCGCGCCGTGACACCGCTTGTACTTCTTGCCGCTGCCGCACGGGCACGGATCATTGCGTCCGACGTCGGACCACGGGTCTTCCTTGTCCTTGACGACGGTGACGGCTCGGCCACTGCCCCCCGCCGCGGCAGAAGCCGCCGCGATCTGGTCGGGTGAAGGACCGCCGACACCAAACGCATCGGCCGCGGCTGACGCTCCGGCAAAGATCGAGGACTCGCTGGGCGCCGAGTAGTTGGCCGCCGAGAACGCCGGCGCTCTCTGAGGCTCGGGCTCAAATACGACCTCGATGTGGAGAAGCGTGCGCAGGAAGTCCTCGCTGATGGCTCTCACCAGCCCGCCAAACATATCGAACGCCTCGGACTTGTACTCCACCAGCGGGTCACGCTGGCCCATCGCACGCAGGCCGATGCCGTCCTTGAGGTAGTCCATTTCTTGCAGGTGGTCCATCCAGCGCGTGTCGATCACGCGCAGCATCACCTGGCGCTCAAGCTCTCGCAGGCCCTCGGCACCTAGGTCCTCTTCTTTGCGGCCGTAGGCCTCGAGCGCGCGACCGGTGAGCGCGTCGGCAGCCTCGTGCGGGTTGTCGACTTCGCCGCGCAGTTCTTCCACGGCGCCTTCAATACCGGTTAGCTCGCGATACCACAAGGAGAGCCCGTCCCAGTCCCACTCTTCCGAGTAGACCCGCTCCGGGGCGAACTCCAAAACGCCGTTGGAAATCGCCTCGGCCATCATCTCTTCGACTCGATCGTGGACATCTTTGCCGTCCAGAATTGCGTTGCGCTCGCCGTAGATGACCGAGCGCTGCTTGTTCATGACATCGTCGTACTCCAGCACGTACTTGCGTGCGGCAAAGTTCATCGTCTCCACCTGGCGCTGAGCGCTCTGGATGGCCTTGCTGACTAGGCCCGCCTGGATGGGCATGTCGTCGGGAATGTCGGTACGCTGCATCATCGACGAGATCCGGTCCATCCGGTCGCCGCCAAAGAGCCGCATGAGGTCGTCTTCCAGCGAGAGGTAGAACTGCGACTTGCCGGGGTCGCCCTGACGCCCGGCACGACCACGGAGCTGGTTGTCGATGCGTCGCGACTCGTGGCGCTCGGTGCCCAAGATGACGAGTCCACCTGCCTCGACCACGTCGATGTGCTCGGCTCGGGTGACGGCCTTGGCTTCCTCCAGAGCGGTCGCTTTCTGCTCCGGGGTGGCGTCCTCGGGCTGAACGCCACTGGCGCGCAGGATGTCCTCCCACAGGATCTCGGCGTTGCCGCCGAGGATAATGTCGGTGCCTCGACCGGCCATGTTGGTGGCGATGGTGACGGCGCCGGTGCGTCCGGCCTGGGCGATGATGGCGGCCTCACGCTCGTGGAACTTGGCATTGAGGACGTTGTGCTTGATGCCGCGCTTGGTGAGCAGCCGGCTGAGGCGCTCGGAGTTCTCGATAGAAATGGTGCCGACAAGCACCGGCCGACCAATCTCGTTGCATTCCTCGATTTCCACAGCGGCCGCCGTGAACTTGGCTTCGACGGTGCGGTAGATGAGGTCGTTGCGGTCGTCTCGGACCATGTCCTGGTTGGTGGGGACCACCATGACCGGGAGCTTGTAGATGTCGCGGAACTCGGCGTCCTCTGTGAGTGCCGTACCGGTCATTCCCGAGAGCTTCTCGTAGAGGCGGAAGTAGTTCTGCAGCGTGATGGTGGCCAGCGTCTGGTTCTCTTCGCGCACGTGCACGCGCTCCTTGGCCTCGATCGCCTGGTGCAGGCCCTCCGAGTAACGACGGCCGATCATCATGCGGCCGGTGAACTCGTCGACGATCATGACTTCGCCGTCCTTGACCACGTAGTCGACGTCGCGCTTGAAGAGGAACTCAGCCTTGAGTGACTGCTGCAGGTGGTTGACCAGCTGACCGGAGGGGTCGGCGTAGATGTTGTCGATGTTGAGAAGTCCCTCGAGCTTGCGGAGGCCGTCCTCGGTGGCGGCGATGGTGCGCTTGGATTCATCGAGCTCGAAGTCCTCGTCCGGACGCAGACGCGGGACAACCTTGGCGAACTGCTTGTAGGTGTCGGCGGACTTAGTGCCGGCGCCGGAGATGATGAGCGGGGTCCTGGCCTCGTCGATCAGGATGGAGTCGACCTCGTCGACGATGGCAAAGTGATGGCCGCGCTGCACGCGATCGCCCGGACGCACCACCATGTTGTCGCGCAGGTAGTCGAAGCCGAACTCCGCGTTGGTTCCGTAGGTGACGTCTGCCGCATACGCAGGGATGCGCTCCGAGGGCTCCATCTGGGACTGGATCATGCCGACTTCCATGCCCAGAAAGCGATAGATGCGACCCATCCACTCGCTGTCGCGCTTGGCGAGGTAGTCATTGACGGTGACCACGTGCACGCCCTCGCCCGGCAGCGCGTTGAGGTAGCCCGCGAGCGTCGAGACGAGGGTCTTGCCCTCGCCCGTCTTCATCTCGGCGATCTGGCCTGCGTTGAGAACCATTCCGCCGATGAGCTGGACGTCAAAGTGGCGCATGCCCAGCGCGCGTACCGACGCCTCGCGGGTGACTGCGAAGGCCTCAGGCAGAAGGCTGTCGAGGGTCTCGCCGTTGTCGAGCCGAGTTCGAAACTCGACGGTCTTGGCTGCGAGCTGGGTGTCGGACAGCGCCTGCATCTGGGGCTCGAGCTCGTTGATGCCGCCGAGTCGCTGCTCAAAGACGCGAAGCTGCTTGCCCTCACCCATCGTGAGGAGCTTTTGAAAGATATTGGCCATGAGTTTATCTACACCTCAAATGGGGGTTTTGGTCGGGGTTGAAGCAGCCCGATTCTAGCACAGGGAGTGCCGATTCCTGCTCAGCAGGGCCATGCCCACACAACGCACAGAACCTGCCGAGCAACCCGCATGCAAGGACCTATCGGACCCAGCCGACAACTGTACCGGCTCGTTCTTGGTGCCCCTCAGGAACTCCCGCTCCTCACCTCAATGAGCCGTGCTGCCGCTTGCGACGCCTGGTCTCCCAGGAGCCCGACAAGCCCCGCACTAATCGGCTCGGGTGAACCGACGTGGGAGCAGCGTATCGGGTGGTTCTTACCGGAAACTTACCGGAATCGTAATGAGGGGGTGAGGTAGTTTGTCGAACTCCCCTGACACATCTGGGTATCACAGATCGTATGGGCGCGGTTTTGCCTCCATGGCAAGTATTTCGTCATATAGTGCGCGCGTCTCTGCTGACGGGTCGATGCCAAGATCCTCCGAGAGCCGCCGAACGCAGCGGAAGTACGTGTCGATTGCCGAACTACGCTGACAGGAGTCAATCTCGCAGCGCATTTGTGCCTGATAGAGATCTTCGCGATGCTCATCGGCCTGAGTGGCCCGTCGCGCAAACGCAAGCGCACTCATACCGTCGCCCCCAGCCAACAGGATCTTCGCTGCCTGCTGCATGGCATCGATGTAGACCGACCGATAGTGCGCTCGGATGTTTGCAAACCAGTCGTCATACACGTCGCCTGGCAGCAGGTCTCCGCGATACGTCAACGCGACCTGCTCGTAGGCTTGAAGTGCCTCATCAAAGTTCTTATCGGCCGCTGCCTTTCGAGCTCGAGCCAATGCTTCCTCAAGGTCATCAATATCTGAATGAACTGTATCGCTCACGGCCTTACAAACGCCGTGAGCAGTCTCCACATACGGGCTCTTGGTGCCCGCCGACCCTTCGCCCCCGAGAACGGACTTCATCGTGCTCCAGGCAACGTAGAGATTGTTCTTAGCCCGTTCCTCGTCCATCTCCGGCCAAAGGTGTTCGATGACTTGATCACGAGGGACGTCCTGCCCACGTCGAATAACAAGCATTGCGAAGAGCATCCGGGCCTTTCGTTTGCGCCAGTCACGTTCCCGAATGATTCGCCCATCAACACTGACCTCAAGTCCGCCGAACATGCGCACGTGGCAGACGGGAAGGCCATCTGTGTCCCGAAGTCGGCGAAGCGCCTCATCATCGAAGAGCCTCAGACCCAGTGCTCGCCAAGTCGCCTCGCTCATGCAGGCATTGCCACTTGCCAATGCTCGTTCCGCATATTCGAGAGGAATCATCTGCAGTAGGTGGCCAGGCAATTTCTCGACTCCAACAGCCTCCGCGATCAGGGCCAGCAATTGAGGAAAAGCCCGGCAGTACATCGCAATCTGCCAGCTTGAGTTGCCCGAGGCGATGTAATCCACATGCTCCGCGAGGCGTCTGCTAGCACTGTTTCCAGCTCCATCCATGCGCTCAATCTCCGCGAGAATCATGTCAGCTCTGAGCTTGTGATATCTGTTGCCCTCAAACCCTTCGTCGGATGCCACATGAACCCACACCGACGCAGTCGCGACGTCCCCAAGCGCCAAGAAATCGGCCGATACCTCCAGCGCCGCGAGTCGCCTGCATCGAAAGACATCAACGACCGAAAGATGCTCGAACGCTCGCTCTGCGTGCATCAGTGACTCTTCAATCGCTCCGCTTGCTCTGAGAACTGTCGCAAGATAGATCCTGTTGACTTGGGCGCTTGGTTCATCTCCGGCTTCGAGACTCAGTCGGATTCCTTCCCTCAGCATGCCGAGCCCTTCATCGACACGCCCGAGACCCGCTTCAACACAACCCAACGAAGGGAGAAAACATCCCGATATCGTTTTGAGCCCCGCTACTGTTGCCTGCTCCAGGAGTTGATGGAGTATCAATCTTGCGCGCTCTAGCTTGCCTGTTTCGCAAAGACAGACCGCCAAGTTCCCTCGAGCTCCGAGTCGATCCGTCAGCCAGAGATGTTCACAATCGATGAACGGCGCAAGCTGATGCGCAGACTGGCCGAAATCCCCGCAAGCCAGTCCCGGAATGATTGATTGGAAGAGACACGCCAACATTCCCGTCCTTGAATCCATGCCATTACGCCCAACGAGGTTTCGGACGCGACAAAGTGCCCTATCACTCTCTGCGAACTCACCGCGCGCCGCAGCTTGAATGCCGAATGCGAGCAATGCAGACGCAGATGTGCCGTGTGCCATGTCGTCCAATGGAAGTCGCATCAGCTCCGCGGAGAGTACGGAGGCTCGATCGAACTGGCCTAGATTGCACAGGCAATGCACGATGCGAGAAATGGCCTCGACTCTGGTCTCCACGTCACCCATGTGCTCCGCCAATGACAGCGCTGCCTTGGATCGGGCAAGGGCGTCATCATATTGTTCAGCTTGTGCGGCCACGGCTGCCGAGAGAAGGAGGAGCCTTGGTTCGGCAAAGAGAGCCGATAATGGGACGAATTCAAGGAGCATGACAAGAGACTCCGAGCGGGAAGCATCCAGCAGCGCGGAACCGTTCTCAAGTAGCCAGGCTACGCACATATCCACGTCACCCAATCGCGAAAGCACCAGCGCTGCGCGAGTGAGGTCTTTCCGAGCCGTCAAAACGGGCACAGATCTGCGAATCATCTCTGGCCCACCAACCTCTGGCGATAGGTTGGCGTGCCGCATCCAGAACTCGACGACCGAGTCGTGGACAACAAACTCCGTTCTCCCTTGGTGAGGCTCATCGACTGCGACGAGCGGAAGTATCGCTGATATGTGATGCAAATCGTCATCGGTAAACGCCACGCCGAAGGATCTCAGATCAGAACACGTACCTGTCTTCAACAGCGACATAGCAGCCGCAAGCGTCATTTGCCGTTCATCCAACTGGCTTCTGATCAGGTGCTCTAGCCACAGTTGAAGACTTGTATTGGTAACAGAACTGCGGAGACCGTCAACCCCTATCCCCGGGTTTCGACACAGTACTGAGAACAGTGCAACGTGCCCTCTACATTCAGCGCGCAGGACCTCGGCCCTCTCAATCAGTGCGACCTCATGGGATTGGGATGGCGATTCGAAAAACTCAGCCGCCTCACGCTCCGTCAGCATCAAATCATCAGCACCGAGCACGGCGCAATTGCGAACAATCTCATCTCGAGCACCCACCACATCTCGAGCCGTGAAGACGAATCTGGCGCGCTTCCTTAGGGATGCTCCCATTCGTCTCGCCGTGAGCACCACATCGCCAATGCATTCACTGGAAACATCGTCGACAACGACGCAGACACTCTCTTCGGGAAGCTCGGCTGCGGTCGACTCGATGGCGTCCAGCAAGTCCGCAAGGTGAATGGTCTCCAGACCATCCAGATGCGGCGGATTGCAGTCCGGCAAAGCTAACCGCAGGCCGCGAAGTGTCTCCTGCGCAACAGTCCGACCATCGGGAATCGAACCGTCCGAAGCATCAATCCAAATGCTGAACCGGTGATGCAGCGCGAACTGCGCAGCCGCTACTGACTTGCCATAGCCGGACGGTGCGATGAGCACTGATACTCTGGATCCGCCCAGTCGCATCAAACTCGAAAGACGGTCTCGATCCATGCACTGGCTGACGTCTGGAACCCCTCTTGCCCAAGATGATGCACACATAAGCGTGCCTCCAAGGAACAAGGACGAGGGGTGTCCGAGTCTTCGCGGAAGAAGACAATACCCGCAAAACGCCGATGCGCGCAAGCATCACTTGCCTTAATCAACCGCTTAATCACCCGCTTTGACATGGTGCTCATGCAGCGATTCCCCTAGTGGTCCACCCGGGCTTTGGGAGCAAACCCCTCCGTCAGGTAGCGCAACCTGGTCTTCATCTGAATCTGCAAACACCCCAGGTAAGAGACCCTACTCTGCAGCGAATGTTGGGTTATCACCTCTGACATCCCCCAGCATCCCGCACACAATAATCACCACAACCGCAACCATGAGCGCGACATCCCCGGGGCTAACGAGCATGACGCTCCGTCCCCAGGCGACCGGAATCACGTCACCAAGCCACGCAAGCAAATCACCTTGGGTGGCCACTCGATAGAAACTCCCCGTGCTGCGAGCTACTTCAGCCGCCGAAAGCGTCGCGGCAAGTCCCGCTTTCCCGCCCAGGACAACCGGCATGGCCGCGTTAAGGAGCACCACATCGAGGTTCATGAGGATGCCCGCCGCGCCCAGAGCCATCCCAGGAAACTTCCAGTTCAAGAACATCGCGACGACCAGCAGTGATGAAGCTACCGTCCACACACCGAGTGCTATCTGGCTCGCGCCCACGATTCCCAATAGCCGACCACGAGCAACAGCTTGTATGACAAAGAGCGGAAGAATCAGCCATTCGAGGCGAAACTTGAGGAGGCCCAAACGAGACAGAGATCCGCCGCATGCAAAGCCCAGGACGATACCTAGGACAACGGCGACGAGCGCTGGCACTAGTTGACCGCCGGGATTCCGTACCCCAAGGCGAGAGCTGCGCCCACGACAAGGGACTTCGTGGAAGGCGAGACTCTGGCCGCAACACGATCGACTGAGCTGCCCACGTGCGCGGCGGCAACATCGGCATGCTCGGCAGCATCCACATCGCTCGCGAGCGCCACAATGAGTCCCGCGAGAAGATCCCCCTCAGCGTCCACCATCTCACCGCTCGAGTGTCCGTCGCAGATTCGGATAATCGGAAGCACGTCATCGAAGAAATGCACCCCGTCGAACACTTCCGATGAAGTTCCTACTACCGCCTCCGTACCATAGCCATCGCTCGGCACGGCAATGCCCGACGTATCGCCAATCGCATCGACGTCATGCAGCAGAGCTGCATAGTTGATGCGATCCACCTGATGTGCACTGAGGCCGACCCTCATCGCGATTGCCCGCGCCGTTGCGGCGGTTCGCTCTGCGTGGCCCACACGCCGAGCATCTTGACCCTCTGCGGCCTCAACGAGCACGCCAACGGTCGTCCGATAGAGTTCGCGGATGTCCTGCAACATCGCATACGACTGGCGCATGAGAAAGAGAAGGGCAACGACCGGTATCAAGCTCCAGGCGCCCATTCCCTGGAACGTGATCAGAAGGAGGACGGAAGCGGACCACTGCGCGAGCAGCAGGGGAGCCTGCACGCGCAAATTGCCGCGAAGCAGGCGGCCAAAGGGACGCCCCGTCCCAACTGCCGCCATAAGCTGCGCTGCGATCAGTTCGGTCATCAGGAACGCCGCCGCCACAAGCCCGGCATCGAGCAGGCTACGGTAAAGAACCGGGTACAGAGACAGCCCATAGGCAGTCAATGCACTGGCCCCCAGGGCCGCACAGCGGGCGACGACCGCCCCGACGACTCGACGTCGCTCCTCCGCTCCATGGCGAGCCAAGTGAGTAACCAAGACGGATCCGAGACAGATGAGCGCGGCCCACATCGGCCCCAGCAGAATCACTGCTGCTGCGCAAAGCGCTCCGCTGACGCCGATGCTGTCACCACGGGGAAGCGAGATGTCGAACGAGTCCAGAAGGAGGACCGCCAAGAAGAACCAAAGCACCGTCACGCTCGTGGTGGTCGACAGCCACTCAAATGGCGGGAATTCCAGAGCAAGTATCGGCACTACGCTCCACCCCCCTGCATGGGCGCAGTTACCGCACTTCCGGGCACCTTTGCAAGGTTCCCCTCTTCCTGCTCGATGCATCCCACACGTCCCTCGATGAATGCTCTCACCAAGTCAGGGTCGAACTGACTGCCCGCACCACCAATCAGCTGCGCAATAGCCTGCTCATGGGTCAGTGCAGGACGGTATGCGCGAGTTGTAGTCATGGCATCGTAGGAATCCGCAACTCCCAAAATGAGAGCAAGCTGCGGGATCGCGGGCGCCTTAGCCTTGAGCGGGTAGCCTCCTCCGCCGTACCACTCATGATGATTGCCGACGAATTCCGACAAGTCCTTGAGCGGCGGGATCTTCGCGACCATCTCGGCACCACGGCTTGCGTGAAGCCTCACCGACCCCATCTCTTCGTCAGTAAGGGATCCAGGCTTTGTCAGCAGCTTCCCAGGAACAGCGAGTTTTCCCAAGTCGTGTAGGAGAGCTGCGTATTCGAGTCGTTCGAGAGTTCTCGAATCAAGCCCCACGGCCGCGCCCAACTCGAGCGCATACCCAGCTACGCGCTCGGAATGACCACGCGTGTACGGATCCTTGGCCTCAAGCGCACCAATGAGCGAGCCGACCGTGTCGGCGTATGCCTCTTTGAGAGTGGCATACCGCTGGTAGAGCTGGCGAGCGACCAGTAGCGGCGCGACGAACAGCGGGAGGGCAAACAGGCTGATTGCCAGCCCCTGGGCTATCAAGTAGCCGACGAAAGCTAGCGCCAGCTGGGATGGGATAGCCCAGGTGAGTTGGCCCAGGGACGATCGAATGGTCTGCTGGCGAAGGGCGGTCAGGCCGAGCGCCAGAATCAGCACATTCCCGAGCGTGCACACCAGGGCAACTACCACCAGCGGCAGCAGCATCTTCGGAAAGTCGCCGTTGCTTAGCGGCTGTCCCGAGCCGAGTCCGGCGGTCAACAGCGTCCGCCCGCCCAAAGCCAAGTAGCTCCACCCTGCTGCCAGAGTGACCAGCACCAGCTCAGCGAGATTGAAGATCATGGCGCTTGGCGAAGTCTTGGCCCTGAAGTCCGCAACACTGATAGCAGTGAGAGCGGCAACAAATGCTGCGCTAGTAGGACCTGCAAGCAGTATCGCCGCAACCGTGAGCGGATATGCCAGAGAAACTGTATAGCTCGGAAGCGCCAGCGCGTAGTTTTCACTCAGCACTGCAGCGATGGCCAAGAGGGCGAGGGGTATCGATGCTTGTGGTGGAAGAGCGCGCAAAGAGAACACCATGCCCGACACGGCCAGCGCGAAAAAGGCGTAGGCGAGAAAACGGAAGGGACGGGGGGGCCGATTGGATTCTTCCATTCGGCTCACCCGCCCCTTACCAGTTGAGGACTCAGCGCCAAAAAGGCTATCGAATCTTCATCCACGCACCGCCCATAAGCACGACGGATGCGAGTGAGGCGAGAACCAGGTAAATACGCTTCATGGTGAGAAGACCCCCTTTGTAGTACAGGTTTGGTCTTCTCCCATCCCGCTAGTGATGGAAGAACGCTGTCCGCTCCGCTCATTTCAGTGCTGACAGTGTTTTTCGCACGGTGGTTCATGGCGCCGGTCCAAACTGGGGGATTCATTATTCAGTTGTCAGTAGATCCATTCGGCGGTTGATCGCGTCAAGTGTAGCGCGCACCACCGAGTCATTGTCATTTTGACGCACCATAGCCGAGCCTGAAAAGGTCTGCTCTCCCAACCCGCTCACGAGCGCTATGCAAGAAACTGCTGCCTTCTCTCTGCCCAGCTTCAGAATGGCAACATCCTCCAGAGCGAAGGATGTCTTGGCGTCCGCGTACTGGCTCACCGCATCCAGCGTGGCGTTTGCGACGATCCTGAGTCGGCCGGTCTGGCTTGCGGGGCCGCTCGCGTTGCCCGTGTATTCCACGTCGCCAATCTCCAGCGTGACGCTTGCCGACGCCTGCACTCCGCTCACCGTCGCACTGATCGAGCAGATGCGCGGGCGGACTGCCGAGGAGCGCCTGAGAGCGTCTGCCTCGGGCTTGACGGCGTCGCGGCCCAGAAGCGCGATGGAGATCTTCTTGTGGTCAACCGGAATGCCGAAGGTGGCCATGAGACACGACTCAATGTCGCGCACGAGTTGCTTGGGGGCCTTGGTCGGGAGAGCGAGCACGTGAATCTCCGAGATGGCCCCGTCGGGCTCGACCACGACCCGGGCAGCCTTGATCTCGCCCACTTGGGCAAGGGCGGCCTCTATGTCCTCGACACGGACCTGGGATGCGCTGGATTCCACTTGGGAACTCCCCTGCTACGGCGATGACTGCGACTAGTTGCTACGACGATTGCTGCGGCTGCTCTACCAAGTGTGAGGCGCGACACACTACACGCCACTACGTATCGTAGGCACCCCGTCAGAGCACTGTCAACCAGCAGATTCCGCGACGCAGTCTACGCACCATAAGCCGAGGAGCGCTCAGGGGCGCTCCTCGGCAGTTCTCGGGATGCGGATGTGGCTCCTCAGACGCGGGGCTGAATCAGTCCGTAGTCGCCATCGTTGCGACGGTACAAGACGTTGAGCATGTTGGAGTCGGCGTGGGTGAACACGAAGAAATCATGACCGAGCAGCTCGAGCTGGAGCATCGCTTCGTCTTCCGACATGGGCTTCGTGTCGACGGTCTTGGTGCGAACGACCTCGCGCAGTTCTTCTTCATGCTCGGAGAGTTGCGTATCGCCCGGAGCCGTCTTGACTACCTGCTGGCCGTGATTGCGCTTGTCGATGATGCGGCTCTTGTACTTGCGCATCTGACGCTCGGCCTTGTCGGCGGCGAGGTCTATTGCGGCGTACATATCCGACGCGGCTTCCTCGGCACGTACCACTGCGCGCTTCATGTGCAGCGTGATCTCGGCAATCGCCGGTGCCGAGTTTGCCGGGTTCTTCTCAACGTGGATGACGAGCTCGGCGTGCATGGGCTCTGCGTCGAACACCTTGGCGATTCGGCCGATCTTCTCTTCCGCGTAGA
Organism: Coriobacteriia bacterium; assembly: GCA_037140395.1. Lineage (GTDB taxonomy): Bacteria > Actinomycetota > Coriobacteriia > Anaerosomatales > JAAXUF01 > JBAXEO01. Next base: position 17,039 of record JBAXEO010000009.1, read on the forward strand.
CTCGGATTGGGTCGGTGACATGCATGTGGCGTCCGGTGACGGTAACTTGCATCGCGAACCTCCCTTGGGCGTTGAGGTGTAGATAGAAGATACCCCTCGCCGCACAACGCTCACGCGATAAGGGGTATCGGCCGTAAAAAGAATCGGCGGCTTACGTGATGTGGCCGAGAAAATCCTTGGTGCGCTCGCTCTTGGGGTGGTCGAAGACCTCTTCAGGCGTTCCCTGCTCGTGGACCACACCCTCGTCCATGAAGACGACACGATCGGCGACGTCACGTGCGAATCCCATCTCGTGGGTCACGACGATCATCGTCATACCGCCCTTGGCGAGCGCCTTCATGACGTCGAGCACGCCGCGGACCAGCTCGGGGTCGAGCGCCGAGGTGGCCTCGTCAAAGAGCATCACGTGCGGGTCCATCGCAAGCGCGCGCGCGATGGCGACACGCTGTTGCTGACCGCCCGACAGCTGCGCCGGGAAGTAGTCGACCTTGTCGCCCAGTCCCACCTTGTCCATCTGAACTGCTGCCAGCCGAGCGGCATCGGCCTTGGAGCGGCCGAGTACCTTTTGCTGGGCGAGCATGACGTTGCCCCTGGCGGTCAGGTGCGGGAACAGGTTGAAGCTTTGGAAGACCATCCCAATGTGCTCGCGGACCTTGTTGATGTTGGTTTTGGGGTCCGTGATCTCGATGTCTTCAAAGAATATCTTGCCGCCGGTGGGATCTTCGAGGCGGTTGATGCAGCGAAGCAGCGTCGACTTCCCTGAACCAGACGGTCCCAAGATGACGACAACCTGGCCCTTGTCGACCTCGAGGTCGACTCCTTTAAGAACTTCAAGCGATCCAAAGGACTTGTGCAGGTTTTCGATGCGAACGATTGGCTGCGGCATGGGTTACCTCGCCTCGTGCTCGGCGGCGGATGCCATAAGCGTCGTATCGGGACCGGCGCTCGAGGGCTTCCACTTGAAACGCGAGGGTTTCTTGGGCTTGGGCGTCGCCCCGCCTTCGGCCACCGCCAGGCGCTCCTCGAGGGTGCGGACGTAACTGATGAGTGGTGTCGTGACCATGAGATAGAAGCTCGCGGCCACCACGTACGGAGTGACGTTTCCGGTGATTGCCGAAAGGTTCTTGGAGTACATCATGAGCTCAAACACGCCGACCGCCGACAGCATGGCGGTGTCTTTGTAGAGCAGGATGAACTCAGACGTCATGGTCGGCAGGACACGCTTGACGGTCTGCGGAACGATGACGTTCTGCATGGCCTGCCAGTACGTCATGCCGAGCGAAGAAGCGGCCTCAAACTGACCGCGAGATATCGACTGGATGCCCGCACGGAAGATCTCGGCGAGGTATGCCGAGGAGTTCAGCGCGAGAACGATGATACCAAGGACGTATTTGTTTCCCTGGATACCGACGAGAGGGAGACCGAAGAACGCGATGTAGATCTGCAAAAAGAGCGGCGTTCCCCTGATGACGTTGATGTAGAACGATGAAATCCACCTGATCGGGGCGATCTTGGACATCTTGGCGAAGGCCAGCAGAAGGCCAGCGGGAATCGCGAGAGGAAAGCCGACGGCCACAAGTGCCATGGCGACGAGCCAGCCTTTGAACTCGACAAAGATGCTCGCGACGATGATCTGTGGCTTGAAGAACATGTTGAGGAAGTTGACCGAGTTCCATGCTTTGACCCAGGCCTGCCCGTCGAGCCAGTAAATCATGCTCTCGGCCACAGTCATCTTCTTGAACGTGAGCGGCGTGGGAGCCGGTGGAATCGCAAAGGGTCCGCTGGCGGTATCGACTGTGCCGGTGATTTGGAACGTGCCGTTGTCGGGAGGCAGCACAATTTGCTCGACAGTGACGCGAATGTTGAGAGGCGGTTCGACAGGTTGGGAGAACGTGATGTTCAGGGTTCGGCCGTCGATCTTGTTGGTCGACCTTACGGAGGTTCGCTTCAGGCCCTCGAGAGTGATGACCTTGGTAGTGGACTTGGTGAGGTTGGTCCCCTCGGGCAGCTTCAGGACGAGCCCGCCGACAGCTGGATCGCCCGCCTTTAAGCGAAGCTCCCACGTCAGGCGCGTGGGCTTGCCGCCGTACGTGTCCTGCCCCGCAAACCCGTTGGGCCGCGTAGTGGAGGCCGTTACGTCCATCGCCATGGCTGCCACTGGCAGGACGGCGGCGCTGACAAGCATGAGAGCGACGATGATGGCCGCAAAGCGGGCCCGAAGCCGGAAGATCATGGTCATCGTTCGCATCCTTCACAGTTCGCTGACCGCGAAGGCCCCCGGCGGGCGCCGGGGGCCTCGCTGTCGCCCGTAAGTCACATCGCGCCACGTGTTGACGCGATGTGATTATGCTTTGAGAACCCTCTACTTGGCGGCGGGCTCGACGCCGAACCACTTCATGTAGATGGTCTTGTACTCGCCCGAGTCAGTAATCTTCTGGAGAGCGCCGTCGATGGCGGTCTTCAGCTCAGGGTTGGCCGTTGCGATACCGATGCCGTACTGCTCACCGGTGGGAATCTCAGCGACAAGCTCGTCACCAGTGTAGGAGCTCTTGACCAGGTACGCGGAGACAGGCAGATCGTTGACAACTGCGTCAACGGTGCCGGCGTTGAGGGCCGAGAAGGCCGCCAGCGTGTCGTCAAACGGCGTGATCAGCTTCGCACCCTTCAGGTTCTCCTTCGCCCACGTCTCGCCCGTGGTACCGGACTGAACGCCGATGGTCTTGCCGGTGAAGGCGGTGTTGATGGCGGCAGGATCGTTGCCGTCGAGCTTGGCGAACTTGCCCTTGACGACCGCGATCGACTGGTTGGAGTCGATGTAGGGCTCGGAGAAGGTGATCTCCTGCTCGCGCTGGGGTGTAATCGTCATGCCCGACATGATGACGTCGAACGTGCCGCCAGCCTTGAGCTGCGGGATGAGCGTATCGAACTTCTGGCTGGTGAAGTTAACCGTGTAGCCAAGCTCCTTGGCGATGGCGCCGGCCAAGTCAACATCGAAGCCTTCAGCGACGGCGCCGTTCATCGACTCAAACGGCGGGAAAGCCGTATCGGAGCCGACCGTGAGAACACCCGCCTTGACCAGCTTGGGAGCGGCCTTAGCAGGTTCCGTGGGAGTGGTAGCTGCCGGCGTGCCGCCACAGCCAGCGAGTGCCATAACCGCGGCAACCATGGCTAGAGCGAGTAACAGCGCTGTGATTCTACGAGCTTTCTGCATCGTTCCTCCTCGTCGTTTCTGACGTGCCCCCGCGCCGGACCTAAGTGCCGACGCTCCAGTTAACTACAGTGAATAGTACTACACCGCTTCTGCAAACGTGCGAACGCGTTTGTGCCTATTCAGCGAGGCAATCTGCGTATGCAAAGCGAATGTCCATGCACGGTTGAACGCGAGTCTATGCGATACAGAACCTCACGCGCCTGTTACGGGGTGACGCTTGTCTCGGTAGATGAACTCGCATCCTCACTCGCGGGAAGCTTGAGCTTGGGAAGCGACCCGACCCACTTGCTCCGGATCGCGTCGAGCACGCCGTCGGCAGAAAGCCCATCCAAGGTGCTGCGCACCGTATCCGCGAGCGCTACGTTATCAAGCGCCACCGCCACGCCGAGTGGAACCGCGGGCTCGACCTGCCCCACGAAGTGAACGGTCGGCATGTCGCGGATGATGTAGCCAGCAACTAGCGCATCCCCCGCTGCGACGCCGACCTTACCTTCGCGCAAACCATTCAGCGCGTCGCGCAGCGTCGGAAAGCCCACAAGGCTCTCGGCACCGAACTCCGACTGCAGCTTCCAAAACGCTGGTGACCCCTCTTGGGCACCAATCTTGACCGCCGTGAGGGTGTCCAAAGTCATCGAGGGGACGATGGCAGCCGTACTCTCGGTGGCAATGAAGAAGGCTGACCCGTCGGAAAGATAGGACCCGGCGAGTGTTGATCGAGTGAGCGACTCTTGGCTGTAGGGAACCGAGAAGACCACGTCGACCTTGCCTGCGGCCAGCGCCGTTGCGGCATCGGACGGCTTCACGTCGACGAAGGTGGTGCTGAGCCCGAGTTTGGCAGCCAGCGCGGAGGCGACATCCAGATCGATCCCGGCCTGCTTGCCCCCGTCCGCTCCGCCGAAGGGTGGATACGATAGGTCAACCCCAACCTTCAGGGTCCCCGCCTGCTTGATTGTCGGCGGCAGAACCTTTGGCTCGAGTTTGACCGGGGGCACATAGCTGCATCCCGCCGAAACGAGCGCAATGATGGCGAGAAGACTGCACGCCAGCACGAGTCCGATGCGTGCGTACGAAGCACCTCTCATCATGCTTGGCTCCTCTCGGCAATTGTGAGCGCTCCCGCTCGGCTGACCTGGTCTTTGACCCCACACTCGCATACGGGGGCTTCCGCTTGATGCGATCTCACTACCGGCCCTCTCGCCCGAAGCCGCGGTATGCGGCTTACATCGGACGGTACGACTTACCCCTAAGACGCGCCATGCTCGCGCGACGGACGAATCCGCCGGCTTACGTGGATCCTTTGGGCCGCGTCTACCATGGACTAGGACGCTTACGCGCCCGCAACCACAGACCCGAGCGGGAGCGAGGAGAATTCTATCACGCAGCAACGACACCGCTTACGCGGTCGGGACGGCGGCTCACCATGCGCGCGCGACCGCCGCGACACGCACCTCAAGAGCCCCTGCAGCGAGCAAAACGGCCGCTGCCGCGTCGAGCGTGGCTCCGGTCGTGAACACGTCATCGCACAGCAGAACCCGCTCGGGTACGGCGGCGGCGGCCAGGAAGGTGCCAGCGGCGTTAGCAGCCCGCTCGGAGCGGCCCAGCGAGCGCTGATCGCGGGCGGCGGTGCGGCGCAGGGCGTCGGCGACGGGGATACTCAGCTCGGCAGCGAGCGAGACCGCGATCCCGTGACCGTGGTCGAAGCCGCGTCGCCGCAGAGCTGCCGCCGTCGCCGGGACGTAAGCGACACACTGCGGCCAGCCGGGCCAAGCGGCCGCGACTTGCTCGGCAAGTAGCACGCCGAAGACGGCCGCAAGACGCCGCTCGCCGGCGTCCTTGTGGAGCACGATGGCTCGCGCGAGGGGCGCCTCAAGCGAGCCGAAGGCCAGAGCGGCCCCGAAGGCCCATTCGCGCGACCAGCACTCGGTGCAGACGAGGTAGCCGAACGGCGCACCGCAATGCGGGCAGGCGCCGGTCGGGTCCACGCGGGGCAGGTTGTCTCGGCAGCGATCGCAGAGGACGACACCGGGCAGCTCACAGCCGGCACAGCGCGTGGGGAACAGCAGCTCGGCAATCCCCTCGATGATGCGCACAGCGCTCCCCTCGCGCGCCGCGATCCCCGAAGGCCGACCGCAGGCGACATGCGCGCGGGCGGCGGCTAGCGAAACGCGAGCAGCTGCACGAGCGGAAGCGTCACGGCCGAGGCCGCGGTGGTCACGAAGATCGCCGACGCAATGAAATCGGTGTCCAGTCCAAAACGCTCGCCCACCACCAGTGTCAGCATCATCGCCGGCATGCCGGCTTCGAGTGCGAGCACGCGCGCGACGAACAGGTCGGCTCCGCCGAACAGCAGCCAGCCGACACCAATCGCAATGATCGGGGCGACAAGCAGCCGCAGGGACGACAGCGCCACCAGCGGACCTGCACGCCGCAGCATCGTGCTGGCCCGAAGAGAGAGACCAACCGACAGCATGATGAGCGGCGCCACCATGCTCGCAAGCAGACCTAAACCATCGCTTACCAGATTCGGAATCGCGACCGAACGCAAGACGAGCGCGATGAGGAGCGCGACGACTGCGGGGAAGGTGAACAGCTCGCGAAGGGGGTTGACGCGGGCCTCGGCATTCGTGCCGTAGTGCTGCGAGATGAGCAGACCGACGAGCGCGAGCGCGCACACCGTCCCAAACACGTCGTAGAAGATAGCCGGCGGCAGATTCCCCTTGCCGAGAAATGCCTCGGTGATGGGATAGCCGATATACCCGGTGTTGCCCAGCGCGGTGGCGATGATGAAGCCGCCGGCCGTCTCGGCTGGGAGCTTGAGAGCCCGAGCGACCAGCCAGCCGAGCAGAAGCATCACACCAAAGACAATCCATGCGATGAGTACGACTCGCCAGAGGTCGGGCCGCAACTGAGCGCCGTGAACCGCCTTGAAGATGAATGCCGGCAGGCCCACATAGATGATGATGGCGTTGATGGGCCGAGCGTCTTGTCGGGACAGAATGCCAAGACCGCGCAGCGCCGCCCCCACTCCAACGATGGCCGTGAAGGTCAGAATCGTCGAGGCGAGGGCGGCGGCGTTCATGCGTGCGGACTTAAGAGTCTTCGGGGGCAGACTCGTCTTGGGGTTCGTCTTCAGGTTCGCCCTCGAACCCATCCTCGAACTCGGCCTCCGGGATTACTTCGCCAAAGCTTCCGGGCGGAAAGTCGATGGCGCCGGAGAACCCTTCGATGCTGATCTCGTGCATCCCGCCCGACATCATGCACATGAGCGCGAGCGTGGTCTCGAAGTTGGGCTCCGGGCGAATCGGGCCGCGCTCAGTAATGATTGCAGTGATCAACTCGCCGGGCGTGATGTCAAACGCGGGGTTGAATACCTGCACGTTGGGAGGGGTGATGCGGAACCACCCATCGAAGCCGTAGCCGCCGCCCTTGCGCTCGAGAACCATCCTGTGGCCCTTGTCGAGCTGCATGTCGTAGCTTCCGTCCTTGGTCAGGAGGTCGAAGGCGCGATTGGCGTCGGGTGAGTCTGGCTCAAACGTGCCGGAGACGGTGAAGCCCATCATCTCGCGCGGATCGCGTTCTTCGATGACGATGTCTTCGCCGGTGCTGATCGTGAGATCGACCGTGGAGGTCGGCGCAGCGACGTAGAACGGGATGCCGTGGTGCTTGGCAAGCACAGCCAATGCGTAGGTGCCGATCTTGTTGGCAGTGTCGCCATTGGCGGCAATCCGGTCCGCGCCGACGATGATGGCGTCGACCCAACCCTTGCTCATGACAAAGCCAGCCATGCTGTCGGCGATGAGCGCAAAGGGAATCCCTGCCAGCCCGAGCTCCCATGTCGTCAGGCGGCCACCCTGATTGACCGGACGCGTCTCGTCGACCCAGACGTGAGCGATCTTGCCCTGTTCGTGCGCGGTGAAAACGACGCCGAGAGCGGTGCCGAAGTACGCGGTCGCTAGCGAGCCGGCGTTGCAGTGCGTCAGGATCTTGGCCTCGTCGGGCAGAAGCGCGGCGCCGTGCTCGCCGATAAGCCGGTTGCGCTTCTCGTCCTCGGCTTCCATGTTGCGTGCTTCCTGCACGACCAGGGCCTTGAGCTCGTCGAGCGGCATGTCCATGTGGTCCATGGCAACGCGGCGGATTCGCTCGGCACCCCAGAAGAGGTTGACCGCAGTCGGCCGAGTGGACATGACGGCTTGGGCGACCTCGGTCAGTCCGGCGACGTAGTTCTCAGTGGTGTCGATGTCGTCGGTCTCGTTCTCGGTCCAGAGAGCCAGCGCAAGCGCCGCCGCTACACCGAGCGCAGGCGCGCCTCGGACACCCAACGACTGAATCGCCAGGCAGACGCCCTCGGCGACGTTACACATGAGGATGTCGCCCTGGAGCGGCAGTCGTGTCTGGTCGATCAGAAAGACGGCCGGACGGCCCGTGGCTTCGTCTTCGCCCCACCAGATGGTACGCGGGATGTTCTCGACCCCGGAAGTCGGGGTGGTCTCGTCAGTCATCGGTTATACCGTGCCTTCCTGCCAGCTCGCCAGATACTTCTGCTGCTCGGCGGTGAGGGTGTCGATCTTCACGCCGAGGGTCTCGAGCTTGAGCTTGGAGATGGACTTGTCGATATCGGTAGGCACGCCGTAGACGCCAGGTGCGAGGTCGGCGGCGTTGTTCTTCATGTACTCGGCGCACAGGGCCTGGTTGGCGAAGCTCATGTCCATGACGGATGCAGGGTGGCCCTCGGCGCACGAGAGGTTGACGAGGCGGCCGTCGGCGAGAAGGCAGATTGTGCGGCCGTCGGCCATGGTGAACTCCTCGACCAGCGGGCGGACTTCTCGGCTGGAGACGGACATCTCACGCAGGCGCGGGATGTTGATCTCGGCGTTGAAGTGGCCGGAGTTGCAGATGATGGCGCCGTCCTTCATCGCCGCGAAGGAGTCGACATCGATGACGTTGAGGTCGCCGGTGACGGTGATCCAGATGTCGCAGAACGCGGCGGCCTGGACGGCCGGCATGACGCGGTAGCCGTCCATGTGCGCCTCGAGCGCGCGGAGCGGGTCGACCTCAAGGACGATGACGTTGGCGCCCATGCCCTCGGCACGACTCGCGATGCCGCGGCCGCACCAGCCGTAGCCGGAGACGACGATGCAGCGACCGGCGAGAAGGCGGTTGGTGGCGCGGATGACGCCGTCGAGGGTCGACTGGCCGGTGCCGTAGCGGTTGTCGAAGAGATGCTTGGTGTCAGCCTCATTCACGGCGACAATCGGGTACTTGAGCGCGCCGTCGGCGGCCATAGCCTCGAGGCGGATGACACCGGTGGTGGTCTCCTCGGTGCCGCCGATGATGTCGGCGAGCGCCTCGGGGAAGTCGGCGTGGATGCGGCCGACCACGTCGGCACCGTCGTCCATCGTCATGTGCGGCTTGAAGGCGATGGCCTCGTCGATGTGCCGATAGTAGGTCTCGGTGTCCTCGCCCTTGATAGCGTAGGTGCGGATGCCGTAGTGCTCGACCAGCGCGGCCGCAACGTCATCTTGCGTGGAGAGCGGGTTGCTGGCAGCGAGCACGATCTCGGCGCCGCCGGCCTTCAGGGTGCGCATGAGGTTCGCAGTCTCGGTGGTAACGTGCAGACACGCGC